>DATGRZ010000064.1:0-3600 GCA_035303065.1 Ruania sp.
GCGGGGGGCGTGGATCGTGGTCATGTCTCGATCCTGCGCCGGGGCCGGGGTGCGGCACATCGGTCCGGCGGCGGGATCTGGGTGCGCCGACGTCCACCCCGCGGTGCCGTCCCGGGGTGGGCCTCTCCTCCTGTCGGTGCACTTGCACCTCAGCCTCCGGGTGGACCTGGCAAAATCACCCTATGGACTTTGCGTGGGGTGGCGCCATCGCCATCGTCACGATCGTCCTGGTGGCCCGGTTCTCCACCAAGCTCGGGGTGGCCGCCCCGCTGGTGCTGGTGCTCGTCGGAGTGATCTTCAGCCTGATCCCCGGCACCCCGTCGATCGAGCTGGAACCGGAGTGGATCCTGGTCGGGGTGCTGCCACCGCTGCTGTACTCCGCGGCGGTCACGGTGCCGATCATCGACCTGCGCCGCAACCTCAAGGCGATCAGCAGTCTCTCGGTGGTGCTGGTGCTCGTGAGCACCGCCGTCTCCGGGTTCGTGCTCTACCTGGTGTTCCCGAACCTGGAGCTGGCACCGGCGTTCGCGCTCGGCGCGGTGATCAGCCCACCGGACGCAGTGGCCGCGACTGCTGTCGGGAAGCGCCTGGGCCTGCCGCCGCGGCTGGTGTCGGTACTCGAAGGCGAAGGTCTGGTCAACGACGCCACCGCCCTGGTGCTGCTGCGTACCGCCATCGGCGCGACCGCTGCCGCGGTCACCTTCTGGGACGTGCTCGGCGACTTCGTGCTGGCCGTGCTGGCCGCTGTCGTGATCGGCCTGGTGATCGGGTACCTCGCAGTGGAGGTCCGCTCCCGGCTGCACAACCCGGTGCTGACCACCGCCGTATCGTTCGCGGTCCCGTTCATCGCCTACCTGCCCGCCGAGCAGCTGCACGCCTCCGGGGTGCTGTCGGTGGTGATCGCCGGCCTGGTCACCGGTCACCGCGGCGCCAAGCGACTCACTGCCCAGGACCGGATCAGTGAGCGGTTGAACTGGCGCACCATCCAGTTCGTGCTGGAGAACGGGGTGTTCCTTCTTCTCGGCGTGGAGCTCAAGCCGCTGGTGGAGGCGGTCCAGGAGGACCGCCTGGGCGTCGGCTCCGCAGTGCTGATCGGTCTGCTCAGTACCGGGGTGCTGATCGTCGTCCGGGTGCTGTTCATGGTGCCGCTGGTGGCCGAGCTGCGTCGGGAGGCCCGGCACGCCGCGGAGCACAGCCCGCGGCTGGCGACGATGGCCGAACGGATGAACCAGGTGGAGCCGTCCGACGAGCGGCTGCGCGCCCGGCTCGCAGTCGGCCGCCGGTTCCTCGCCCGCCGACAGGCGGACATCGACTTCGCTGCGTCCCAGGGCCTGAGCTGGCGCGGCGGTGCAGTGCTCGCCTGGGCTGGGATGCGCGGAGTGATCACGCTGGCGGCCGCCCAGACGCTGCCGCGGGACCTGCCCTACCGGCCGCAGCTGGTCCTGGTGGCGTTCACGGTCAGTGTGACCACGCTGCTGCTGCAAGGCAGCACGCTGCCGATGGTGATCCGCCGGCTCCGGCTCCGCGGTACCGACGCCGAGGCACACCGGGAGGAGCTGGCCAGCCTGCTGGAGGAGATCACCCAGGCCGGGCTCGCTGCGATCAGCGACGAGGCACTGTCCACCGCCGGCGAGCAGGTCGACCCCGCCGTGCTGGACCGGGTACGCAACGAGGCCCGACTACGCATGGCCGCTGCCCGAGAAGCCGACAGCGACGGAACCTATGAGCAGTACCGTGCCCTGCGCCGTCGTGCTCTGGATGCTGAACGGGGTGCACTGCTGGACGCCCGCTCGATCGGCGCCCGCAGCTCCAGGGTGCTGTCCGAGGCGCAGTCGCTGCTGGACCAGGAAGAGTCCCGGCTCTGGCGGGACGGCGGGCACTGAGCAGCGACCCGCGCTCGCGCGGGTGCGGTTATGGTTCCCGAAACCGGTTTCGAACGACCATAACCGCACCCCCGCGGGGGCGGCCGGGGGTGGCAGAGGGGTGGCGGCAGGGGGTGGCAGAGGGGTGGCGGCCGGGGGTGCAGGGGGTGGGGCGGCGGAGGGGCCGGGTGGATCAGGGACGGTTCCGTCGACGGATCAGAAACACGCCACCGGCGAGCACGCCGGCGCCGACCACTCCGCCGGCGACCGCGGCCACGGGTGAGCCACCAGCCGCCTCACCACCGCCGCCGGCGACCTCCACCAGGGAGCAGTCATCGCCCTGCACCCACCGGTCTCCACCATCGAACGTGGTGGAGATGTACACCTGGAGGCTGTCCGCCGAGCCGCTGTCCACTGTGCCGCTGAGCTGCTGCCAGCCCTCCAGGTCGGTGAAGTCCACGGCCAGCTCACCACCGGAGCCGGCAGCCGGGCGGGCACCGAGCACCCCCGGTCCGCTCGCCCCGCCGGTGCGCAACCAGCAGCTGAGCCGGTAGGTGGTGTGCGGGCGCACCCCCACGGTCTGGCTCAGCTCCGCCGACCCCTCGGCATCCCGCAGCCAGAACTGGTGCCCGCCGAGCTTCGCCTCGGCGATCTCGGTGTCGATGCCGCCGGTCCCGGTCAGCTGCCAGGGACCATCGGCGCCCAGGTCGGTGGTGCGCTCGAAGCTGGGGTCCGCGAGCAGGTTCGGCCGGACCAGCTGCCCGTCGGCGTCGTACTGGGCGTGCATCAGCGCCACGTTGTACCCGCCCCACAGGGTCATCGCCAGGTACAGCTCACCGCTGGGCGACCAGGGGTGGACGTACCCGCCGTACAGACCCGGGTAGTCCGCCGAGCTGGCCAGCACCTGCGCCTCGCTCCACGGTCCGGTGGGCTCGGTGGCGGTGCGCAGCACCAGGTCCACGTCCTCGTTCAGGTACACCATCAGCCACAGCCCGGTCTCGGCGTCCCGGTGCACGGACAGCTCGGCCACGCTCGGTCCGACCACCGGCTGCACGTCAGCCAGGTCGGCGGTCCACCCCTCGCCGGTGAAGTACTCATAAGCGGCCTGGTCGGCGACCTCGCCCTCGGCGACCCGCGCCAGGTGGGCGGCCCCGAACCGACCGTTCGGCGTGCCGAAGACGTACAGGTAGCCGTCGTCGCGGACGAAGGCATGCATCTGGAACGGGCTGGACCCGTCCGCATCGTTCTCCCACCGGGGCATCCCGTCGCTGCTCCAGGTCTGCCCGCCGTCGTCGGAGTAGACCAGCTGGGCGAAGTTTGTCCACCACTGGCCCGGCTCGCCCCACTCCCGCACCGACATGTAGGACAGGTACTGGCGTCCCTCGATCTCGATCCCGGCGGTGGGGATGGTGGTGTGCTCCTCGCCAGGCACCTTCGCCGAGCCGATGATCTCCCCGGCGTGCCCGGGGGCGTCCTCGAGCGCCCAGTCGAAGGACATCCCGTCGGTCAGGTCGGCATCGGTGGATCGCAGCAGCACGTTCGAGCGCCAGTCCTGGCCGCCGCCGCCGTCCCCGGACCAGTCGCCGAAGGTGTCCCCGAACGCGGTGAGCACACCGCCGTGGCCGTCGTCCCACATGATGCCCAGGTCGGTGCCCTCGACCTGCCACTGTGCGGCAGTGTCGGTGACGGCACCGGCGCCGGTCATCTCCTCCACCAGCACCACGCTGGAGCCGGCCTC
>DATGRZ010000065.1:0-11528 GCA_035303065.1 Ruania sp.
GCGGCGTACCGTTGGACGGTGACCACACCGCAGCGGCCCCCGTCGCGCCGCCACGTCCTCGCCGCTGCGGCTCTGCTCGGGCCGGCCGGAGTGCTCGCTGGTTGCAGCACCAGCCTCAGCAAGACCACTGGCACGGCCGGACCGACCAGCACGCCCAGCCCGAGCCCCACGCCCAGTCCCACGCCGACCCCGGAGCCGACCTGGCCGCTGACCGGCAAGACCGGAGACATCGTGGACCGGCCGGCGATGACGGTGAAGATCGAGAACTCGATCGCCTCCCGGCCGCAGACCGGGCTGCAGGAGGCGGACGTGGTCTGGGAGGAGATGGTCGAGGGTGGCATCACCCGGTATGGGGCGGTGTACCACTCTCGGCTGCCGGAGACGTTCGGCCCGGTGCGGTCGGTGCGGCCGATGGACCCAGCGATCGCTGCACCCTACGGCGGACTGATGGTCTTCTCCGGTGGGCAGGCGCCGTTCGTGAACGCGCTGCGGGAGGCGGGTCTGCAGCTGTTCGCCGACGATCTGGGTTCGCCAGGGTTCCGTCGCAGCAGCGACCGCTACGCCCCGCACAACCTGTTCGGCGAGCCGCAGGTGTTCCTGGACCACGCGGACTCCGACCACTCCGAGCCGCCGCCGGAGCAGCTCACCTTCGCCGAGACTGCGGCAGATGCCACAGCCGCCACCGATGGCGACCCCACGGAGAGCATCCGCGTCTCCTTCCCCTCCGCCACGCCCAGCTGGACCTGGGACTCCGGTGACGAGGTGTGGTTGCGCTCGGAGGCTGGCCAGGACGCCGTGACCACCGACTCCGACCGGATCTACACGGTGAACGTGGTGGTGCTCCGGGTCGAGGTGGTGACCACCTCCTACGTGGACCCCTCCGGAGCGTCGGTGCCGGAGACCGAGCTGACCGGTAGCGGGGATGCGATCGTGGCCAGCAGCGGTCGCAGTCTGGAGTGCACCTGGACCAAGGACGGGGAGGACGAGCCGTTGGCGCTGACCCTCGATGGTGACCCGGTCGCGCTCGCCCCCGGGAACACCTGGGTCGAGCTGGTGCCGGTGCGTGGCTCGTCGGTGCGGGTCGGCTGAGCGGTGATGCGGTCGGCTGGGCGGCCGGCTCTGGTTCCCGGCTGAGCGTCCGGGGTCTGGGAGGATCGGGGTGCTGTACCCGCTGTCCAGGAGAGAGGTTTCGATGACGGTAGAGATCGCCGTCCAACTGCAGCCCCAGCACGCTCCCGACTACGACCAGCTTCGCGATGCTCTGCTGCGCGCCGAGGACCTCGGCGTGGACGTCGCGTTCACCTGGGACCACTTCTTCCCGCTCCGCGGGGATGACGAGGGGTACCACTTCGAGTGCTGGACGGTGCTGGGTGCGTGGGCGGAGCAGACCGAGCGGGTCCGTATCGGCGCACTGGTCACCGGGGGCGGCTACCGCAACCCCGATCTCCTCGCAGACATGGCCCGCACGGTGGACCACATCAGCGGTGGGCGGCTCATCCTGGGCGTCGGCGCCGGCTGGAACGAGAAGGACTACCGCGAGTACGGCTACGAGTTCGGCACCCCGGGCAGCCGGATCGCACTGCTGGGGGAGTACCTGCCACGGATTCGTACTCGTCTGGCGCGGCTGAACCCGCCGCCGTTGGGCCCGCTGCCGCTGCTCATCGGTGGCGGCGGCGAGCGCAAGACCCTGCGCCTGGTAGCCGAGCACGCCGACATCTGGCACGCTTTCGGCGACCTGGAGACGTTCAGCCACAAGAGCGGTGTGCTCGCCCAGCACAGTGCGGACGTGGGCCGGGACGCCGCGGACATCGCCCGGTCCGCGGCCTGGCCCGGTCCGGAGCAGGCGGAGGGGTTCGTGGCGGCAGGTGCGAGCCTGTTCACCGTGGGGGTCAGCGGTCCGGACTACGACCTGACCGAGGTGGCCCAGGCGATCGACTGGCGGGACGCGCGCACAGCGGGCTGACCCACCCGCCGGCCTACCGACCCACCCGCCGGCCCGTCGCCCCACCCGCCGGCCCGCCGACCTACCGACCCACCCACCTACCCACCCACCTACCGGCCCACCGGCCCGCGGGGTGTGGTTATGGTCGCCCGCAATCGATTTCAGCGACCATAACCGCACCGGCGCGAGGGGTGCAGGGGGCGGGCGGCGCGCGTGGCGGCACACCCGGCAGGCTGTAATCGATTTCTGCTACCGTGGCGCCAGGTGTGCAGCCATGGCCTCCGCAGGCCGTGCAGCAGACCGCAGCGACGCCGTCGGAGAGGATGCAACCCATGACCAGCTACGCGATGCCGACCATCGATGCCCCCGCACCGGCCGAACCAGGCACGGTCTACCTCGTCTCCAGCGGTGACCTGCGGGAGTCGGCGAACCAGGCGAGCTGGCCGGTGCAGCAGGCGCTGGAGCAGATGCTCACCAGCGCGATCGAGGCCCAGGGGTACCGGGTGGTCCGCGCCCACGGCATCGACCCGGTCACCGGGCACGGCTTCATCTCCAGCCAGCGGATGGGCCTGGAGGTGTTCGCGACCATCCCGCGCGAGGTGCCGCTGGTGGTGGCGATCGGCAACTGGCAGTACTCCAGCCACGTGCTGCCCGGGCTGCGCAGCCACGCCGGCCCGATCCTCACCGTGGCGAACTTCGTGCCTGACTGGCCCGGGCTGGTCGGTCTGCTCGGCCTGAACGGCGGCCTGACGAAGATGGGTAAGCCCTACTCCACGCTGTGGACCGTCGACGGCACCGACGACTGGTTCACCGAGCGCCTGGCCGGCTGGCTCGCCAACGGCCAGGTCACCCACGACGACTCCCACGTGCGCGACCTGCCCGCGCTGCCCGAGACCGACGAGACCGCGCTGGGCCGTGCGCTGGCCGAGGAGCTGCTGCACGCCAAGGCGATCATCGGCGTCTTCGACGAGGGCTGCATGGGCATGTACAACGCCATCATCGACGACGAGCTGCTGAACCCGATCGGCGTGTACAAGGAGCGGCTCTCGCAGAGCGAGCTGTGGGCGCAGATGCAACAGGTGTCCGACGCCGAGGCGGACGCGGTGGGGCAGTGGCTGCGGGAGGCCGGGATGACCTTCCGGCTCGGCACCGACGAGGCCACCGAACTCACCGAGTCCCAGCTGCGCTGGCAGTACAAGATGTACGTGGCGGTGCTGCGGATGAGCGACGACTTCGGGCTGGACGCCGTCGGTATCCAGTACCAGCAGGGGCTGAAGAACCTGTGCCCAGCCTCCGACCTGGTCGAGGGGCTGCTGAACAACGAGGTCCGCCCGCCGGTGACCAGCCGGGACGGCTCCCGGGTGCTCTGGGAGGGCCGCGCCCTGCCGCACTTCAACGAGGTGGACGAGGGCGTGGCCGTCGACGCGCTGGTCACCCACCGGATCTGGCGGGCGATGGGCCTGGACCCGGCCACCACCCTGCACGACGTGCGCTGGGGCGAGGAGTTCGACGGCGACTATGTGTGGACGATGGAGATCTCCGGGTCGGTGCCCGCCTCGCACCTGGACGGCGGATATGCCAGCGCCGAGGGCTGGCGGCAGGGGCCGGTGTTCTTCCCCGCCGGCGGGGCCACGCTGAACGGGGTCTCCCGGCCCGGTGAGGTGGTCTGGTCCCGGGTGTACATCGCTGACGGCGGACTGCACGTGGATCTGGGTCGCGCCACCTCCGTAGCGCTCCCCGAGGCGGAGAGCGACCGGCGCAAGGAGATGACCAACCCGGAGTGGCCGGTGATGCATGCCGTGCTGCACGGAGTCAGCCGCGACCAGTTCATGGCCCGGCACAAGGCCAACCACATCCAGGTGGTCTACGCCCCGGACGCTGCCACGGCGGACAAGGCGCTGGCAGCCAAGGCTGCGATGTTCGACCGGCTCGGCCTGGCCGTGCACCTGTGCGGGCAGGTGCAGCTGCCCGGCTGAGCACCGCAGGTGTCCAGCTGCCCGGCTGAGGGCACCAGGCCGACCTGGTCGGCTCCATGGGCGGCGTCGGTATCGCTGATCGGACTGAAGCGATCAGCGGATCGGGGCACCAGGACGTCATCTCAGGTGGCGGCTAGGTATCTCAGCTGACCTGGTGGCCGCGAGGGAGACTCAGGCCAGCCGGTGCAGCGCGGACCGGTCGAGCCGGGCCACTCCGTTGCCCCCGTTGTCCATCAGGGTGCTGTGCACCCGCTCGCCGGCGAACCGTGCCGCGGCGTCCACGACGGCGTCGACGCCGCCGGAGCTGATCCGGATCGGCGGACGCTGCTGCAGGTGCGCCGCCAGGTCGTCCTCCAGCACCGGCACGAGCGACTCGGCGAACGGGACCAGCGGCCCGCTGAGCACGATCACCTCCGGATCCACCACAGCGGCGAACAGCGAGATGAACGGTGCGAGGTCCTGCAGCCAGCGACCCAGCACCGCCAGCGCCTCGGTGTCCCCGGACTGAGCGGCCTGCAGCAGCGGGGCCAGCGGGTCGTCGCCGGTGCCCTGGTCCAGGTCCGGCAACCACTGTCCGCGGCCCCGCCACGAGGTGTCGGCGGGGCCGAGCCCGACCCGGGACAGGTCGCCGGCGGTGCCGTGCGCCCCGGTGTAGGGCCGGCCTCGCAGGATCAGGCTGACCGCGGGGCGCCGGCCCAGCCACACCAGCAGGGCGTGCTGGTAGCCGACTGCAGCACCCCACAGGTGCTCCGCGCGGGCGAGCAGCTGGATGTCGTTGCGTACCTCGACCGGGACGTCCAGCCGGTCGCCGAGCTCGCGCACCAGGTCTGTACTCGCCCAGTCCGGGATGGCCACCGACCGGCTCACCGTCCCGGCCTCGGTGACGGTACCGGTGGTCGCCGCCAGCACCGACCACAGCTGGGCGGTGGTGTGCCCGGCGCGCGCGAGCAGCTCCTCGAGCAGCTCGGCAGCGCAGGTGAGTCGTTGCGCGCGCGGCAGGTCCGGGTGCACGGTCACGCGGTCGCGCGCCAGCACGGTGCCAGACAGGTCCGCCACCGAGGCTGCCACCTCGTACGCGCCCAGGTCCAGGCCGCCGACCAGGCCCTCGGCCACCACCCGGCTGAAGACCTGCGCCGGCCGGCCTCGACCGCCGGAGGAGGACTGCGCGGCGATCCACCCCTTGTCCTGCAGCTGGCGCAGCACGTCGGTCACGGTGACCCGGGTCAGGCCCGAGCGGCGCATGAGCTCGGTGACCCGGTACCGCTCTCCAGGGGTCATCGCCTCCAGCACGACCCGCTCGTTGATCCGGCGCAGGTCCGAGGGGCTCACACCGCGCGTCGATGCCGAGCCGTGCATGTCACCTCCGGACGTTGTCCCAGACGTCGCGCTCTTCCCAAACGGTCGCTGTGCTGGGTATATTAGCCAGACACTTTAATAAAGAATCTATCGTAAATGGTGGCCGCGCCTTCGAGGACGTGGCGGTATCACCCAGGACCGTCCCGGGAACGGGTCGACGAGCAACGAGGAGTGTCGATGATGACGACAGCGAGGAGGCGCCGGAGCGCGTTGGTTCTCCCGGTGCTGGCGGTGGGTGCGTTGGCGCTGGCCGGCTGCAGCGGTGGTGAGGGCGGCGACGGGGGCGCCGTCACCTACTGGTCCCAGTGGGAGCAGGGCGAGCCGCAGGCGGAGATCCTGCAGGAGGCGATCGACGACTTCACCGCCGAGACCGGTATCGAGGTCGAGGTGGAGTGGCAGGGACGCCAGATCATGCAGAAGGTCCAGCCGCTGCTGCGTTCTGGGGACGTGCCGGACGTGGTGGACGCGTCCAGCAACGACATCCGGGCTACGCTCGTGCGCGCCGAGCAGGCCCGGGACCTGTCCGACCTGTTCGCCGCGCAGGTGCCAGGTGAGGACGCCACGGTGGAGGATGCGCTCGGCGACTACGACGAGCTGATCACCGACGAGGCGATGGACGGGCCGTTCATGCTGCCCACCATCCTGATGGCGCAGAGCCTGTTCTACGACGGCAACGCCCACGACCTGACCCAGCCGGCCGACTGGTCGGAGCTGATGACCACGCTCGAGGACCTGAAGACTGACCGCGGCTCCGGACCGATCGCCCTCGATGGCGACATCGGTTCCTACGGCGCCGTATGGACCTCTGCTGCGCTGATCCACGAGCTCGGCGCCGGGGGCTTCAACACCATCGCCGCCGACGAGTCCGGGCAGGCCTGGGACGACGACGGGGTGCGCACCGCACTCGGCCGGATCGCCGAGCTCGCCGAGGGCGGGTACTGGGCGGACGGCAGCTTCGGCTCGAAGTTCCCGCAGATGCAGGAACGTTGGGCCGCGGGGGAGGCTGACCTGCTGTTCATGGGGTCCTGGGCGCCGCAGGAGACCAGCACCTCGACCACGGAGGACTTCGAGTACCGCCAGCTCGGCTTCCCGCCGGCCGGTAACGGCGAGTTCATGCAGAGCGACGTGTCCGGGTTCGCTGTCCTTGCCGGGTCGGACAACCCCGAGGAGGCGGAACAGCTGCTGGCGCACTTCGTGCAGGCTGGTGTGATGCAGGCGATGGCCGACGACGCCGCCCAGCTGGTCACCCGCCCGGACGTGGACCCGCCGGAGACGCTGGCCGACACCGCCGAGCTGATCAACGACCGTACCGCGGTCCGGTTCTATGACGGTGTGGACGGGGACTATCCCGGATATCCCACTGAGGTGTTCGAGCCGGTGAACCTGGAGCTCTTGCGCGGGGAGATCGACGTGGACGAGGCGATCGCCCAGCTGATCGAGGCCCAGCAGAGCTACTGGGCCAAGCAGGGCTGAGCATGACGGCGCCGGTGGCCGACCCGCTGACCCGCCCGGGCGGGTCCGGGGCGAACCGCTCCGGGCGGCGCGCAGACGGCGGAGCGACCTCACCGCTGCAGCGTCGCCGGGCGAAGATGTTCTGGCCGTTCCTGCTGCCCGCCCTGGTGCTGTACACGGCCTTCATGGTGGGTCCTACCCTCGCCTCGTTCTGGATCTCGCTGCACTCCTGGGACGGCATCACACCGATGAGCTGGCGCGGGCTGACGAACTTCCGCCTGCTGCTGGGCGACCCGGTGTTCCACACCGCGCTGGTGAACACGTTGGTGATCCTGTTCGGTGTCGGCGCTGCGGTGTTCGCGCTCAGCTTTGCGCTGACCATGCTGCTGCGGGACATGGCCGGACGGCGGTTCGCCCGCGCCGTCATCTTCTTCCCGTCGATCGTCTCTCCTCTGGTGCTGGCGATCTTCTGGGGCTTCCTGTTCCAGCAGCGTGGTCTGCTGGACAGCCTGCTGACCGGGCTCGGGGTGATGGACCGGCCGAACTTCCTCGGCGACCATCTGTGGCTGATCGTCTGCCTCGGCATGGTGTGGATGTCCACCGGGCTGTACGTGACGATCATCATGGCCGGTGTCGACCAGATCCCGCCGTACCTGTACGAGGAGTGCGAGCTGGCCGGCGCCACCGCCTGGCAGCGGTTCCGGTACGTGACCTTCCCGCTCACCTGGGACGTCATCGCCACCACCACCGTGCTGTGGACGGTGAGCTCGTTGAAGATCTTCGACTTCATCCTCGCCTTCGGCGGGACCACCAACGACCTGCCACCGACCGGCACCTGGAACACTGCGCTGTTCATCTACGGCAACACGTTCGGCGGTCGGGTGCCGTCCTACCAGTTCGGCTACGCCTCCGCCGCTGCGGTGGTCACGCTGGTGACCATCATCGTGCTCGTGGTGCTGCTGCGGCGGTTGACCCGACGAGAGGCGGTGCAGCTGTGAGCATCGCGGCCCTGCGTCGGTCCTCCAGGCGCAGCAGCGGTTGGCGCAAGGTCGCCTCGGCGGCCGTCTGGGTGGTGATCGCCTTCAACCTGGCGGTCTTCATCTGGGTGTTCGTCAACTCCCTGCGCAGCCACGCAGAGATCTTCGCCAACCCCTGGGGCCTGCCGCGTACGTTGCACACCGAGAACTGGGTGAACGCCTGGGTCACCTCCGGGTTCGGCGCTGCCATCAGCAACTCCGTGCTGGTCTGCGTCACCGCGGCGGTGGGCATCGTGGTCATCTCCGCCCCGGCCAGCTACATCCTCGCCAAGACGAACCGCCGACTGTCCGAGGTGGCGCTGATGTACATCGCCGTGGGGGTCGGGGTGCCCACCCAGGTGATCGTCATCCCGCTGTTCACCATCGTGCAGCGCCTCGGCCTGCTGAACTCGCTGTTCGGTCTGGTGGTGGTGTACGTGGCACTGAACCTGCCGTTCACGATCTTCCTGCTCGCCGGCTTCTTCCGGTCGATGCCGGATGAGCTGGAGGAGGCGGCGGCCCTCGACGGTGCCGGCAGCCTGCGCACCTTCGCCCAGGTCGTGGCCCCGATGGCACGCTCCGGGATGACCACAGCGCTCATCCTCAACCTGGTCTGGTTGTGGGCCGAGGTGTTCCTCGCCCTGATCCTGATCCAGAGCACGTCCAAGCAGACCCTCCCGCTGGCGCTGCTGAACTTCATGGCCCAGCAGCAGTACGGCGGGAACGACTACGGCCAGCTGCTCGCGGGCATCGGCATCATCCTGCTGCCGGTGCTCGCCGCCTACATCTGGTTGGGTCGCCGCATCATCGAAGGAATGACTGTAGGAGCCGGTAAGTGACCCCAAGAGCAACGCTGCGTCGAGAGCCGCTGCACCTGCCCACCGCCCCCCTGGGAGAGGACAATCCCTTACCGGTGCCGGACGGGCTGCTCGAGGCCCCGTTCGAGCTCGGTGACGACCTGCCGGAGGAGCTGCAGGAAGGGGCACAGATCCAGCCGCCCCGGTCGATGTACCCCTACCTGCTGCAGGACGGCTACGGCCGGCGCCGAGACCCTACGGAGCACGACGCGCTGGTGCTGGACAACGGCATCCTGCGCGCGACGTTCCTGCCCGGGATGGGCGGACGGCTGTGGTCGCTGGCGGACGTGGCCACCGGGCGGGACCTCGTCTACGCCAACTCCTGCGTGCAGCCGGCGAACCTCGCCCTGCGGAACGCCTGGGTGGCTGGCGGGGTGGAGTGGAACCTGGGTACGAAAGGCCACAGCGTGCACACCATGGCACCGCTGCACGCCGCACTGGTGCCCGGGCCGGACGGGCCCCGGCTGCGGATGTGGGAGCTGGACCGGATCCGCCGGGTGGTCTTCCAGATCGACGCCTGGCTGCCCGCAGGTGGGCGCGGGCTGCACGTGTACGTGCGGATCGAGAACCCGAACGCCGAGCCGGTGCCGATGTACTGGTGGTCGAACGCCGCGGTCGAGCAGCGCCCCGATCTGCGGGTGCTGGCCCCCGCCGACCGCGCCTACGCCACCGGCTACGACGGCACGGTCGGCGAGGTTCCGGTCCCGGTGGCCGAGGACGGCGACCACACCTGGCCCGCGGCCAGCCCGCGGGCCGCGGACTACTTCTACGCCCTGCACGGCCAGCAGCAGCCGTGGGTCGCCGGCGTGCAGGGCAGCGGCCACGGGCTGGCGATCGCCTCCACAGCGCGGCTGTACGGACGCAAGCTGTTCTGCTGGGGCAACGGCCCCGGCGGCCGGCACTGGCAGCAGTGGCTCTCCCCCGGCGGCGGCGAGTACGTCGAGCTGCAGGCCGGACTGACCAGCACCCAGTTCGAGCACGTGATGATGCCCGGTGGGGCGAGCTGGGACTGGGTCGAGGTGTACGGGGACGTCGCCGCCGACCCCGACCTCGCGCACAGCAAGGACTGGGACGTGGCGGTGGCGCACGTCGCCGACCGGGTCGCTGCACTGGCACCGCCGGAGCAGCTGACCGAGACGCTCACTGCGGCCCGGGCGCTCGCCGACCAGGCACCGGACCAGATCCTCGCCGCCGGTTCCGGGTGGGGCGCCCTGGAGCGAGACGTGCGCCGGCAGACCGGGGAACGCTGGATCGACGAGAGCTCTCGACCGTTCCCCGCCAGCACCCTCGGGCCCGGGCAGCACCCCTGGCACCGGCTGCTCACCGAGCGCGGTACCGATCCGTTCGCGGACGCAGACCCGGCCCTGCCGCCAACGTCCTACGTGACCGGCCCGCCATGGGCGGAGCTGCTGCAGGAGCTCCCACCCGGGTGGCTGCGCGACTACCACCTGGGCGTGCTCGCCCACGCCGGCGGCGACCTGCAGGCTGCCCGCGACCACCTGCACACGTCCCGACGCCACCGCCGCACCGCGTGGGCGGCGCGCGCGGAGGCCCGGGTCGCCACCGAGCAGGGCGAGCCAGCGCGCGCGGTCGACCTGCTCGCCGAGGCGATGCGGCTCGCGCCGACCCAGCCGCACCTGCTGCTCGAGGCGATGACGGCAGCACTGGCTGCTGACCGGCCCGAGCTGGCCCTCACCTTCTTCGATGCCGCGCCGGCCAGCAGCACCGGCGCCGGCCGGGCACGGCTGCTCGAGGGCACCGCCGCGCTGCGCACCGGCGACCGGGCCAGGGCCGAGGCCGTGCTGGTCTCCGACCTGGTGATCCCTGACCTGCGTGAAGGTGAACGCTCCCTGAGCGACCTGTGGCACGACGTCTTCGGCGACGAATCTGTCCCCGCCCACTACGACTTCCGGATGGCCTGACCCACCCCTGCTCGCTGCCCAAGGAGGACAGCCTGATGACCCCCGGACTCCACACCGCCCCGCTGGGCGGCATGTCCCTGTTGTCCGACGCCCAGACCCGATCGATCAGCGCGGAGAACCCCACCGGCGCCCCCGGCGGCGGAGGCCGCGCCGAACGCGGCGACCACTCCACCGCCTACGCCTCCCGCGACCTGGGCGTCGGCTGGAAGAAGTCGCCGTGCAAGGACCTGCGCGGCGGTGAGACCTTCACCGTCGCCGAGATCGAGGGTCCGGGCATCATCCAGCACATCTGGATGACCACGCTGCCCCGGCACTGGCGGTCCCTGGTGCTGCGCTGCTACTGGGACGAGGAGGACACCCCATCGGTCGAGGTGCCGCTGGGGGACTTCTTCTGCCAGGGCTGGGCGCGGTACGCTCCGGTCTCCTCGGTGCCGGTCGCCGTCGCCCCGGCCGGAGGGCTGAACTCCTACCTGCAGATGCCGTTCGCCCGGCACGCCCGGATCACCGTGGAGAACACCAGCAAGGACACCATCGAAGGCTTCTTCTACCAGGTCACCTACAGCCTGACCGAGATCGGCCCCGGGCACGGCTACCTGCACGCCCAGTGGCGCCGGTCCGACCCGTTGGCCTACGGCGAGCCGCACGTCATCCTCGACGGCGTGCACGGGCAGGGGCACTACCTGGGCACCTACCTCGCCTGGGAGTCCCACCACACCGGCTGGTGGGGAGAGGGAGAGATCAAGTTCTACCTCGACGACGACGAGGACTTCCCCACCATCTGTGGCACCGGCACCGAGGACTACTTCGGTGGCGCCTGGGCGTTCGAGCACCCGGACGGGTCCCGGTACCAGCCGTACAGCACGCCGTACCTGGGCATGCCGCAGGTGATCACCCCGGACGAGTTCTACGACAGCCAGCTCCGGTTCGGGCTGTACCGCTGGCACCTGCCCGACCCGATCCGGTTCACCCGCCGGCTCCGGGTGACGATCCAGGCGCTCGGGTTCGCC
>DATGRZ010000066.1:0-3098 GCA_035303065.1 Ruania sp.
CCTAGGTGCTCGGCTTAGACTCGGGGCATGGCTGAGTTGATCGATCGTGTGCACGAGGCACTGACCACAGTGCTCGACCCGGAGATCAGGCGGCCGATCACCGACCTGGACATGGTCCGCGGTGTGGACGCCGAGGACTCCGCGGACGGCGCTGTGGTGACTGTGACCATCGCCCTGACCACGTCCGGCTGCCCGCTGAAGGACACGATCACCCGGGACGTGACCAACGCCGCCGAAGGTGTCGAGGGTGTGGCCCGCGCGACAGTGTCGATGACGGTGATGACCGACGAGGAACGCACTGCGCTGCGCACCAAGCTGCGCGGCGGCATCGCCGAACCGGTGATCCCATTCACCCAACCGGACAACCTCACCCGGGTGTTCGCGGTGGCCTCCGGCAAGGGCGGCGTCGGCAAGTCCAGCGTGACCGCCAACCTGGCCGCGGCGATGGCCGCCGACGGGCTCAAGGTCGGTGTGGTGGACGCGGACGTCTACGGCTTCTCCCTGCCCCGGATGCTCGGGGTGACGCTTCCGCCGACCAAGGTTGACGACATGATCCTTCCCCCCGTGGCCGGGGACGTGAAGGTGATCTCGATCGGCATGTTCACCGATCCGGGCCGGGCCGTGGTCTGGCGTGGGCCGATGCTGCACCGGGCGCTGCAGCAGTTCCTCGCAGACGTGTTCTGGGGTGACCTGGACGTGCTGCTGCTGGACCTCCCGCCGGGCACCGGCGACATCGCCATCTCTGTGGCGCAGATGCTGCCGAACGCGGAGCTGCTGGTGGTCACCACCCCGCAGCTGGCGGCCGCCGAGGTGGCCGAGCGGGCCGGGTCGATGTCCAAGGCCACCAACCAGACGGTGGCCGGCGTGATCGAGAACATGTCCTGGCTGACTCAGCCGGACGGGTCCCGGCTGGAGCTGTTCGGCTCCGGCGGCGGTCAGCGGGTGGCGGACACGCTCACCGAGACGCTCGGCACCCCGGTGCCGCTGCTCGGTCAGGTGCCCCTGGAGGTGGCGCTGCGAGAGGGCTCCGACGCCGGGCAGCCGCTGGTCAGCACAGCGGACGAGACCTCGGAGGCGGCGCAGGTGCTGCGCTCGGTGGCCGGTACGCTCGGGCACCGGTCCCGCGGACTCGCGGGCAAGAAGCTGGCGATCTCCCCGGTGGGCTGAGCCCAGCGGCCCACGCAGCTGAGCTCGCGGGCCACACCCGCCGATACCGGTGACGGCGGAGGCTCAGGTGGCTTCGTCGTCGAACGGGGCGCCGTGGGCGAGCGGGTCGTCCTCGGTGGCAGCAGCATCCTCCGCGCCGTTGGTCTGCCCGGAGGCGCCGGTTGCGGCAGCAGCACCGGCTGCTGCGGCGCCGGCAGCCCCCGCAGCTGCGGCGCTGCCGCCTGTCCCCGAGCTGCTGCTCTTCGTGCTGGCGCTCTTCGAGCTGCTCGAGCGTGTCGAAGAACCTGCGGACTTGCTCGTCGGCGACAGGTCCTCCAGCAGCGCGTCCCGCACGATCCGGCGTGGGTCGTACTGGCGCGGATCCAGCTTGGAGAAGTCCAGGTCCGCCGCCTCCGGACCGAGCTCGTCCTTGATCGTCTGGGTTGCGCCACGGGCCATGTCCCGCAGCGTGCGCACCAGCCGGGCCAGCTGCTCAGCGTACTGCGGCAACCGTTGCGGGCCGACGACGATGGTGATCACCAACAGGATGATGATGATCTCGGCACCGTTCAGCATGACCCACAGCCTAATCTGAGCCGGGGGGTGGCCAGGTCAGTCACCGGCTATCCGTCTCCCCGAGGGTGACCTCCAGGTCGGTGTCCTCGCCGCCGTCCCGCACGGTCAACGTGACCACGTCCCCGGGTGAGTGCGCGCGGATCCGCACGATCAGCTCGTCCGGGCTGGTGACCGGGTCACCGTCGATCGCCACGATCACGTCCCCCGGCTCCAGCCCGGCCGCCTCGGCCGGCCCGCCGGGGGTGATCGCCGGGGCGTCGGTGGCATCGGCGTCGCTGACCACCTGCACCCCCTCACCGGTGTAGCCGACATCCAGCAGCGCGCCGATCACCGGATAGGTGGCCTGACCGGTCTCGATCAGCTGCTCGGTGGTGCGGCGCACCTGGCTGCTCGGGATGGCGAACCCCAGGCCCACGCTGCCGGCCTGCCCGGCGGTGGCGGTGGTGGCGATCGCCGAGTTCACCCCGATCACCTCACCGGCGGCGTTCACCAGCGGGCCGCCGGAGTTGCCGGGGTTGATCGCCGCATCGGTCTGGATCGCGTTGATGAACGTGCCGCCCTCCTCCCCCGGGATGCTCACCGGCCGGTTCAGGGCACTGACGATCCCGGAGGTCACAGTGCCCTCCAGGCCGAGCGGGGCACCGATCGCCACCACCGGCTCGCCCACCACCAGGGCGTCGGAGTCGCCGAGCACCAGCGGGCGCAACCCGTCCGCGTCCACCTGCAGCACGGCGAGGTCGTAGTCGATGCTGGCGCCGACGATCTCCGCCTCGTGCTCGCTCCCGTCGGACAGCACCACGGTGATCTGCCCGCCGCCACCCCGCGCGGCGGCGATCACGTGCTGGTTGGTGACGATGTATCCGTCCTCCCGGAGCACCAGACCGCTGCCGCTGCCGCTCTGCTGACCGGCAGCCACCTCGATGTAGACGGTGCTGGGCAGCACGTCCGCCGCGATCGCCGCCACCGACTCCTCGCTCAGGTCGGCGCCGGCGGAACCACCCGGCCCGGGACTCACCTGGGAGGTGGGTAGCTCGGCGGAGCTGTCCGCACCGAGCAGCGGCGGGGCGAGAAGCACTCCGAGGAGCAGCCCGACGAGCAGGCACACTGCCATCAGCGGCACAGCCACAGCGAGCAGGATGCGCCGAGGGTCCCGCCGGACCCGGTACGCCTGGCCGACCGGTGCGGCCAGGTGCGAGGTGCTGCCCGGGCGAGCTCCGCCGTCGGGCGACGGCGCAGCCTCCTGGGCAGGTGCGCTCACCTGCCCCTGGTGGGGCACCTGGTAGGGCGGGGCGAACGGGCCCTGGCCCGGGTCGGTCGGGGTCGTCATCGCACCTCTCCTGCTCAGCCGCCGCCGAGCAGCACGTCCAGGCCTTGGG
>DATGRZ010000067.1:0-2260 GCA_035303065.1 Ruania sp.
CAGGCCCACGAACCCGGCGAAGATCGACCATGTGGTGCTCGGCCCCACCGGCCTGTTCATCCTGCAGTCCGAGGACTGGGGTGCACCGGTGACGGTGAAGGGGAAGAAGCTGCTCTGCGCCGGGCTGCCGAAGGGCACCCGACCGATGAAGGAGCTCGCGCAGCGCGCTCGGGTCGCCCGGCGCTGGGGCGTGCGCCCCTCCGCGCTGGTGATCGTGCTCGACGACGACGCTCTCACCACGGACATCGCCTCGCTCGGCACCAAAGGATCGGTGGCCCGGTTCGTGGTGCGCCGTCGGGCGCTGGCCGACCGCCTGACCGGTGGGCTGCCGGACGTGGCGCACCTGACCGCTGAGGAGCTGTTCACCGCCCGCACCGCGCTGCAGCGTGCGGTGCAGTTCGTGTGAACCGGTGCCGTTCGTGTGCAGTGCCGTCTGTGTGCAGTGCCGTCCGTATGACCACGTGCACCGACCTGCTCCCGACCGGTAGCACCGCGCTCTAGCGTGGGATCGATGAGCACAGCATCCCCGCCCCCGCTGCGGATGACCATCCTCCCGCCGGACGAACGCCCCAACACCGCGGGGTACGCCTACCGGATCGCCGGATTCAGCGGGGTGGAGGTGCTGCGGCCCCCGGAGCACCTGATGCCGCGGTTCCGCCAGCCAGGCGACCCGGCCGGGCTGGCCGACTGGCTCCGGTCCACCGATGCCTCGGTGGCTGCCCACATCGTCTCGCTGGACCTGCTGGTGCACGGCGGGCTGGTGCCCTCACGGCTCAGCAGTGACAGCATCGCGGAGGTCGTCGGCCGCCTCGACGTGCTCGCTGAGCTCACCGCGCCGGTGTACGCCTACCAGGTCATCACCCGGCTCCCGCACTACGACAGCAGTGGTCGTGGCCTGGAGGAGCCGGAGTACTGGGCCACGCACGGACGGCGTCTGTTCGAGCTCTCCCAGGCCTGGGACCGCTGTGAGCGCGGCGAGACGTCGGCGGAGGAGGTCGCCATCGCCGAGCGCGCCGTCCCGGCCCGGTACCGCCAGGACCTGGTGCGCCGACGGCTGCGCAACCACGTCGTCACCCTCACCGCGCTCGACCTGGCCGCCGACGGCGTGCTGGCGGACCTGGTGATCACCTCTGACGACACCGCCGAGCGCGGGCTGCCCGCTGCAGACCGGCGCGCCGTGGCCGACTGGGCGGGGCGGCTGCACTCCGACGCGCTGCTCTACCCGGGTGCGGACGAGGTGCCGAGCACGCTCGTGGCACGGGTCGTCGCCCGGGTGCGCGGACTGCGGCCACGGGTGTACGTCGACTGCCCGGACACCGAGTCGCTGGGCCGCATCGCCCCGTACGAGGACCGCCCGGTCGGGGCGGGGATCTCCGCCCAGATCGCCGCCGTCGGCGGGGTGCGCGTCGATCACGTCGAGGCCGCCGACCTGGTCCTGCTCGTGCACGGCCCGGCCCCCGAACCCGGCGACTGGACGGGTGCGCCGATCACCGAGGACACCAGCCAGGAGAGCTCGATGGTGGTGAGCGCAGGTCGCCTGCACCTGGAGGCGGGGCGGTGCACCGCACTGGCGGATCTGCGGTATGCGAACGGCTCCGACCCCCAGCTGGTGCGAGCGCTCGATGACGCCGGTGTGCTGGGCGGGCTGGTCGCCTATGGCGGGTGGAACACGGCCGGCAACACTATCGGTACCACGTTGGCTGCCGGGGTGAGCGCGCTGCACGAGCACTCCGCCGAGGCGGCGGCAGGACGCCGGGAGTTCCGGGACCACAAGATCATCGAGGACGGTCACTACCTGCCGGTGGTGCGCCGTCGTCTGCAGGAGGAGTGTGCCGCTCGCGGGCTGACCGACCCGCCCCTGGCGGAGCTGGCCGGCCTGGCCGAGCGGGTCGCGGAAGAGCTGACCACATGGGCGGGCAGCATCGATGCGCTCGGGCCGGTGCGGGTGCGGAACGTGCGCTGGCCCCGCTCCTCGCTGTTCATCGTGGACTTCGATCTCGACCGCCGCTGAGAGGCGATACCTGCCTGCCGGCAGGACCAGGGTCCTACCTCCGTGACCACAGGTTCAGGGTCCTACCTGGACGTCGGCGGGTCGAGGACCGGGGGAGCACCGCAGCTGAGGATCCCCCGATCGGGGGAGCCGTGGCGGTACCCACCGGACCGAGGCTGGGCCCATGAACACCACACCGCTCCCCCGCCGAACCACCCGCGCCGCTGCGCTCGCCTCAGCGGCTCTCCTCCTGCAGTGCCTGGTCTGGCT
>DATGRZ010000068.1:0-3894 GCA_035303065.1 Ruania sp.
GGGTGACCAGCAGCAGGGAGAGGTGGTTGGTCGGCTCGTCCAGGAGCAGCACGTCCGGTGGGTCGGCGAGCAGCACGGCGAGCGCGAGCCGGCGCCGCTGGCCGACGCTGAGCACGCCGACCGGGCGGTTCTCGTCCCGGCTGGGCAGCAGCGCGAACGTGCTCAGCGGCACCTGCTCGGCACGCTCGGCGCCGACCAGGTCCGCATACGCCTGCCGGGCGGTGCGCCCCTCGCCCCGGTGCTGCGGGTCCGGGAGCTGCACCTCTTGGGCGAGCAGGCCGATGCGCAGGGCTCCCGGAGCGTGCACCGATCCGGCCGCCGGGTGCAGGGCGCCGGCGAGCAGCTGCAGCAAGGTCGACTTGCCGGACCCGTTCGGTCCGGTGACCAGCCACTTCTCCCCCGCCGCCACGCTCAGCGAGGTCACCGGCAACCGCCCCGGCATCGACACCTGGGTGGCGGTGAGCACCGGTCCGGACCAGGACCGGCGGCGCAGGGCGGCGCCGGCCGTCAGACCCCGGAACCACAGCTCGCGGGGTGGTTTGCGCAGCTGTGTCTCCTCCAGCTCTGCCAGCCGGGTGCGGGCGTCGTTCACCCGCCGGGAGACCACCTTGGCGTTGCGGTCGGCGTAGAACTTCTTCGCCGCACGGGCCTCGGTGCGCGGTTCGCGGCCCGGGTGGCCCACAGTGTGGGCGTCTCGCACGGCAGCGCGCAGCCGCCGCAGCTCCTCCTGCTCGGCGGTGTACTGCTGCTCCCAGCGGGCGCGCGCGTCCATGCGGGCGTGCAGATAGTCGGTGTAGCTGCCAGTGAAGCTGACCGTGCCGATCCCGGAGCCGTCACCGTCGCCGACCAGTGGGCCGGCCACCGCGTGCGGCATCGGAGCGGGGTCCAGGTCCACCAGGGAGCTCACTGTCTCGTCCAGGAAGGCGCGGTCGTGGCTGGCCAGCAGCACTGGTCCGGGCCAGGAGGCGAGGACCTGCTGCAGGTGGGCGGCCGCGGCGTCGTCGAGGTGGTTGGTCGGCTCGTCCAGGAGCAGCACGTCCGGGGCGGACAGCAGCAGCCAGGCCAGCGCCAGCCGGGCCCGCTGGCCACCGGAGAGCGCGCTGGTGGGCCGGTCGCGGGGCAGGTCGGCAAGTCCCAGCCCGGCGAGCATCGCCTCCACCCGGGCATCGACGCTCCAGGCCTCCATGCGTTCGGCGGTCTCCAGGGCGGTGGTGAAGGCAGTCTCTGCGGCCGGGTCCCCCGGGGCTGTCGCCAGCGCGGCGCCGGCGGAGTCCACGGCGGCAGCGGCCTGGCGGACCGGCGCGATCGCTGCTTCTAGGGCCTGGGTGACGGAGTCGGTGGGCGCGAACGGGACCTCCTGGTGCAGCAGCCCGACCCGGGGCGTGCGCCCGCCGGGCGCCGTGACGTGCACGGCACCGCCGTCCGCGCGCAGGTGACCAGCAGCGATCCGCAGCAGCGTGGTCTTCCCGGAGCCGTTCTCGCCGATCAGCCCGGTGCGCCGACCAGCAGGGACCACCAGGGAGACGTCGGTGAGCACCCGGCGGGAGCCGAAGGAACGGGAGATGCCCTCGATCCGCAGGTGGGCGGCGGAACCGGGGGAAGTGGGGGCTGTGGTCACAGGTGTCCTCGAGGTCGTGCGGGGTCCTGCCGGGCAGCGCCGCGGGCACAGGACAGGTGAGGGTCACAGCCACATGCCCACCAGGCTACGAAGTCCTCGGTGCCGGCACCAGGCATTTACCGGCCGACGGCCGCCCGGGAATCCTCAGCCCAGCACCAACCGACCCACGACGTAGACCGGCACCCCGGCCACGGCGACCGGGAGCATGGCCGCGGCAAGTGCCGCCGTCGGCCTGCCGGAGGCCGGGAACTGCCCGAACAGGGCATGGACCGCTGCGGTGAGCACCCCGGCGGCCAGGCCCACCAGCCCTCCGGTGAGCAGCCCGACCACCTCGATCAGCGACCCGACCAACAGCCCGGAGGCGCAGCCGAGCACGATCGTGGCCGCCGAGCCGAGCCACCCGGGGATCGGCAGGGCGGTGCACGCCGAGGAGACGGTCAGCGTCACTGCACCGACCAGCAGCAGCCCGACCGAGACCTTCCCGGTGCCGATCGCCAACCAACCGGCGGCCGAGGCCATCACGACGGCGCCGGTGACCACCCCGGAGACCGACTCCACCAGGCGTGGTCGCCCGTCCCGGCGGGCCAGCTCGCGCACGAAAGCCCCGACCACAGCCAGCCCGAGGACCACCGCCACATAGGCCAGGTCGTCCCAGAGCAGCAGCACGCCGATCGAGGCGGCACCGGTGAGCAGCAGCACGATCGCAGCGCCCCGGCGGGCGGGCAGCTCCACCAGCGTGGGCCACCCGATCGCGAACAGAGCAGCGATACCGGCGACGGTGATGACCAGCAGGAACCGGTCGCCGAAGGCGGTGATGCCGATACCGGCCGCGGCCGTCGCCGACACCACCGCGCGGAACGTGCCGCTGATCATGCCTCGGTCCACCTCATCTGGTCGATCGTAATGGTCGCCGCGGCGTTCGACGGCGAAGAGCATGCCGGGTACTCGCTAGGGTAAGGGGGTCAGGTCGGGAGGAGCGCACGTGGCTGACCTGTTACTGCTGACCACCGCGCCTCCGGACGGGCCGCCGGTGGTACCGGCGCTCGCCCTGCTGCACCATCGGGTCCACCTTGCCCCACCGGAGGCGCGCGCGGCCCTCTCCCGCACCGACGCCGACGTGGTGGTGGTGGACGGCCGGGCGGACCTCGCCCTGGCCCGGGGCATCTGCCGCACGCTGCGAGCCGCGGGGGTCGAGCACCCGGTGCTGCTGGTGCTGGGCGAGGGCGGGCTCCCAGTGGTCGGCGCCGACTGGGGCGTGGCCGACATCGTGCTCGCCACTGCCGGCCCCGCCGAGCTGGATGCGCGGCTGCGGCTGCTGGTGCAACGAGCCGACGACGCCGACATGCCGGGCGA
Source organism: Ruania sp. (assembly GCA_035303065.1). Lineage (GTDB taxonomy): Bacteria > Actinomycetota > Actinomycetes > Actinomycetales > Beutenbergiaceae > Ruania. The sequence continues at coordinate 2,972 of DATGRZ010000068.1, forward strand.
CCCGGACCAGATCGAGGCCGGCGACCTGACCATCGACCCCGGCGGGTACACCGCCCGGCTGCGCGGGGTCGCCCTGAACCTGACCTACAAGGAGTTCGAGCTGCTCCGCTTCCTCACCCAGCACCCGGGGCGGGTGTTCACCCGGGCACAGCTGCTGCAGGAGGTGTGGGGGTATGACTACTTCGGCGGCACCCGCACCGTGGACGTGCACGTCCGACGGCTGCGCGCCAAGCTCGGTCCGGAGCACGACCAGCTGATCGGCACAGTGCGCAACGTCGGGTACCGGTTCGACCTGCCGGCAGAGCGCACACCGGCCGAGCCACCCTCAGTCGAGGCCCCGGACGCCGAACCTCGGCCCGCCGAAGACTCCCCCGCCGAATCCCCGTCCACCGGCTGACTCCGGTCCCTGCGTGCTGCAGCACCCAGATTTGGCTCGTACACTGGGCGGCGACACCGGGTCGCGCTAGCCCCGGGCTCCAACATCTGCCGCTTCGAGCGGCCTTCGCGCCGTCAGGCGCTGGGCGGCCCGGTGTCCTTTCTCCCCACGTCGCCCCGCGCGGGGGCCACGTCACGTCCCGTGCGGACCACAGCCGTCCGGAATGCTCTAGCCTGTTCGAGTTGACCTCCCACCCCTCCCGGAGTCTGCTGTGCGTTTCCGCCTGACCCCACGCGACGTGACGTTCTTCGACCTGCTGGCCACCTCGGCCGGTCACCTGGTCACCGGGGCGGACCTGCTCGCCCAGCTGATCGGCGCCCCGCCGGCCGAGCGGCCCCCGTTCGCCGAGCAGCTCAAGCAGTCCGAGCACGACGCCGACGACAGCACGCACGCGATCATGCGGCGGCTGAACCAGACGTTCGTCACCCCGTTCGACCGCGATGACATCTACAACCTGGCCTCCGCGCTGGACGACTGCATGGACAGC
>DATGRZ010000069.1:0-50228 GCA_035303065.1 Ruania sp.
GATCAACGTGCGCAACGCGTTGCGGGTGCTGGTCTCCGCGGACCCACGGTACGGGCCGGCGTTCAACCTGGCCGTGGCCCAGGAGATCACCAGATCCCTGACCCGGCACGGGTACGACTGGTCGGCCCGGCCGCCGGTCACGGTGATCGGGTACAGCGGCGGCGGCCAGATCGCCCTCGGCGCCAGCGGGTACCTGGCGGCGCTGGACATCCCGACCTCGGTGGTCTCGATCGGCGGTGTGCTGAGCAGCGATCCGGCGCTGAACCGGGTGGAGCGGTTGTGGCACCTGTACGGGTCGCGGGACCGGCTGCAGCTGCTCGGACCGGCGATCTTCCCCAGCCGGTGGTGGCTCTCCCCGCTGTCGGCATGGAACCGGGCGGACCGGGACGGTCGGATCACCCGGCGCCGGATCGGCCCGATGCGACACATGGGTAACGGCGACTACTTCGACCGGCACCACCGGACCGAGGACGGCACCAGCTACCGCAACCTCACCGTCGACGCGCTGGTCGAGGTGCTCTCGCCACACAGGTGACCGACGGGAATACCCCGGAGATACCGGTCCCTTGCACTGACATGAGGTTTGACGAGTTGCGCACGATGTTGGCGGACACCCCGGTCGTGACTCTGGTGACTACTCGCAGGAACGGCGATCCCGTCGCGACACCGATCTGGACGATGGTGATCGATGGCGTCCCTTACCTGCGATCCGCCTTCGGGCCCGGTTCATGGTGGTACCGACACATCCGAGCCGGTCGTCCGGTGGCGTTCGCGCTCGGTGACGGTGCGATCGCCGAGCGGGACCGTGCCGCAGCACTGGCACTGCCGCGCGTCCCGGTGACCGTTGCCGTGGTCTCCGCCGAGGACGAGGTGCAGGACCGGATCGACGCGGAGATCTTGAGCAAGTATGCCGGCGCACCTCAGTCATCGATCGACGCGATGCTCAGTGCCGACGCCCGTGGCTGCACGCTCCGGGTCGAGGCTGCTACGACCTGAGCGATCGTGAGCGATCTGAACGATCGCCTGCTACCACTTGCCACCGACATTTCCGCGGGCACAGACCCGCACCTTCTCAAATCTGTGGATATCTGACCGTTGTCCACATTTCATCACTAATTGCGTGTCGGGGCTCGGCATACCGCACTTCGTCTCGTAGAATGTATGTACGAGCCGATCGATAGGTGCACGAGGAGGTGGGCAGCGATGACAGATTCCGTCGACGGGCCAGCGGTCTCGCCGGATACCTCGCTGGACGATCTCCTACAGGCTGATCTGCCGGTGCAGCTCGCCGCCCTGGAAGCGCTGACTGGTGCGATCGCCGGTGCTGACATCCAGGACGAACGGGACCATCACTCTGGGCCCGAGCTCGGCGAAGCAAGTGTCCGGGTACACCGGATCTGCTCCCGTCTCACCGGCAAGAGATATCAATGGTTGATGGTGGAAGAAGCCGACGGTCGCTGGGCAACGTCAACATTCCGGCCGCGCACCTTTGCCTCCTATGTTGCCCAGTCCCACCACATCTCTTATGCCAATGCCAATCGCACTGTCCGGCTGGCCCGCCAGCTGCGTGATGCGATCCCGTGTTTCGGTACGGCCCTGCGTGCCGGGCGGGTCGGACCCGACCACATCGAGGCACTGGCCGCCACGGCACTGACCTCACCCACCCGCGTCGCCGCCCTGGCCGAACCTGTGGGCAGCGCCGAGTCCGAAGAACAGACGCCGCCTGGGGCCGACCAGCCCGAGGAAACCGTCGAGGAGTTCCTGCTGGACCAGGCCCGGCAGCTGACGGTCAACCAGGTGCGCCGTCTGGGTCGCCACTTTGCGCGTGTTGCCGACCCGGAAGCCGATGAGCGTGGTTACCGCGACGCCAAGCAACGCGAGTACGTCGAGCTGGTGCGCACTCTGGATGGTTGGCACCTGTCCGGCTTCCTCACCGAGGAGAACGGTCGACTCATCCGCACCGCGCTGGACGCTCTGATGAGCCCGCCTGCACCAGACGACGAGCGCACCGGCGAGCAGCGTCGGGCCCAGGCCCTCGCTGACGTGGCGCACCTGGTCCTGGACCAGGGCCTCGTCGGCAACCGTGCGTCCGTGCGGCCGCACCTGGGGGTGCTCATCGGAGCCGCCGAGCTCGATCAGCTGCTGATCAACGCTCACGAACCTGACCAGGGCACCCCTGACTCCGCACGCTCCGCCGGTGCCTCGTGGGAGACCCCAGCTCTAGCAGACCTGGCCGGCATCGACTGGGCCGCCCGCCTGCGCGAACAATCGCCCACTTTCGACGACGGCACCGGCCCCGTGCCACCGGCACTCCTGCGCCGGCTGGCCACGTGTGGTGGCATCTACCGTGTGCTGTTCTCACCCGAAGGCGAGATCATCAACCATGGGCGAGAACGTCGACTGTTCACGCCGGCTCAACGCCGAGCCCTCGTCGCTAGAGACAAAGGCTGCACCTGGCCCGGCTGCACCGCCCCACCGGCCATCTGCGAATCCCACCACGCCCGCATCCACTGGGCCGACGGCGGACCCACCAACACCACCAACGGCGCGCTGCTCTGCTACCACCATCACGCGGTGGTCGACGACCGGTCGATCAGCATGACCCGGCACGACCACCAGTGGATCTTCACGCTGCCGGACGGCACCCTCATCAACCGGGACCTCCATCCGCCTGTGGAGCGAGACATCTGGTCAGACACCGGATGACCGCACCCCGCGCCGGGAGAACTAGTCGGCCGAGGACGACTCCGCAGGCCGGGTGAGCTCCGCGAATCGTTCCACCGCATCCATCACCGCACTGAACCGCGGCGAGTGGAAGAAGTCGAAGTTGTGATGCGTCCCGGGCAGCAGCGCACAGGCTACCGGCGACCGGGACACCGCACGCAGCTTCTCGACGAACGCGCTGACGTCCTCGTGCAACACCAAGGTGTCCACCGACCCGTGCACAATCAGGAACGGCGGGGCGTCCGGAGTCAGGCACTCCAGTGGTGACCGCGGGCCGGGACCCGCGCCAACTCCACCGTAGTAACCGTAGAGCCCGATCACGCCGGCCACGTCGGAACCAGTGAGCGCTGCAGTGGCCGCCAGGTGCGCCCCCGCTGATCCACCGGCCAGGAATACCGTGCCCGGATTACCGCCGTGGTCGGCGGCCCGCGCCCGCAGCCAGGCGAGCGCGGCGCGGGTGTCCGCCAGCTGCTCGGAGTAGTCCCGGCCGAGGCGGTAGTTCGCACTCGCCACCACCCAGCCCTGGGCGGCCAGCCGGTAGAGCAACGGGTGGGCGCCGAGGGCCTTGCTGCCGATCCGGAACCCGCCGGAGTGCAGGTAGAGCAGCACGGGGGCACCTGTACCGCCGCTACCTGACTGGCCCGGCTGCGGGCGGACCGTGCTCCGGGCAACATAGAGGTCGATGCGCCGGCCCCGCCCAGGTCCGTAGTGCCGGTTGGCGATGCGGCGAACGTCCGGTCGCCAGGACACGAACGGCACCAGCAGAATGCGCCACCACACCGGGCGGGTGTAGCTCGGCACCGCTGTCGAGCCGAACGCCTCCACCAGGGCCGCAGAGAGGACATCCCGTGCCGGACGCATCCGCAGGCCCAACCGGGCGAGCACCGCCAAGTCCAGCAGGATGATCACCATAGCCACCCACCACACCGGCAGGTCCGTACGCAGCTGGAGCACCGCCGTCGTGCCGGAGAGCAGCCAGTACAACCCGAGCACCGGGTACTCGTTGATCCACCACCCGAACGCGAACTGCAGGTTGAACGGCATGCTGTGCCGCGGACGGGGCGGGTACAGCGCCAGGCCCGCATGCAGGCCGACGATCAACGCGGTCATCAGGGCGCCAGTCATGTGCAGCTCCTCGGTCAAGGGATGGTGGCCGACCCAGACTGGCGGCCGGGCCCGCCACGCACATCGGCCCTCCGGCGAGCGCAGCACCGCCCTTGGTAGGGGTGCGGGCGTACGATCGCAGGGATGGAGGTGCTCCTGGTCGGCGCAACGGGCGTGATCGGCCGCGCTCTGCTCCCCGTGCTGCTCGACGACGGCCACCGGGTTACCGGGACCTCCCGATCGGCAGCGGGCGCCTCGCGCATCGATGCCGTCGGCGGAACAGGCATCGTGCTGGACCTCTACGACGAGTCCGCCGTACACCGCATGCTCGACCAGGTCCGGCCGGAGATGCTGATCAGCCAGGTGACCGACCTGCCGGACGATCCTGCGCAGCTGGCCGACTACCGGACCGCGAACGCCCGCCTACGCCGGGAGGCCGTACCTCACCTGGTCGCTGCTGCCGCCGAGCGGGGCGTGGCGCACATCCTGGTGCAGAGTGTGGCGTGGCCGCTGACCGGTGCCGGGGCACAGGCCGTGGCCATCATGGAGCAGGCCGCCCTGGATGCCGGCGGCACGGTGCTCCGCTACGGCCAGCTCTACGGCGAAGGCACGTACCACCCGGTCGCACCGGACGGGCCGGCAGTGTCGGTGCAGACCGCGGCTGCGCGGACAGCGGCCTTGCTCGGTGCCGACTCCGGCATCGTCACCGACTCCGGCATCGTCACCGTCACGGACTGACGTCTCTGCCGGGCCGGTGCGCGTACAACCGATAGCGCCGCTGGGTGACCCGGATCGAGGGACGCTCCGCGAGCTGGTGCAGCATCTCCCGGTGGTCGTCCACGCGGAAGGCCGGGACGTCCCAGGGCACCAGGCCCAGGTAGACCACCAGTGCCTGCACGTCGGTGAACGTCATCCCACCGGCCCACTCCTGCGCCTCGTCCACCACCAGTCCGGCCCCGGTGGCTGCCTCCCGATCCACGTCCAGGCGGGCACGCGGGTACTGCATCTCGCCGCCGAACCAGTCCCGGAGCTCCTGGGCGTCCCGCCCGTCGACCTGCTGGTCCAGCAGCACCCCGCCCGGGGCGAGCACCCGGGCGACGTCGGCAAGATCCACGGCCTCGTGCCGGCACATCACCAGGTCGAGGCTGGCATCCTCGAACGGCAGCCGGTCGCCGGCCTCGGCGTCGTAGGCCAGCACCGGCACACCGAACGGCGCCAGGTTCTCGGTGGCCACCGGCAGGTTGGGCGGCCAGCCCTCGGTGGCGATCAGCTCCGGACGCTCCTCCTCCGGCAGCTCACCGAGCAGGTGCAGCACCCGCTCCCCACCACCGGTGCCCAGGTCGACCGCGCGGCCCGCACCTCGCAGGGCAGCGAGGCAGTCCGCCTCGAAGTCCCATGGTGGATCGTCGGCGACCAGGCGGCCATCGAGCACGGAGAAGTCCCAGCCACGCATCTGCGCCCCGGCGTGGGCGCGGCGCAGCCGGTCCAGAAGGTCGTCACCGGACCCAGTCACCACGTGTCCTCAGTCATCGCCGGTCCCGGCCCTGTCCCGGATCGCAGGACGCCCGCTCGGCCCGAGGAGCACCATCACTGCCCAGATCCACCTGCACCACGTCGTCGTACACGCGCCGCTCGGTACGCACGAGCTGGTACTCCTCGTCCAGGACCGGGAACACGTACACCGGGCTGAGCGTCAGCTCCGCCCCGCACCGGGTGTTGCTCAGGTCCATCTGCAGGTGCCCGTAGTGCAGACCGCCGTCTGTCAGCTGCGGGTTGCCGTTGGAGTCCAGCCGCCAGGTCTCCGGTTCGTCCGCCGAGGCCGACCACTGCGAGTGGGTGTTGAAGTTGATCGGCACGTACTCGCCGTCAGCGTTCTCGGCGAGCTGTTCACCGCGCAGACCGTCCGCGGCCACGCCCACGTCATAGACGTTCAGGCCCACGCCGTCGCCGTCCTCGTCCACCCAGGATCGCTCGAACATCTCGTCGTGGCCGGAGATCACCGCCGCCACGCCGTACTCCTCGAGCATCGGCGTGTAGGCGCGCATCGCCACCCCGGACTGGTTGTCGCCGTAGTCCTCGTGGTTCGGCGGGGTGCCGTGCACCCCCGAGGAGTAGGCGGCGTGGTGGAACTGCACCAGGATGATCTGGCCCTGGTCACGCGCGTCGGCGAGCTGCTGCTGTGCCCAGTCCCACTGCGCGCTGCCCGGGTCCATGTTCGGCAGGTCGGTGTCCGCCGGGCTGGCGTCGAAGACCTCCGCGTAGGCCTCGGCGTACTCCTCAGCAGTGAAGCTGCCCTGGGTGTCGGTGCTCAACCGTTCCGGGGTGAGGTTGCTGTCGTCACCGGAGAACGGCTCCCCGGTGAGCACCCCCTCGTCCAGGTTCTCGTCCGGCAGGCCGTTGGTGGAGTCCAGGGTGATCACGGTCAGCGGCCCGTAGTCGAGCCGGTAGTAGGAGTCCTGGTACTGCGGGTTGCCGGTGTCCCCCGGTGTGCTGAAGTAGTCGTGGTAGCGGTTCCGGGCGATCACCGACGGGCTGCGGTCCTCCGGGGTGCCGTACCCGTCGTTCAGGGCGGCGAACGTCTCCCAGTTGCCGATCGCGGTGAGCAGCGGGATCTCGGCGGCGAACGTCCCGTACTCACCGGCGAAGTGCCGCCAGAACTCGTCCCACGCCGGCTGGTAGCCCGACCCCTGGGTGAGGTCGCCGGTCACCAGCATCAGGTCCGGGTCCTCCTCCGCGATGATGTCGAGGTTCTCCACCAGCGCCCGTTGCTGGGCGATCGGGTAGCGGAGCGTGAACTGCTCGTACCGGGTGGTCGAACCGTGGGTCTGGTCCCAGAGCGACCCCGGACCGGGCCGCGGTACCGAGTCCGGGGTATAGCCGTCCGGGTGCAGCTCCCACTCCCGCTGCTCGACCCTGCCGTAGGGCTCGGTCTCAGTGTCGGAGAACGCCGCGAGCCGCAGGTGTTGCCAGTCGTCCGATGTGGGGGCGGTGCTGAACCGCCCGCGGAACTGCTCACCGCCCTGCTCCACGGTGTACCGGTAGGTCTGGTCCGGCCGGAGACCGTCCACGGTGACCGTGTGCCGGTAGCTGTCGTTCGAGCGCAGCCAGGACCCTTGCTCCAGGCCCGGGATCTCCTGGTTGAGCTCGGCGTCGGTGTACTGCATCAGGTCCAGATACTCCGGCTCCGAGGTGAGGTCCGCGGGCCCGCGCAGACCCGGTCCGAGGACCCTCACGGTGCCGGGTTCGTCGATCTCGGAGACCCAGCTGATCGTCATCTCCTCGCTGCCGGGCTGCTGCAGGTAGGGCAGCACCCGGAACCCCGCTGCGGGCTCGGCAGCAGCTTCGACTGCGGACGTTCCCGGAGCGTCCGCCGGCCGCTGGCTCGCCGCGCTGCCGGGAGGAGCAGCCGTCGCTGTCGTTGCTGCCAGCGGCAGCACGGCCAGTCCCGCCACCGCTGCGGCACGTGTCCACGTCCTCATGGTTGCACCTGCTTCTCCCCGTAGAACCAGGCCCGGCCGCGCCTAGCGGACCAAGTCCGGCGCTGTGTCACGACGACGGAACCGTTGCCGTGCCTGGCAACGTAACAGGCGGTGCCACCACTGTCACCCCCTCGAACCCAGCGACCACCCGTGCTGACGTGCCGCGCTGGCCGCGTTCCTGCGCCGTGCTCACCGACCGCGGGCGAACCGCTGTTCCCGTAGCTCGCCTGCCACGAAGAGACCCCCGGCGACCACCAGGACCACACCAGCCCACGCCGTCGAGCCGGCCAGCAGCAGCAAGACCGTGGCGACGACCGCCAGCACGAGCTTGCCGCTGAGCCGGTACGGGTGCGGCAGCCGGCGGGTGGCGCGCGGCGCGAGGAGCAGCGCCCAGATGGTCACGGCAAGCAGCGGCAGCAGCACCGCGAGCACGATGCCGGCCGCACCGGACAGCAGCCGGGCACCGGCAACGGCGTAGCCGGCGAGCAGCAGCAGCTCGGCGAGGAAAACCGCGACCTCGACCGGGCCGACCTCAGCGTGTGTCTGCGGACGTGGTCCGCCCCGCCCAGTCACTGCTCCCCATCGACCGGCGGTGCGCCGATGCCGATCTCGTTCCCGTCCGGGTCAGCGAACAGGAACTTGCGGACACCATTCTGGTAGGTCTCACGGTGCACCGGTTCGATGCCCTGCCTGGCAGCGGCTGCCACGAACGGTTCCGGGTCGGCGAGGAACAGGGTGACCATGGCGCTACCGGCCCGCTCGGGGGAGAGCTCCACATACACGTGCCGCTGCTCAGCCAGGGTCCACACCTTCTCCCTGTCGTTGGGCAGGAACGACTCCGCGCCTGCGAAGAACCGGTCGTACCAGCCCACGGCGCGGTCCAGGTCACGCACGGCGATCCCAGCGAACAGGTCCAGCTCCATCATCGTCCTTCCTTGGCTGCCCGCCGGTGGGCGGTGCGACAGACTGTTCCACATGGCGGTGACGATCTGACAGGGCCGTGACGCCGATGCCGAACGGTGGACGGCGGACCCTCCGTGCGTTCCCGGCCGCACCCGGGCGTGCAGCGCAGGTGACGAGATGGCTCAACGGCGCCTGCGTGACAGGCGCCCCCACGGCTTGTACACCGCCAGGCCAGTAGCGAGGCACAGCACGGTCAGGGAGACCGCCGGTGGGAAGAACAGCCAGATCACCTCGACGCCGCTGCCGTTGCCGCTGCTCGTACTGGCCGTCGACCTGCTGATCGCTTCCCCGTGCGCCACCACCTGAGGCATGTGCGGCTGCAGCGCCACCACGATCAGCACGCACAACACCACGGTGAGGACCAGCTTGACCAGCACCCACCAGTACCGGACCAACCCCCAGCGAGTGGCCAGACCGAGCAGCAGACCGGTGGCCAGACAGACCAGCGCCGCTACGAGCATCGGCACTGCGACGAACGTGCCGAGCGCGCGATAGGCGAGTCCCGCCGTCGACGGCTGACCGAACCACCCCACCAGCACGAGCACGGCAACCAGCACATCGATGCCGATCCAGGCCCCGGCGGAGAGGAGGTGAATCACCAGCACCGCCTTGCGCAGCGGTGAGCGCAGGTGTGGCCGGCCGCGGTGCGAGCGGCCGCCCGCGGTGGCCCGGCCCGTGCTGGTGGTCGGTATGCGGCTGGTGGTCGGTATGCGGCTGGTCGTCGGTGTGCTCATGGGTGGTGTGCCTCGAGCGGGCACTGGACCGGGGGCGGTGGTGTTCATATCGGCAGCCTCGCCGCTGCCGCGCGCCTCGCCATCCGCTCGGTGGCGCAGCTCCGGCTACGTCAGCGGCGGTAGCCGGGCCCCGGGCGACCCCCGCCCGACCTGGCCGCAGCGCCCGCACCTACGCTCCCCGACGTACTCCAGGAGCCGCTCCCGGACGGTCTCGCCCGAACGCTGCCCGCAGCATCGTGGACGTGCTGGCAACACCGCTGGCGCTCAGGAAGGAGAGCTCGATGTTCACCACCACAACCGGCCTCACCATGGCCGACGGGCCCTGGCACGAGATGGCCGGTCCGCCGTTCCCGTTCTTCCTCATCCCGCTGGTCTGGTTCCTGCTGGTCGCCGGGATCGTCACCGCGGTGTTCTGGAGCCGCCGACGGCGTGAGCTCCGTACCGGTCTGCGGGCCGGTGAGGCGGTGCTCGCCGAACGGTTCGCGCGCGGCGAGATCGGACCGGAGGACTACACGGCCCGGCTGCGGGTGCTGCGGGCGAAGTGAGCCGAGCCGCAACGGTCCCAGCGTGCGCGGCGCAGGGGCTAGGTTGACTGCGGGACTCCGACCGCCCACCGGACCCCGGGAGGGGGTGCACCAGCCGTGAGCCGACCCAGCACCACACCTGCACCCGGTCCTGTCCGCGGCCTGGTGATCGACGGTCTGGTGGCCGCGTTCCTGCTCGCGCTGACGCTGGTCACGCTGCCGTTCGTGGCCTCCTGGCAGCTGCAACCCGACCACCCCCACCTGGGAATCGACGCCGTCGCCCTCGTCCTGGTCGCGGCAGCGGCCACCACGGTGCGGCGGCGGTGGCCGGTGCTTGCGATGCTCGTCGCGGTGGCTGCGACATCGCTGTACCTGGTGCTCGGCTACCCATACGGGCCGGTGTTCACCTTTCTGGTTCTCACCGTGTACATGGTGGCCCGCCGGCTGCCCCTCGGGCGTGCGGCCGCCTGGTGCGTGCTGGCACTGGCGATGCTGGCGGTGCACCTGCTCACCGGCACCCCGATCGGACTGGCGGGACTGGGGCCGGCCACCGCATGGGTAGCGGTGCCGTTCTCGGTCGGGGTGGCGCGCCGGGCGGTCGCCGGAGCGGCAGTGCGCGAACGGGAGGCGGCAGACCAGCGCCTGGTCGATACCGAGCGGCTGCGGCTGTCCCAGGAGGTGCACGACGTGGTCGGCCACGGGCTGGCGGCGATCCAGATGCAGGCGGACATCGCCCTGCACGTGCACCAGACGCAGCCGGAGCAGATGCGCCAGGCGCTGCGCCGGATCAGCCGGGCCAGCAGTGAGGCCTTCGAAGAGCTCCGCGCCGTGCTGGCCACTGTGCACCCGGAGGTCGATGACTCCACTGCGCCGATGCCCGCGCTCGCCCGGATCGAGGATCTCGTGGAACGGGTCCGGCAGACCGGTGTGGACGTGACGCTGGAGAGCACCGGCATCCCGAACCCGCTGCCGGCAGCCGTCGACGTGGCCGCCTACCGCGTGCTGCAGGAGTCGCTGACGAACGTGGTGAAGCACTCCCCGAACCCTGCCGCCAGGGTCCGCATCGAGCACCTGCGCGAAGCGGTCCAGCTGACCGTGACGAACCAGGCGCTGGCAGCCGGTGATTCCGAGGGCATGGGCATCTCCGGGATGCGCCGCCGGGTGCTGGGCGTGGGCGGGATGTTTCTCGCCGGTCCGGACCGCGAGCGCGGTACGTACACCGTGCGCGCCCGCTTCCCCCGACACCACCGACAGCCGAAGGAGGACCTGTGATCTCGGTGCTGCTGGTCGACGACCAGGACCTGGTGCGCATCGGGCTGCGCACCCTGCTGGAGAACGAACGGGGCCTGACCGTGGCGGGTGAGGCGGCCGACGGGATCGCCGCGGTGCAGGCGGCCCGGGAGCAGCGTCCGGACGTGGTGCTGATGGATATCCGGATGCCGGGGATCGACGGTCTGGAGGCCACCCGCCGGATCGTCGCGGACCCCTCGCTGTCCCGCACGCGGATCCTCGTGCTCACCACGTTCGAGCGGGACGAGTACGTGTTCGAGGCGCTGCGCGGCGGCGCGAGCGGGTTCCTGCTGAAGAACACCCCGCCGGGCGAGCTGGTGGAGGCGGTCCGTACGGTCGCCGACGGCGGAGCTCTCCTCTCCCCGTCCGTCACCCGCACGCTCATCCAGGAGTTCACCCAGGCCGCGCCGCGGCCGGTCACACCGCACCCGCAGCTGGGGGCGCTGACCGACCGGGAGCGGGAGGTCGTCGGCCTGGTCGCCCAGGGGCTGACGAACCAGGAGATCGCCGACCGCCTGGTGCTCAGCCCCGCGACCGCCCGCACCCATGTGAGCCGAGCGATGGTCAAGCTCGGCGCCCGGGACCGGGCACAGCTGGTGGTGTTCGCCTACCAGTCCGGGCTGGCCTAGAGCTCGCACCACGCGCTGCACGAAAACGAGCAACGAACATGGGCCCGTTGATGTCAGTCATAGACGGGACTGCGGTGACCTGGATAGGCTCTCCGCTGGCGACGTCGCCACGGGGAGGACGTTCGATGCACAGCAGCAGAACCAGGCTCGTGACCCGGGCCGCGGCGGCCGGGGCCGTCGGCACCGCCATGGTTGCCGCGCTCCTGAGCGCGCCCGCCAGCGCGGAGGCCGCAACGCCCACGCCACCGACAGCCGGTGCACCGGTCACCGTCCCAGCACTACAGCAGTGGGAGCCTGGCGGTGAGGACTTCACGCTCGGGCCCGGGGCGATCCGCCTGCAGGTCGACCCTCGGTTCGCCGACGACCTCTCCGACGACGCCGACACCTTCGCCACCGACCTGCAGGCGCTCACCGGCCGGCGTGTGGTCGTGCAGACCAGGTCACAGCCGCCCGGACGCGGACCCGGAGTCATCTGGCTCACGCTCGACCCGACGTGGACCGAGCATGGCCCTGAGGCCAGCCGGATCACGGTGGACCACGACGTCACCGTCACCGGCGCCACCGACCACGGTGTGTTCCTCGGCACCCGCAGCGTGCTCCAGATGCTCACGGACGATCCGGTCATCCCCGGCGGTGTTGCCACCGACTGGCCCGGATACGCCGAGCGCAGCTTCATGATCGACAACGGCCGCCAGTACTTCTCCCCCGAGTGGGCGATGCGGCAGATCCGGGAGCTCGCCTACCTGAAGTACAACGAGTTCCACTGGCACATCGCGGACAACGCCGGCTTCCGGATCGAGTCCCGCACGCACCCGGAGATCGTCTCGCCGGAGCACTGGACCCAGGAGCAGGTCACCGAGCTGGTGGAGTACGCCGCCCAGTACCACATCGAGATCATCCCGGAGATCGACATGCCTGGGCACATGCAGTACGTGCTCCGCGAGCACCCCGAGCTGCAGGTGGTCGATGCCGACGGGAACCGGAACACCCGCAACCTCGACCCCACCAATCCCGAGGCGCGGCAGTTTGCGCAGGAGATCCTGGACGAGCTGATCCCGCTGTTCCCCGGCCGATACGTGCACACCGGAGGTGATGAGTTCACCAGCGACTGGGACGCCTACCCGGTGCTCACCGAGTGGGCCCAAGACCGCTACGGTCCGGACGCGAACTCCCGCGATGCGGTGCTCGACTTCACGAACTTCGTCAACGACGTGGTCCGCGCGCACGGCAAGACCATGCGGATGTGGAACGACGGCGCCCAGGGTGGCGCCGTGCTGGAGGCGAACACGAACATCGTGCTCGAGTACTGGTCCGACCAGCACGGCGACGTGCGCGCCCAGGAGTTCCTGGACCGCGGCTACCAGCTGATCAACGCCAACCGGAACGTGCTCTACGACGTACCGGGAGCCACACCGACATGGAACAACCTCGACCCACGGGAGATCACCGAGGACTGGGACATGTCCACCTGGCACGACGCCACGGCACCGAACACCACCGATCCGCACGCTGAGGGCATCCTCGGCGGGCAGATCCACCTGTGGAACGACAGCCCGGGCACGGCGACCGAGGAACAGGTCTCCGGCAGGCTGCACATGCCGCTGCGGGCCATGGCGCAGCAGCTCTGGGACTCCGAGGTGGACGGCGGATGGGATGCCCTCGCCGGCCGCGCCTTCGTCGTCGGGAAGGACCCTCAGTGGGCTCTGCTCGACGGTCCGGAGGCGAACCTGGCCCACGGCGCCCTGGTGTGGTCCTCGGACCGGGAGCGCCCCGACTGCCGCGAGTCGATGCTCACCGACGACGACCCGAGCACCCGCTGGTGCGGCTCGAAGACCGCGCCGCAGACCGTGGTGCTGGACCTCGGCCGGGAGGTCGACCTGGGCACTGTGGTCCTGGACTGGGAGGCAGCGTATGCCAGCGGGTACACCCTGGCGGCCTCGACGGACCTGGAGAGCTGGACCACGCTGAGCGAGGTCACGGGCGGTGACGGCGACCTGGACCGCCTCGACGTGGACGGGCACGGGCGTTATCTGCGCCTGGCGATGACGGAGCGTGGCACGAAGTGGGGCTACTCGCTGTACGAGATCGAGGTCTACGCGGCCGGGGCGCTCCTCCCGCGCGACGTCCAGCTCAGCCTCGACCCCGCGGTCGTGCTCACCTCGGCAGGCGAGACCGGCAGCGCCACCCTGGCGGTCAGCAGCACCGCCGACCAGCCAGCAACCCTCCGGTGGGTGGCCCAGGCGCCGGACGGGGTCACCCTCGAGCCGTCCTCCGGGACCCTGCGAGTCGCCGCCGGGGGGAGCGCCTCGGTGGATGTGCAGGTGAGCGGACCGGTCGAGCCCGGGACGAGGGCTGTGCCGGTCGAGCTGGTCAGCCGGGAGGGGCGGGAGACGGTCACGATCGCCGAGACGGAGCTGCTCGTCACCGTGCCGTTCGCCGAGCTCGCGGACGTCTACACGAACGTGGCCGTCACCACCGACGGCGAGGAGAGCCCGCCGGGCCTGGGGACCGGGTTCGACGGCGCCGGCTCCTCCTACTCGGCGCAGGCCCTGGCCGACCAGGGCGTGACACCCGGTAGCGAGCTGGCCCGGGACGGCGTGAGCCTCACCTGGCCGGATGCGCAGCCGGGGAGCGCGAACAACGTGCTCGCCAATGGCCAGAGCGTGCAGATCGACGCATCCGGCAGCCAGGTCGGGCTGCTCACCGCCGCCTCCTACGGTCCGGTGCGCGGAGACTGGGTGGTGCACTACACCGATGGCAGCTCCGAGACGGTCACGCTGAGCACACCGGACTGGAGCCAGTCCGACCCGGACACCTCGGCGATCGTGGCGATGCCGTACCGGAACACCCCCAGTGGGCCGACAGAGCGGAACACCCAGGTGCACTTCCAGTCCATCCCGGTGGATGCCGACCGCACAGTGCAGGCAATTACTCTGCCGACCGTCTCGGCTACCGCGGTACGGGGTGCCCCGGCGTTGCACGTCTTCGCCATCGGAATCGGGTAGCGCCCCGATTCAACGGTGGCTGCTCACCGGGTAGTTTCGCGCAGCGATGGTGTTCTGCCGCCTGCGCAGGTGAACTACTGCGCCATGTCGAAGAAGCGCGCGTAGTGCCCCTGGAACGCCACCACGATCGTGTCCGTGGGCCCGTTGCGGTGCTTGGCCACGATGATGTCCGCCTCTCCGGCGCGGGCGGACTCCTTCTCGTACATGTCTTCGCGGTGCAGCAGGACGACGACGTCCGCATCCTGCTCGATCGAGCCCGACTCGCGCAGGTCGCTCATCTGCGGCTTCTTGTCGTTGCGGGCCTCGGAGCCACGGTTCAGCTGGGAGATCGCGATCACCGGCACCTCGAGCTCCTTGGCGAGCAGCTTGATCGCACGGGAGAACTCTGAGACCTCCTGCTGGCGTGACTCGACCCGTTTGCCGGAGCTCATCAGCTGCAGGTAGTCGATCACCACGAGCTTCAGGTCGTGCCGCTGCTTCAGCCGCCGGCACTTGGCCCGGATCTCCATCAGCGACATGTTCGGGCTGTCGTCGATGAACAGCGGCGCCTCGGACACCCTGCCCATCGTGCGCGCCAGCCGGGTCCAGTCCTCGTCCCGCATGGTGCCCTTGCGCATGTTCTGCAGCGGCACCTGGGACTCCGCCGAGAGCATGCGCATGGAGATCTCGTTGCGGCTCATCTCCAGGGAGAAGATCACCGACGTCATCCCGTGCTTGATCGAGGCCGACCGGGCCACGTCCAGCCCGAGGGTCGACTTCCCGACGGCCGGTCTGGCAGCCAGCACGATCATCTGCCCGGGGTGCAGTCCGTTGGTGAGCAGGTCCAGGTCGGTGAACCCGGTGGGCACCCCAACCATGCCCTCGCCCCGGTGCGAGGCGGCGTCGATCTCCTCCATCGTGGAGTTGATGACGTCCTTCAGCGGCACGTAGTCCTCTGCGGTGCGCCGCTCGGTGACCGCGTACACCTCCGCCTGGGCGGTGTTCACCAGGTCGTCGACGTCCCCGCCGTCGGTGGCGTAGCCCAGCTGCACGATCCGGGTGCCGGCGTCCACCAGGCGGCGCAGCACCGCACGCTCGCGCACGATCCGGGCGTAGTAACCGGCGTTCGCCGCTGTGGGCACCGAGGACAGCAGCGTGTGCAGGTACGGCGCCCCGCCGATCCGAGCGAGCTCACCCCGCTTGGTCAGCTCCGCCGCCACGGTGACCGCGTCCGCTGGCTCGCCGCGGCCGTACAGGTCCAGGATGGCGTCGTAGATCGCCTCGTGCGCCGGCCGGTAGAAGTCGTTCCCGCGGAGCACCTCGACCACGTCGGCGATGGCGTCCTTGGACATCAGCATGCCGCCGATGACGCTCTGCTCGGCGGCGACGTCCTGCGGTGGGGTCTTCTCGAAGCTCTCCGGAGCGTCCGGGATCTCGGTGATGCTCATCCGTCACGCCCCGCTGCCATCACCGACTCCTCCATGTTCGCCCAGCACCTCGTCCGCACACCCACACCTACCAGCACCCACCGACACCAGCGGTTCGCACCGCCGCCACCGCAACGCGGCCAGCGCCGGCACCCACCGCTCGGGCGCGGACGGCAGTGACCGTACGCACCCTCGTCCTCCTCCAGCAAACCACCCCCTGGGGACAACTGCGCCACCCCTGTGGACAACGTGCGGACAGAGCGGTGGATCCCTGTGCACAGCCTGTGACTAAACGTGTGGATATGTCCGTAGGATCCGCACCAGGACAGGGCTGTGGCCACCCACAGGCTGTGGACAAAAACTACTCGGAGGATTGGTGGACGACACGCCGACCGGCCGCTCGCTCGATCGGCGGATCCTCGACCTCGCCGTGCCCGCGCTCGGCGCTCTGGTCGCCGAACCGCTGTTCATCCTCATCGACTCTGCAGTGGTCGGGCACCTCGGCACCGCCCAGCTCGCCGGCCTCACCCTCGCCTCCACCCTGCTGGTCACCACGGTGGCGCTGTTCATCTTCCTCGCCTATGCCACCACCGGGGCAGTGGCCCGCAAGCTCGGCGCCGGGGACGAACGCGGAGCGCTGGCTCTCGGCCTGGACGGGATGTGGCTCGCCCTGCTGCTCGGCGCCGCGCTGCTCGTGCTCGGCCTGGCCGGCGCCGAGCACGTCGTGGCGTGGATGGGCGCCTCGGCGGAGGTGGCCCCGCACGCGGTCGCCTACCTGCGCTCCTCGATGCCCGGTATCCCCGGCATGCTCGTGGTGCTCGCCGCCACCGGTGCGCTGCGCGGCCTGCAGGACACCAAGACCCCGCTGCGGGTCGCCGTGATCGGCGCCATCGCCAATGCGATCGGGTCGGTCACCCTGGTCTACGGTCTGCACCTGGGCATCGCCGGGTCCGGACTGGCGACGGCGCTCGCCCAGATCGGCATGGCCGTCGCCCTGGGGTGGGTGGTCGTCCGGGCAGCGCTGGTGCGACAGGTGTCCCTGCGCCCGGCGGTGGGTGGCATCCTGAACAACGCCCGCGCGGGCTTCCCGCTGCTGATCCGCACCCTCACGCTGCGGGTGGCGATCCTGCTCACCGTGGCATGCGCGACGGCGTTGGGCGAGGTGCCGCTGGCCGCTCACCAGATCGTCAACTCGGTGTGGGGCCTGGCCGCGTTCGCTCTGGACGCCCTCGCCATCGCCGCCCAGGCACTGGTCGGGCACGGGTTGGGCGCCCGCCAGCCGGACACGGTGCGTGCTGTGGTGCGCCGCTGCCTGCGCTGGGGCACCCTCGCCGGGGCCGCGCTCGGTGCGGTGATCGCGGGCCTCGGCTGGCTGCTTACCCCGCTGTTCACCTCAGATCAGACCGTGCAGCACGCCGCCGCGCTGGGGCTGGTGGTGATCGGCGTGCTGCTCCCGGTCGCCGCCTGGCCGTACGTGCTGGACGGGGTGCTGATGGGCGCCGGGGACGGCGCCTATCTGGCCTGGGCAGGGGGCATCGCCCTGGTGGTCTACCTGCCGCTGCTGCTAGCGGTGTGGGCGTGGGCGCCCGGTGGCGCGGTCGGGCTGGTGTGGCTGTGGGTCTCCTTCGCCGGCGGCTACATGGCTGCCCGGGCGGCCACCACCTGGCTGCGTGCTCGCGGTAGCGCCTGGATGGTGCTCGGAGCGGCCTGAGATCCACACGACCACGGCGACCACGGCGACCACGCACGCACCGATGCCGACAGCACCCGGTATCTGACCGAACGCTGCTGGACCGGATCTGGCACGCGCGTGCGCGGCGCCCCCTCATCGACCGCCGTCAACAGGGTTCTGGCCAGGCTCCGCGCCGCCAGCGAACCCGGACGAGACAGGTCGACAAGGCGGGTGAGGGACTACTTCGGTTCCTCGTCCACGGCGATGTCGAAGCCCACGTTCCCGTCGTCGGCGACGTCCGTGACGGTCATGGTCACGCCGTAGGCCTCGGCCATGCCCTCTGCGGTCAGCTCGCACTCGATGGTGGCACCGACCTCCGCCGGCAGGTCTTCCGGGCAGCTGATGTCCGGGCGCTGCCCGACCTGCTCCTCCAGCTGGTTCTCCGCCTGCTCCTCGACGTCCGCGGCGGGTACGGCCGCCTGCCCGGAGCAGGCGGCGAGCAGGGCGAGGGCAGCCAGGCTGCCGGCGGCGGTGAGGGTCTTGCGCATGCGGTGATCACTCCAAGTCGTCGGGACTGATACCACGTTCGCAGGTCCGCACGCCGACGACCATGGGCAGGACTATCCAGGGGTAGAACTCCCCGGAGGCAGCGAAAGGCCCCGGTGCACGTTCGCACCGGGGCCCTTCAGACGCTGCGAGGGCTCAGGCCCCGGCCACGACCTGCACGTCCACAGTTGCGGAGACGTCCTCGTGCAGACGGATCTGCACCTGGTGGTCGCCGAGGGACTTGATCGGCTGGCCGACCTCGATCTTGCGACGGTCCACGGTCTGGCCACCGGCGGCGATCGCCTCGGCGATGTCCTTGGTGGTCACCGCACCGAACAGACGGCCGTTCGCACCGGCACGGACCTGCACCACGACCGGCTTGGCCTGCAGCGAGTCGCGCACCGCATGCGCGTCCTCGATGGTCGCGATGGCGTGCTTGCGCCGTGCTGCGGTGATCTGGTCGATCTGCTTCTGCCCACCCTTGGTCCACGGAGTGGCCAGGTTGCGCGGCAGCAGGTAGTTGCGGGCGTAGCCGTCCTTGACCTCGACGACGTCACCAGCGGTACCGAGGCCCGTGACCTCGTGGGTGAGAATGAGCTTGGTCGCCATGGCTGTACCTCCTTGCCTCAGCGAGCGGAGCTCGAGTAGGGCAGCAGGGCCATCTCGCGGGCGTTCTTCACGGCCTTCGCGATCTGCCGCTGCTCGCGGGTGGAGACACCAGTCACCCGGCGCGCGCGGATCTTGCCGCGGTCGGAGATGAACTTGCGCAGCAGCGCGGTGTCCTTGTAGTCGATGGGGCCCTCGAGCTTGGTGGTCTTGAGGGGGTTGGCCTTCTTCTTGATGACCGGCTTACGAGAGTCTCGCTTCGCCATAGTGGTACTCCTTCGATGCACGCACGCCCGGTCGGGGTGCGATCAGGTGATGGTCTAGAAAGGGGGCTCGTCGCCGAAGCTGGAGCCACCGGTTGCCCACGGGTCGTCGGCCGGGCCGGCGTTGCCGCCGCCACCCTGGAAGCCGCCGCCCTGGTTGCCGCCGCCGTAGCCGCCGCCCTGGCTACCGCCGTAGCCGCCGCCCCCGCCGGAGAAGCCACCGCCGCCGCCACGCTGGGCGCGAGTGACCTTCGCCGTGGCGTAACGCATGGACGGGCCGAGCTCGTCGACCTGCAGCTCGACGACGTTGCGCTTCTCGCCCT
This sequence comes from Ruania sp., assembly GCA_035303065.1. GTDB lineage: Bacteria > Actinomycetota > Actinomycetes > Actinomycetales > Beutenbergiaceae > Ruania. The sequence continues at coordinate 19,269 of DATGRZ010000069.1, forward strand.
CGCGGGTCTCGAAGGAACGCTGGACCAGACGACCCTGCGCGATCACCCGCATGCCCTTGGTGAGGGACTCGGCGACGTTCTCCGCAGCCTCGCGCCAGATGGAGCAGCGCATGAAGAGAGTCTCACCGTCCTTCCACTCACCAGTCTGGCGGTCGAACTGCCGCGGGGTGGACGCGATGGTGAAGTTGGCCACGGCCGCACCCGAAGGGGTGAACCGCAGCTCCGGGTCAGCCGTGAGGTTTCCGATCACGGTGATGACGGTGTCGCCTGCCATGACGCTCCTAACGAGAGTCGCGCTCAGTGCGCGTCGGGTCGTATCAGCTTGGTGCGCAGGACGGACTCGTTGAGGCCGAGCTGGCGGTCGAGCTCACTGGCGAGCTCGGGAGTGGCGTGCATGTCCACGACGGCGTAGATGCCCTCGGACTTCTTCGCGATGTCGAAGGCCAGCCGGCGCCTGCCCCACACGTCCGTCTTGTCGACGGTCCCACCACCTGAGGTGATGACGTTCAAGAACTTCTCGAGCGCAGCCGGGACGGTCCGCTCGTCGAGCTCCGGGTCAAGGATGACCATCAGTTCGTAATGACGCATACGGGAACCCACCTCCTCTGGTCTCAGCGGTCACGGTCCTTCCGTGACAGGAGGGTGATGCGTGCTCTCACAGCTACGCCGGCCACGGCAGTCACCGAGGTCGGCGCAGAAGAAGATGCCGGGCCAGTCTACCGGACGAGGTGGTCGGCCAGGACGTGATGTGGACGACGGCGCCGCCCCCTTGGTCGACCCGTTGCGTTGGAACACCGTTGCACCATTCGAACCGGGATGTATCGGTGTTCCAACGCGCTAACGGTGTTCCAATGCCTCCGCCGCCGTCGAGCGCAACCCTGGGAGTGCCTCCGCCGCCGTCGAGCGCAACCCGGGGAGTGCCTCCGCCGCCGTCGAGCGCTACCCGGCGAAGAGCTCCTCGAGCAAGCTCCGTGCCTCGCGGCTGCCCTCCTGCTGACCGGCACTGCCCTCCTGGTTGCCGCCACCACCGCTGTCCCCACCGTCGTCGTCCCCATTGTCGTCACCGTCGGAGCCGTCGTCCGAACCATCCTCGGGCGGCTCCTCGGTGGGCTGATCCGTCGGCTCCTCGGACGGCTCGTCAGAGGGTTCCTCGCTGCTGGGCTCCTCGGAGGGCTCGTCAGAGGGTTCCTCGGTCGTCGGCTCCTCGGACGGCTCCTCGCTCGGCTCCTCCGACTCCTCTTCGCTCGGCTCCTCGCTGGGCTCCTCCGTCTGCGGCTGCGTGGGCTGCTGGGTGGCCGGCGGCACGTAGGCCTGCTCCGGTTCGGTACGGTCCGGGAACTCCTCCACCGGCAGGTCCGCCACGGCCTCGGTCATGTACTCGGTCCAGATATCGGTGGGATAGCTACCACCCGAGATCGGGGCGACCCCACCCCAGCCCTCGGTCATCGAGATCTCCTCGCCATCCTCACCCACCTGGTACATCGCCACCGATGTGGTGATCTGCGGGACGAAACCGACGAACCAGGCCGACTTGTAGTCATTCGAGCTGCCGGTCTTGCCTGCTGCCGGACGGCCGATCTCCGCGGCGGTGTGCCCGGTCCCGCCCTGCACCACCTGCTGCATCGCGTAGGTGGCGTCGGCGATCACGTCCTCCTGAACCTCCCGCTCGCCGTCGTCACCGCCGGTGTAGAGGGTCTCCTCGTCGGAGTTGGTGACGCTGCTGACGATGAACCGGTCGTGGTGCACACCCCCGGAAGCGATCGTGGAGTACGCCTCGGCCATGTCCGCCGGGTGCGGGGAGGCGGTTCCGAGCACGTTCGACAGGTAGGGATCCAGACCGTTCATGCCCTCCGGCAGGCCGAGCCGCTCGGCCACGTCCACCAGCTTCTCCGGCCCGGTCTGGTCGTTGAGCTGCACGTACACGGTGTTCACCGAGTACTTGGTCGCCGTCACCAGGTCGATGTACCCCCGGTTGATGGTGTCGAAGTTCGGCACGGTGTAGCCGTCGATCGTCATCGGCGAGTAGCTTGCGAACCGGTCGTCGAGCGTCGCCCCGTTCTCCAGGGCGGCGATCAGCGCGAACACCTTGAACGTGGACCCACCCTGGGCCACGTCCTGCGTGGCATTGTTCCGTTGCCGCTCCAGGAAGTCGTGCCCACCGTAGAGCGCGAGGATGCCGCCGGTGTCGTTGTCGATCGAGGTGAGGGCCACGCGCACGTTGTCCGGGGTGTCCTCCGGGAGATCCTCCGACGCCTGCACCGCCTGCTCCTGCAGGTCGGCGTCGATGGTGGAGGTGATCGACAGGCCGCCGCCGTCGATGTCGTCCTCGGTGAACCCGTGCGCAAGCAGCTCGTCTCGGATCATCACCAGCAGATAGCCGTTCGGTCCGGCGTAGACGTCCGAGCCGCCGGGGTCGACCACGTCCGGGAACTCCTGCTCGTCTGCTTCAGCCTGCGTGATGTAGTCGTTGGAGACCATGTAGTCGAGGGTGCGCTGCCACCGGACCTGCGCCTGGTCCGGGTTGGTGGCCGGGTCCCAGTTGCCGGGTGAGGGAATGATGCCGGCGATCAGCGCCGACTCCGAGAGGGTCAGCTCCGACGCGGAGTGGCCGAAGAACTCCTGGGAGGCTCGCTCGATCCCGTAGGCACCACGACCGAAGTAGATCGTGTTCATGTAGTTGCCGAGAATCTCGGACTTGCTCTGCTGCTGGTCGATCTTGAGCGCCAGGATCGCCTCGCGGAACTTGTCCGCGTACCCGTCGGTCTGCCCGGTGTAGTAACGCTCGACGTACTGCATGGTGAGCGTGGAGCCGCCCTGCGTGCTGTTCCCGCGCAGGTTGTTCCACAACGCACGCAGGATGCCGACCGGGTCCACACCCACGTTGGAGTAGAACCGCCGGTCCTCGCTGGCCACGATCGCCTCACCGACGTGGTCGGGGAGCGTGCTGGGATCGATGATCTCCCGGTCGACGTCCGCGAACGTGCCCATCGCAGTCTCACCGTCGGCGTAGTACACCGTGGAACCCTGTGCGAGGGCGAAGTCGTCCGGTTCCGGTACGTCGATCATCAAGTAGGCGACGAAGAACAGCACCACGCCGAGCAGGCCGCAGGTAAGGATCGAACCGACCACGAAGCGCCAGCTAGGCAACCAGCGGTGGATCGGGCCCTTGTTCGGGCGCGGGTAGTTCCAGAACCGGTTCGGTTCCTGGTAGGGACGACCCTTGTACCCCTTCTTCGGGGACCCGGCAGCCGCCGAACCCGATGCAGACGACGTCCCGGAGGACCCGCGCCGCGACGACCTGGACCCAGCTCCGGACCCGGTGCCGGCCGCTGTCCGGGAGGCTCCGCCGTCACCGGCCGCGCTGGACGTGCGCTTCCACGCCGGTCGCGCAGATCCCGAGGACCCCGAGCTCGTGGCCGCGGACCGGGGCCGCGACGTACCGGAGGAGCCCTGCTGGGAGCGGTCGTGCACGCTGCGACGGGTCGGCTTGCTCTCACCTGACCCGCCGGATCCCGATCCGCGTCCTTCTGCCACTGTGGCCCTCTCCTGTCGCTGGTCTGCCCCCGGCCCCCCAGACCTGTCGCCCCACAGTATGCGCGGAAAGGCTGGGAATCCGCGCGCCAGAACCGGTTTTCACCGAGTCCGCACAGAATCCGCTACGTGCGGGTGAGCACCGCCACAGCCGACACGCTGCACACAAACGGCACCTGACATTTGACCCGATTGTTCGCTTTCCTGTATCAATGCGATACATCGGAGGTGATGAGTGTCCACGCGCGGTGAAGTGCTCGAGCTGGCGATCCTGGGGCGACTGCAGGAGGCGCCGATGCACGGGTACGAGCTGCGCAAGCACCTGAACGTCACCCTCGGCACCATCCGCACCCTTTCCTACGGATCGCTGTACCCGTGCCTGAAGGCGCTGGTCGCCGGCGGCTGGATCGAGCAGGCGGACACTGCCGCCCCGCCGCATGCGCTGGCCGGCCGGCGGGCCCGGATCGTCTACCGGCTCACCACTGCCGGCAAGGAGCGCCTGGCCGACTCCCTGGCCCAGACCGGCCCGGCAGCGTGGGAGGACGAGTCGTTCGCGGTGCGGTTCTCCCTGTTCCACGAGACCGACCCGCAGACCCGCCTGCAGCTCCTCGAGGGCCGCCGCGCCCGGATGCTGCAGCGCCGTGCCTCGATGCGCGAGCAGGTACGGGCCGGCCGCGAGCGCCGCGACCGCTACACCCTCGAGCTGCAGCGGCACGGGCTGGACCTGATCGAGAAGGAGATCGGCTGGCTCGAGGAGCTGATCGTGGCCGAACGCACTGACGACCCCCGGCAAGACAACCCTGAGGAGAATCCATGACCAGCATCCGCGTAGCGATCGCGGGAGTCGGCAACTGCGCCGCATCCCTGGTGCAGGGCGCGCACTTCTACGCCGGCACCGACCCGGCCGGCACCGTGCCCGGCCTGATGCACGTGCAGTTCGGTCCGTACCACGTGCGGGACATCGAGTTCGTGGCCGCCTTCGACGTGGACGCGAAGAAGGTCGGCTTCGACCTGTCCGAGGCGATCGTGGCCAGCGAGAACAACACCATCTCGATCGCAGACGTGCCCCCGCTCGGGGTGAGTGTGCAGCGTGGCCCGAGCCTGGACGGCCTGGGCAGGTACTACGGGGAGACGATCGAGGAATCGGCGAGCTCCGCCGTCGACGTGGCCCAGGTGTTGCGGGACGCCAAGGCGGACGTGCTGGTCTGCTACCTGCCGGTGGGTTCGGAGGCGGCTGCCAAGCACTATGCGCAGGCGGCGCTGGACGCCGGGGTGGCGTTCGTGAACGCACTGCCGGTGTTCATCGCCAGCGACCCGGAGTGGGCGGCGAAGTTCACCGAGGCCGGGGTGCCGATCGTCGGTGACGACATCAAGTCCCAGGTCGGCGCCACGATCACCCACCGGGTGCTGGCCAAGCTGTTCGAGGACCGCGGGGTGGCCCTGGACCGGACCTACCAGCTGAACGTCGGCGGCAACATGGACTTCAAGAACATGCTCGAGCGGGAGCGGCTGGAGTCGAAGAAGGTCTCTAAGACCCAGTCGGTCACCTCCAACCTCACCGGGTCGCTGGCCGGGAAGAAGGAGGACCGGAACGTGCACATCGGGCCCTCGGACTACGTGCCCTGGTTGGACGACCGGAAGTGGGCGTACGTACGGCTGGAGGGCCGGGCGTTCGGGGAGGTGCCGCTGAACCTGGAGTACAAGCTCGAGGTGTGGGACTCGCCGAACTCCGCCGGGATCATCATCGATGCCCTGCGCGCGGCGAAGATCGCCAAGGACCGCGGCCTGGGCGGACCGGTGCTGTCCGCCTCGAGCTACTTCATGAAGTCCCCGCCGGAGCAGTACGACGACAGCACCGCCCGGGCGCGGGTGGAGGAGTTCATCACCGGCGACGCCGAGCGCTGACCCCCGCCTGGCTCCGGCGCCTAGGTGAGACTGCTCGTCGATCTGGTCACGATTCGTGGCCAGGTCGACGAGCAGTCTTGGTCCTGGGCGGCGCCGGTCGCGGGGCGGGATGATGCCGTGGGCGGCGATCCAGCTGTGTGCCAGGCGAATCGCCCAGGGCACGCTCAGTCGAAGAGCTCCTCCAACCAGCTCCGCCGCCGGCGGCGCCCACCACCGCGGTAGTAGTCCTCGGGCGACGGAGCAGGCGGTGCCGACCCGGCAAAGCCCCGGCGGGCCTGCGGCGGGTGCGGCCGGTACCCGGGTCCCGGCGCAGCAGGTGGTTCCCAGGTGGCAACTGCGCACGCGACACGCCTCCGCACCGGCCCGGTCGGGACCTGCACGTGCGGGTATCGGTAGCGTGGCCCCTCGACACGCCGAGACAACGTAAGGAAGCGACCATGTCGGCGAACGCCGATCCCGCTGCACCTCCCAGACTCGAGCTCTACGGCGGCCGCTGGACCGCCCTGATCCCCGCCCTGGTGCTCATCGCCGTGATGTGCATCCTGTCCTTCGCCGAGCGCGCGGCAGTGCCCGCGTTCTGGGTCGGCGGCTTCGCTGCCCTGGTGGTGGGCCTTGCTCTGGCGCGCAACCGCACGGCTTTCGCTGAGACCGTGGTGCGCGGCATGGCCGACCGGACCGGCGCCGTCGTGATCATCGCGTTCATCTTCGCCGGCATCTTCGGCACGATCATGAAGGCCGCCGGCCTGGTGGACGGGCTGCTCTGGCTCGGGCTGCAGACCGGGCTCACCGGTGCCGCGTTCACCGTGCTCACCTTCCTGCTCGCCTGCATCTTCGGCGCGGGCACAGGTACGAGCGTGGGCACCGTGCTGGCGATGGTGCCGGTGCTCTACCCGGCCGGGGTGTTCCTCGGCGCGGACCCGACCATGCTCGCGCTCGCGCTGATCGCCGGCGGCGCCTTCGGTGACAACCTCGCCCCGGTCTCGGACACCACGATCACCTCCGCCTACACCCAGGACGCGGAGATGGGCGACGTGGTGCGCACCCGGCTGCCGCTGGCACTGGTCGCAGCTGCCGCATCGGCGGTGGTGTTCGCGTTCACCGGCGGTGGCGGCACCGTGCAGGAGTCACCACTGACCAACGAGGCCGCACCGATCGGGCTGCTGCAAGTGATCCCGTTCGCCATCGTGATCGTGCTGGCGATGCGCAAGCAGCACATCATCGTCTCCCTCACCTGGGGCATCGTCGGGGCGATCGTGATCGGGCTGATCACCGGCGGCCTCGAGGCGGGCGAAATCTTCTCCATCCCACCGGACCGGGACACCTCCACCGGGCTGATCCAGGACGGGATCGCCAGCGTGACCGGGGTGGTGATGCTGGTGCTGCTGATCATGGCACTGGCCCAGGTGCTCGCCGAGAGCGGCCTGATGGCGGCCGTGCTGGAGCGGTTGCAGAAGAGCGCTGCCCGCGGGGTGCGTTCTGCCGAGCTGACCATCATCGCCATCACGATCCTGTTCACCATCCCGCTGGGCGCGAACGCCCCGGCGATCCTGCTGGTCGGACCCACGATCGGCAAACCGCTCGGCGAGAAGTACTCCCTCAGCCCCGCCCGCCGGGCGAACCTGCTGGACTGCTCGGCGTGCACGATGTTCTACATGCTCCCCTGGCACAACGCGGTGATCGTCTGGTTCGCCACCACAGTGGCCACCGCCTCGGAGTTCGGCATCGACGCACCGGAGATCACCGCCGCGTTCCTCAACCCCTACGCCTGGGCGCTGCTGGTGGTGATCGTGGTCTCGGCGATCACCGGGTGGAACCGCAGCTACCAGCGGACCGACGAACCGGCGCCGGCGCCGTGAGCGAGCAGCCGCTCCGCGGCAGCGCCGAGGGCCGGCCGGTCATCGGCGTGCTCGGCGGGATGGGACCGGCGGCCACCGCCCACTTCCAGACCCGGCTGGTCGAGCTCACCGACGCCGCCCAGGATGCCGACCATCCCACGGTGGTCACCTGGTCCGATCCGGGTGTACCGGACCGGGTGGCAGCGCTGCGCGGCGCCGGTCCGAGCCCGGTACCGATGCTCCGTGCCGGGCTGGGTGTGCTCGCCGCTGCTGGTGCCCAGGTGCTCGCCGTGCCGTGCAACACCGTGCACCCGTTCCTGCCGGAAGCGCTGGGCGGTTTCGACCAGCTGCACCTGGTGGACATGATCGAGGCCGCCGCCGAGGAGGTAGCCGCCGCGGGGTGGTCCACTGTGGCGGTGCTGGCCACGGCCGCCACCTTGGAGCACGGTATGTACTCCCGTGCCCTTGCCCCCCGGTCGGTGCGCTCCCACACCCCCGGGCCGCGCACCCAGCCGGCGGTGCTGGAGCTGATCGCCGCGGTGAAGGCAGGCACGCCGGTGCGCGGGCTGGCCGGCGAGTACCGGCGGCTGGTCGCCGAGCTCGCCGAGACCGGGTGCGACGGCGTGCTGGTGGCGTGCTCGGAGATCTCCGCCGTGGCAGCAGCATCCGCAGGCGAGGGTACGGCGCTCTCGCTGCCGTCAGTGGATGCCGTAGATGCGCTGGCGCGGGCAGCCCTGCGGGCCGCCGGGTTCAGTCCGGAACAGTGAACCGCTCGTCCAGGTGCGCCCGGAGCACATCGTCGTCCAGGGTGCCGCCGCGGACCATCACCCCGTACGACAGGCCACCCTCGCCGGAGGGGTTCGCCCGCGCGTCAGCGACCGCTTCGTCCAGGTCAGCCAGCAACGTGTCCAGCACCGCCGCATGCCGCGGAAAGGTGACGAAGTGCAGGCTGGATGGTTCCTCCTGGGTGTCGATCCACCAGCCGCGCTCGCCCATCGCACCGGCGAGCGCCGGCACGGAGATCTCCGGGTGGGCGGCGGCGAACACCCCCATCGGCGGTTCCCCGAGCACCTGGAAGCCGTGCTCCGCCAGACCAGCCTGGATCGCCCGCGCAGTACCCATCACCTGGGCGACCAGCTCCGCGTAGCCGGACCGGCCCAAGGCGCGCATCGCCGTCCAGGCCGCGGCTGCCGCACCGACCGGCCGGGTGCCGACCACCCCGGAGGCCGCATACGCCCCACCGGGCCAACCGGTGGACACGAAGTAGCTCGCGTGCCGCAGCTCCGGCTCACCGAACAGCAGCACGGAGGCCCCCTTGGCGCCGTAACCGTACTTGTGCAGGTCCACCGACACCGAGGTCACCCCAGGCACGTCCAGGCCGAACTGCGGTGGCCGCACCCCGGCGGCGTCCAGGAACGGCAGGAACAGCCCACCCATCGCGGCATCCACGTGCACGCCGATGCCGCGCGCGGCGGCCTGCTCGGCGACTTCGGCGACCGGGTCCACCACCCCGTAGGGGAAGCACGGCGCAGACAGGCAGATCGCTGCGGTGTCCGGTCCGGCGGCAGCCAGCAGCTCGGCCACGTCCGGCAGCCCGTCGGCGCCCACCGGCACCAGGGTCAGCTCGAGGCCGAGGTAGTCCGCCGCCTTCCAGAAGCCGGGGTGGGCGGTCACCGGCATCACCAGCGTGCGGCCCCGACCGGCGTCCCGGTAGCCCTTCATCGCCACCATGATCGACTCGGTGCCACCGGTGGTGAACACCCCGTAGGCCGGGCTCTGCGGCGCGACCACAGAGGCGACCATCGCGACCACCTCGGACTCGAAGTGCTGCGTGGAGGGGAAGGCGGAGGCGGACAGGGCGTTCTCGTGCGCGAACCGCGCCGCCGCCTCGTCCACCAGGTCCTGGTGCCAGTCCGGGGAATCGTACACCAGCGACCAGGAGCGGCCACCGCGCCAGTCCACATCACCTGCGCTGGCCTCGGTCCAGGCTGTGCGCACCTCGTGCGGGGACAGTCCGCGCTCAGGAAGTCTCACTGTTCGACCATACCCACGCCACCCTCCCGGTCGCGGACGCCGAAGCGGATCAGCAGACGGCGCAGCGGACCGGTGAGCACCATGAGGAACAGGAAGAAATAGCTCACCTGCGGTGCCAGCTCTGCGAGCGCCAGGGCAAGGGTGAACAACAGCGACATGGCCAGCGGTGCGGCCAGCAGGGTCCGGTCCGGGGTCACCAGCTTCGCGCGGCGCCGGCCGGTCAGCTCCAGGCCGGTCAGCACCAGCAGCAGCCAGCTGCTCAGGGCCAGGGTGCCGATGTACAGCGCGATCATCACCCGGTCGGTCGGCATCGACGACCCGGTCATCGCCGTGACCACCGGCAGGAACACGATCGTGGCCATCCAGGCCAGGTTCACCACCGCCCGGCGCCCGTCGTGCGGGGTGTCCGCCCGGAAGACGCGGTGGTGGATGAACCAGAACATGCCGATCAGCACGAAGCTGAGCCCGAACGCGAGGAACTGCCCCTCGTGCTCGACCAGCAGCCGACCAGCGGTGAGGTGCTGCTCGGCGGCCTCGGGCACCAGCTCCATCAGCGGCAGGATCAGCAGGGTCATCGCGATCGCCACCACAGCGTCGGTGAACGCCCCGTACCGGGCGCTGGTCGCCTGCAGGCTGCGCGGCTCGCCAGGGGGTTCCTGCGTGCCGTGGCCAGAAAATGTCTCTGTCATCGCTGCCTCGTTCTCCGCTCGGACCCACCCAGCGTAGAACTGCGTCCCGAGCAGGAAGTACGACGGCGGACCTCACCTGGGCAGGTGAGGTCCGCCGTCGTACTCCTCCGGCTGGGCAGCCCAGCCGACGGGCGAGTCAGCCTACGGAGACAGTGCTGCGCAGCGCGGCCACCGCCTCTCGCACGCGGCGGCCGAGGTCGGCGTCCCTGGGTGGGGTAGGTCACAGCGGGCTGGCCGGGCCGGGCTCCGCGATAGCCTGCGCCACGTGAAGATGTGGACGGACCTGCGTACGGTCGCCGTGCACCGCGACTTCCGGAGGCTGTTCGCGGTGCGGTTGGTGTCCCAGTGCGGAGACGGCATGTTCCAGGCCGGTCTGGCCACGTTGTTCTTCTTCTCCCCGGAGAACCTGGCCACCGCCGGTGCGGTCGCCGCCGCGTTCGCCGTGCTGCTGCTGCCGTTCACGATCGTCGGACCGTTCGCCGGACCGCTGCTGGACCGATGGCGGCGCCGGCAGGTGCTGCTGCTGGGCAACGCGGTACGGGTGCTGCTCACCCTGGTGCTGGCAGTGCTGATGGCCACCGACGGCGTCTCCGTGGGGGTGTACGTGCTCGCACTGGTGACCCTCGGGGTGAACCGGTTCCTGCTCGCGGCACTGTCCGCAGCCCTACCGAAGGTGCTGCCCAAAGAGCAGCTGCTGATCGCGAACACGCTCACCCCCACCCTCGGCGCAGTCTCCGCAGTGGTCGGCGCAGGTATCGGCTTCGGCCTCGGCCTGGTGCTGGCCCCCGGGCCGATGCGCGACGGTGTGGTGCTCGTGGTGGCAGCCGTGCTGTTCGGTGGCGCCTCCGCCCTCGCACTCCGGCTGGGCAGGGACCAGCTGGGGCCGGACCAGCGCCTGGTCGCCGGCCGCGGGCTGCGCCAGGCCTGGGCGGATGTGCGCGCCACCGCCCGGGAGCTGGTGGCCGGGGCCCGCTACCTCGTCGCTCGTGGCACCCCGGGGGCGGCGCTGGGCATCATGGCGCTGCACCGGTTCCTCTACGGGGTGAACTTCATCGCGCTCATCCTCATCTCCCGCAACCTGCTGGTGGATCCCACCGATGCGGCGGCCGGACTGGCGATGTTCGGGCTGCTGTCCGGGATCTCCTTCGCCGGTAACGGGCTGGCGATCGTGCTCACCCCGTTGGCGCACGAGCGGATGAGCCCGTCCACCTGGGTGGTGGTCTGCCTCGGGCTGGGCGCGGGCAGCCAGGTGCTGCTGGCCATACAGCCGGTGTTCGGCGTGATCGCCGCCGCCGCAGTGCTGATGGGTCTGGCGGTGCAGGGGGCGAAGATCGCAGTGGACACGATCGTGCAGACCGACACTGACGACGCCTACCGTGGTCGGGCGTTCTCCCTCTACGACACCCTCTACAACGGAGCCTTCGCCGGTGCCGCAGCACTGGCCGCGGCAGTGCTGCCGGACACCGGCTACTCGCGGAGCACGTTCCTCGCCCTGGCGGTGGTGTACCTGGTGCTGGCCGCTGGTTACCGGCTGGTGGTGCGTCGCCTCGGTGACCGACCACGCACTGTGCCGCTGCCCATGCCGCAGTAGCTGCGCCGTCAGCGGGCCGGCCGCCGACCACGCGCTGCGCTGGCCGCACAGGTGAGACAGTAGGACCGAGGAGAGCGAGGTGCTGGCGTGACGGGACGCGACCATGGCGAGAGCGGGTCCCCGTCCGCCGACGGGCTGAGCACCGGGGACCGGGCACAGCTCACCCACGCGTTGGAGACCCGGTTCGCCGCCCCGACCGAGGCTGCGGCGGCAGTGCTGCGCCGAGCAGAGCGCGACCTCGCTGCAGCACAGGAGCGACTGGCCGAGGCGGAGGACGAGGCAGACAGCCGGGCGTACTCCTCAGATCCGCTCGTCTTCATGCGCGCCTCGGTCGAGGAGGAGGTGGAGGCCCTCAGCCGGAAGACGAACCCGAAGAAGATCCGCGCCTCGTACCGGTTCCTGCTGGACCGGGCGGTGGAGCTGGCCGGCGGTGAGGTCGAGGGGTTCCAGCAGGATCAGGAGGACGCGGCACGCGAGCGCGACCACGGGGTGGACGCCTGCCGCGAGGCCGTGCACCGCGCCACCGAGACCCTCGACGCCGCGCGGACGACCTGGGACCGGGTGCTGGCCGCCGAACAGTCCGCCCGTCAGGGGCTGGCGATCATGATCGAGAAGCTCACCGCACCTCAGGAGTAGGCGGGCGGGACCTCGCCCGGCTGGTCAGCGGGGCTGGGACTCCCACCAGGTGAGCAGCTCGCGGCGGGCCTCGTCCTCACCCAGCGGGCCGCGCTCCATCCGCAGGGCGAGCAGGTGCTGGTAGGCCTGACCCACCTGGCGGCCCGGAGGGATGCCGAGGATCGCCATGATCTGGTTGCCGTCCAGGTCCGGGCGGATCGCATCCAGCTCCTCCTGCTCGGCGAGCGCGGCGATCCGCTCCTCCAGGTCGTCGTACGCGGCGGAGAGCCGGGCGGCCTTGCGCTTGTTCCGGGTGGTGCAGTCGGCGCGGGTCAGGCGGTGCAGCCGCTGCAGCTGGTCGCCGGCGTCGGTCACGTACCGGCGCACCGCCGAGTCGCTCCAGGCGGCCTCGCCATACCCGTGGAACCGCAGGTGCAGGAACACCAGCTTGGTGACCGCGTTGATCGTCGCCTTGTCAAAACGGAGCGCCTTGAGCCGCTTTCCGGCCATCTTCGCCCCGACCACCTCGTGGTGGTGGAAGCTCACCCCGCCACCGGGCTCCAGCCGGCGGGTAGCGGGCTTGCCGATGTCGTGCAGCAGTGCGGCGAGCCGCAGCACCAGGTCGGGGCTGGGCACCGGGCCGTCCGGGCCGGACTCCAGGTCGATCGCCTGGTCCAGCACGGTCAGGCTGTGCTCGTAGACGTCCTTGTGCCGGTGGTGCTCGTCGATGGTCAGCTGCAACGCCGGCAGCTCGGGCAGCACGTGGTCGGCCAGGTGGGTGTGCACCAGCAGCTCCAGGCCGCGGCGCGGTTCCGGGGCGAGCAGCAATCTCACCAGCTCGGCCTGCACCCGTTCAGCGGAGACGATCCGGATCCGCTCGGCCATCGCGGACATCGCCGCCATCACCGCCGGATCCACATCGAAGCGCAGCTGGGCGGCGAACCGGGCGGCGCGCATCATCCGCAACGGGTCGTCGGTGAAGGCCTGCTCCGGCGTGGCCGGAGTGCGCAGCACACCCGCAGCGAGGTCGCCGAGCCCGTTCGACGGATCGACGAACACCAGGTCAGGCAGGCGCAGCGCCATCGAGTTCACGGTGAAGTCGCGGCGGGACAGGTCGCCGTCGAGAGTGTCGCCGTAGACCACCTCGGGCTTGCGGGAGTCCGGGTCATAGGCCTCGGTGCGGTAGGTGGTGACCTCCACCACCACATCGCCCTTGCGTGCGCCGATGGTGCCGAACTCCCGGCCCATGTCCCAGGTGGCCTCCCCCCAGCCGGCGAGCAGCCGCTCCGTCTCCTCCGGCCGGGCGGAGGAGGCGAAGTCCAGGTCGACGCTCGCCCGTCCGAGGAACGCATCCCGCACCGGTCCGCCGACCAGTGCCAGCTCGTGTCCGGCGTCGGCGAACACCTGCCCCAGCTCGATCGCCTGCGGGGCATACTGGGAGATCACTGCCAGCGCAGTGCGCAGCAGCGCCGCCGGGCTCGCCGGGGCAGCAGGAGACTCGGTAGGGGGCACAGCGTTCTAGGGTGCCACGTTTTGCAGCGGTTCGCCCCACCCGGACCGCGGGCGGCCGCAGCACCGCCACACCCGCAGCACACCGCCCACCACGAGCCGGTGGACCCAGCGGCACACCAGCGCGGGTGCCTCAGCAGGCGGTGGCCTTGATTACAGTGTCGTTATGTCCGCTGCCGTCCCCACTCCCGGGCCCAGAGTGCCGAAGCCGCCGATGACGCGGCTGCGGCGCCCGGACACCCGGCACCTGCCGGTGGTGGACGAGACCTCCGCCGGGGGGCTGGTGGTAGACGTGCACCGCGGGCGCGCGTTCACGGCGATCATCGCGCGCCGCAACCGGGCCGGTCGGCTGGAGTGGTGTCTGCCGAAGGGGCACCTGGAGGGTGCGGAGACCGCCGAGCAGGCCGCCGTCCGGGAGATCGAGGAGGAGACCGGCATCACCGGGCAGGTGCTGCTCCACCTGGCGACCATCGACTACTGGTTCGCCGGTCATGACCGGCGGGTGCACAAGGTGGTGCACCATTACCTGCTGGAGGCTCTCGGCGGAGAGCTGACCATCGAGAACGACCCGGACCACGAAGCGGAGGACGTCGCGTGGGTCTCGCTCGGCGAGGTGGCGAGCCAGTTGGCCTATCCCAACGAACGGCGCGTGGTGGCGACCGCGCGGGACATCCTTGAGGGCCGCCCGTGACGGCCGCGCGGTGAGGGCCGCCGCACTCGCGCGATCGAGGACCGGACCGGCGCGCCGGCTACGCCGTGGCGTGCGCAGCACGGCGCGCCGCACCACCGGCCTGCTCCTCGCCTGGCTGGTGGTGGCCGCGACCGTGCTCACCGGCTGGACCCCGGCGCACGCAGACGAGGAAGCACCGGCGATGGAGGTGCAGATCACCGACATCACCCCGACGGTGCTGCGCCCCGGGGACGACTGGGTGATCCGCGGCACGGTCACCAACACCGGCTCTGAGAAGCTCACCGACCCGGTGCTGCGGCTCCGGTTCCAGACCTACGTGCCGAGCACCCGGAGCGCCCTGGCTGCATGGAACGTCTCCGGTGACTCCCTGGTCACCACGGTGCTGCTCGCCCAGCAGCTGGGAACCGACCTGCGCCCGGGGCAGCAGCACAGCTTCGAGATGACCATCAGCCCGGAGGAGTCACCGTTCTACGCCGGCGCCGCCTGGGGACCGCGCGGGATCGCGATCGAAGCCACCTCGGGCCAGGTGCAGGCGAGCCAGCGCACCACAGTGCTCTGGTACCCGGAGGAGCAGCAGGTCGGCGCGCCCACTGAGCTGTCCGTGCTCGTGCCGCTGACCGCGACCGCCGAGGAGTGGGCCCATGCCGCGACGCAGGGCACCTCGCTCGCCGACGCGGCAGCGGGCCGGCTCGGCCCGGTGCTGCAGGCGGCGGACAGCCCTCGGGTGTCCTGGGCGTTGGATCCCGCCCTGCTGGAGACACAACCGTTGGGCGCCGAGGCAGCCACCCGCGCGCTCGCCAGCGAGGTGGAACCGGGCACCGCATCCACAGAGCCGGCCACCACCAGCCAGTCCAGCGGCTCCGCCGCCGGCCCGGCAGCCGGGACCGCGACCGGTCAGGGGACCGATGGCGAGCAGACCAGCGACGACACCGACCCCACCCAGACGACCACCGACCAGGGTGAGACAAGCACCCCGGAGGGAGCGCCGTCGTCGACCGGGGACACCGACGACCAGATCACCGGGACCGAGCTGATCGACCGGCTAACGGCCCGGTCCGGCGGGCACGACGTGATCGCCCTGCCCTATGCCGACGCCGACCTGGCCAGTCTGGAAAGCGCAGCGGGCACTGAGCTCACCCGGGCCGCACGGGACCGGTCCGACTACCTGTACGGGGAGCACGACATCCACCCGATCGACCAGGTGCTCTGGCCCAGCCGCTACGACCTGCAGTCGCTGCAGACCGTCGCATGGTCCGGGACCGACACTGTGGTGCTGCCGGAGGACAGCCAGCCCGCGGTGACCGGTACGACCTACACCCCCTCCGGCCGCGCCGAGGTGAGCACCGGCGCCGGTGACCTGGAGACCGCCCTCTGGGACACCGGGCTCAGCGGGCTGTTCACCTCCGACCTGACCCCGCTGCAGATCCGGCAGGAGCTACTGGCCCAGACCGCGATCATCGCCCGGGAACGACCCTCCGACGGGCGCGGGCTGCTCGCCGTGGCCGCCCACGACGTCGGCGCCGACCCGGAGCAGCTGCAGGCAGTCACCGACGCCCTCGCCGCCGCCGAAGACGTCCCGTGGCTGCAGCTGACCAACCTGCGCTCCCTGCTCGGGCGCACCGACTCCGGGGAGCCGCGCGAGGCACCGCCCGCCGAACCGACCACCGAACCGGCGCTGGACAGCTCCGCTGTGGAGGAGATGAGCCAGGTCTGGTCCACGCTGGAGTCGTACGTGGCAGTCACCGACGCCCCGCAGCGCTACCTGGGCACCGTCGGCCCGAACGCGCTCGGCACCCTGTCCACTGCGCTCGCCGACGACCCTGGGACCCAGCAGCTGCTGCTCGATGCCGCCACCCAGGCAGAGCAGCAGCTGCAGTCCGCCGTCGCCGTCGAGTCCGGTTCCTCGGTACTGCTGGTCTCCGCCGCCGGCGACCTGCCGATCAGCATCCAGTCCGCGCTGCCGGTGCCGGCCGACGTGACCGTACGCCTGGTGCCCGCAGACCCGCGGTTGCGTGCCGAGGAGGAGGTCACCGCCACGCTCCGGCCGAACAGCACCACCACGGTGCGGATCCCGGTCACGGCTGTGTCCAACGGGAACGTGGACGTGTACTTCGAGGTGCTCACCCCGGGCGGGGACGTGCTGGCCAGCGGGGAGCCGTTCAGCGTGCGGGTGCGTGCCGACTGGGAGAGCACCGGCACGATCATCGTGGCCGGCCTGCTGGTGATCGGCTTCGTCGTCGGTCTGGTGCGCACCATCAGGCGCGGTCGCCCGCAGACCCGTGCTGCCGCGGCAGCCGCAGCGGGGCAGGCGATCGCCGAGGACGACCCGAGCACGGACGCCAGCTCCCGGGCGGGAGCCAGCCCGCCGACGCCCCCGCACGAGGACGGACCCTGATGGCCGCACGCACTGGACTGGCCGGCTCCGCGGCGCTGATGTTCTCCGGCACCCTGGTCTCCCGAGCGCTGGGGCTGGCCCGCAACGCCCTGATGATCGCCGCGATCGGCGTGACCGGCAGCGGTGCCGCCGACTCCTTCTCGGTGGCGAACAAGCTGCCGAACATCATCTACATGCTGCTCGCCGGCGGCATCCTGAACGCGGTGCTGGTGCCGCAGATCGTGCGGGCGATGCGGCACCGCGACGGCGGCGTCGAGTACGTCAACCGGCTGCTGACCGTCGCCGGGGCGATCATGCTCGGCGTCACCGTGGTGCTCACCGCGGCCGCACCGCTGCTGATCTCGATCTATGCTGCCGAGTTCCGCACCGGACCATGGGCCACGCTCGCGGTGACGTTCGCGATGTGGTGCATCCCGCAGCTGTTCTTCTACGGTATGTACACGCTGCTCGGGCAGGTGCTGAACGCGCGCAGCAACTTCGGCCCGTACATGTGGGCACCAGCGTTGAACAACGTGATCTCCATCGCCGGGCTGGCGGCCTACCTGATGGTCTACGGCTCTTACCGCGCGGGAGCGGTGCCCGCCGACGCCTGGGACGCCGGGCGGATCGCGCTGCTCGCCGGCCCGTACACGTTCGGTGTGGTGATGCAGGCACTGATCCTCGTGGTGCCGCTGTACCGGTCCGGGTTCCGCTACCGGCCCCGGTGGGGGCTGCGCGGCAGCGGTCTGGGTTCGGCCGGCCGGGTGGCGATGTGGGCGTTCGCTGCGCTGGCCGCCGGCCAGGTGGGCTATCTGGGTGTGTCCAACCTGGCCGCCGCGGCCGGCACCGAGGCAGCCACCGCGGGCGCTCCGGACCCGAGCATCGCCGGGAACGCCGCCTACGACAACGCGTTCTTCATCTTCATGCTGCCGCAGTCGCTGATCACCGTGTCGCTGGTGACGGCGCTGTTCACCCGTCTCTCTGAGCACGCCGTGGCACAGCAGACGTTCCGGGTGCGCGACGACCTGTCCCGCGGGCTGCGCACGCTGGCGGTGTTCACCGTGTTCGCCGCCGGGGCGCTGGCGGTGCTGGCGATCCCGCTCACCCAGGTGGTGCAGTTCGACCAGGCCACCTTCGCCTCCTACCGGGCGATCGGGCACGTGCTGGTGGCGATGCTCCTCGGTCTGCCCGCGATCGCGGTGTGGACGATGACCCAGCGGGTGTACTTCGCCTTCGAGGACACCAAGTTCTTGTTCTACATCCAGGTGCCGATGGCGCTGGTGCAGATCGGTGGCAGCCTGGCCTCCTTCCTGCTGCTCGAGGTGCACTGGTGGGTGGTCGGCGCCGGGCTGGCCACCGCCGCCTCGAACACCCTCGGCGCCCTGGTGGCCTACCTGGCGCTGCGCCGCAAGCTGCCGAGCCTGGATGGTGCCCGCGTGCTGCGTACCCATCTGCGGGTGCTGCTCGCGGTCATCCCCTCGATGGCTGCCGGGTGGGGTCTGCTGCACCTGTGGGGGGTGCACACCTCGTTCCTCGGTGCGCTGGTACGGGTGCTGCTGCTCGGGGCGCTGATGGCGCTGATCTACTACGTGCTGCTGCGCCGGATGCGGGTGACCGAGCTAGACCAGCTCACCGAACGGGTCGGCGCGATGCTCGCCCCGGTCACCCGGCGGTTGTCTCCACTGACGAGAAGGCTCACGATCCCACAGCTGCCGCGTACGATATGGGCGACGATCGTTGCAGCAGACACGGGGAACGGAGGGCCGCGGGTGGACCGAGCCGCTGACCTGGCTCTCCAGAGCGGGGACATGGTCGCCGACCGGTACGTCCTGGACGCGCCGGTGCCCACCGACCTGCCGGATGCGTCCGCCTGGACCGGGCAGGACGAGATCCTGCAGCGGCCGGTGCGGGTGACCGTGCTCGCCGGGTCCCACCGGGAGGAGGCCCTGGACGCTGCCCGGCGGGCCGCCCTGGTGCGCGACGACCGGTTGGCGCACATCCGCCGCGTGGGCAACCACGAGAACATCGCCTACGTGGTCACCGAGCCGTTGGACAGCCTCTCGTTGGCCGACCTGGTCGCTGACGGTCCGGTACCGCACGCCCAGGCCCGAGCGTTGGTGGGCAATGCCGCGACCGCGCTGGAGACCGCCCGCAAACGCGGGGTGCACCACCTGGCGCTGGGCCCAGGGTCGCTGCACCTGACCCGCGACGGTGAGGTGGTGGTGACTGGGCTCGCCGTGGCCGCCGCCCAGTCCGGGATCGAGGTCCCGGACGCCAGCACTGCGGCCCGCGCAGACGCCGTCGGCCTGGTGCAGCTGCTCTACACCGCCCTGACCGGCACCTGGCCCGGGGAGCGCGAGCTGGCGGCGGGTGTGGGGCTGGCGCCACGGTCCGGCTCCACCGCACAGCCGCCGGCGGAGGTGGCCGAAGGGGTGCCGCACGACCTGGACACGCTCTGCTCGGTGACGTTCGGCCCGCACCGGGACGGCCCGTACACCCCTGGAGAGCTGGTCCGGGAGCTGCAGCCATGGGACCAGGTGGAAGCACCGCCCGCGCTGGTCGAGGATGCCGCCGATGACGGCGGAGCTCACCGGGACGTCACGGGTGCGGGTGCCGTAGCCGGGTCCGTGGCCGGGACAGCCGTGCTGCCCACACCGGGACGTGGGCTGCGCACCGGGGGCACCTCAGCGGCGCCACCAGCGGCACCGACGGGCGGCGCGGCACCCGGGATGCCCGCAGAGCCTCCGGCCGGCGGGCCGCCCAGCGATCAGACCGGAGAGACCTCGGCGGTCACCGCCGGCGCCGGGAGCGCTCCGGGAACCGTCACACAGGAGGCGACAGCCGCCCCGGCCAGCACCGAGGACGATCTCGCAGGGGCCGGTACGTACTCTGGCCCGCCCGCGCCTGCTGCCTACCCGAGCCCGCACCAGGCCAACCCGCACCAGGCCGGCCACTACGCACCCGGCCAGTACCAACCCGACCAATACCAACCTGACCAGTATCAGCCCGGCGGGTATCAGCCCGACCGCTACGACGCCGGCCCGGAGCCGGCACCGGCGGCTCCGGAGCGACCGGTACCACCCGCCCAGGGCTGGGATCTGCCCACGGAGTCCTCACCGGGCGATGCGGACCCGGGCGAGGCACCGAAGCGCACTCTCAGCGGCGACCTGTCCACTGCCGTCGACAAGCTGACGGCAGGCGCGGGTGGGGTGGCAGCCCGCGCACAGGGTCTGCTCGACCGGTTCCGCCCGAGCGACGACGAGGCCGAGGAGGCGACGATGCTCCCTGGTTCCGGTGACGACCACGGTCCAGGCCGCCGGGAACGGTTCAACCCGACACCGTGGGTGATCTTCGGGATGGTGATCATCCTCGTCCTCGCGCTGATCCTGGCGATCGGGTCGCTGCGCGACGCCCGGACCTCGTTCGACCCCGGGGAGGTGACCACACCACCGGTCGCCGAGACCACCGAGGAACCGTCACCGGAGGAGACCAGCGAGTCGCCCTCGCCGGAGCCCACCGAGACAGAGAGCCCGGAGCCGGCCGACATCGACTTCGACGAGGCGATGTCCCTCGACCCGTCCACCGGTAGCGGCGACAACAGCGACCTGGCCGACCAAGCCATCGACGGTGACCCGGACACGATCTGGCGCTCCCTGCGGTACGACAACCCCAGCTACGGGATGAAGCCCGGGCTGGGTTTCGCCGTCGTGCTGGACGAACCGACCACAGTGACCACGGTGACGCTGGACGTCCAGGGTGAGGGCGGAACGGTGCAGATCCGGAACACCACGCCGGAGGACCCGAGCGGCGGCGAGGTGCTCGCCGAGGGGTCGATGGGGCCGGACACCACCTACACCCTGTCCGAGCCCACCGAGCTCGAAGCGATCGTGCTCTGGTTCCCCGAGCTGCCGGAGGCAGCCTCCGACGGCCGGAACCGGATCGAGCTCGCCGAGATCACCGCAAACTGACAACTGAAACCCTCCTACCACCACGAACCGGGCAGCTGCGGACGTCCGGCATCTGGCCGCCGCTCGGGTCCGGAACAAAGCAGCCCCCGCCGGTGGTTGACTGGGTGGTAAGCCAATCTCAGCAGAAGGACCCTCCATGCCTCTGGCCCCCGATCCCCGCGACGTCATCGTCATTGGTTCTGGCCCTGCCGGCTACACCGCTGCCGTGTACGCCGCCCGCGCCGGACTGCAACCGGTCGTCTTCGCCGGCGCGATCACGGCCGGCGGTGCGCTGATGAACACCACCGACGTGGAGAACTATCCGGGCTTCCCCGACGGTGTGCTCGGCCCGGAACTGATGGAGAAGATGCAGGCACAGGCCGAGCGCTTCGGCGCGGAGGTGCGCTACGAGGACGTCACCTCCGTCCAGCTCGAGGGACCGGTGAAGACAGTGGTGAACGACGACGGTGAACAGTTCACCGCACGCACGGTGATCCTGGCGACCGGCTCGGCGTACAAGGAGATCGGCATCGAGGGGGAGAAGGAGTACTCCGGCCGCGGAGTGAGCTGGTGTGCCACCTGCGACGGGTTCTTCTTCCGCGACCAGGACATCATCGTGGTCGGCGGTGGGGATTCCGCGATGGAGGAGGCACTGTTCCTCACCCGCTTCGGCCGGACCGTGACCGTGGTGCACCGCCGGGACGAGCTGCGCGCCTCGAAGATCATGGCTGACCGCGCGCTGGCGGACGAGAAGATCACCTTCGCGTGGAACTCCGAGGTGGTCGCCATCCACGGCGACGGCAAGGTCACCGGCGTCACCCTGCGGGACACGATCACCGGCCAGGAGCGCGAGGTCGGCGCCACCGGTGTGTTCGTGGCGATCGGGCACCTGCCCCGCACCGAGCTGATCGAGGGACAGGTGACCCTGAACGCCGAGGGCTACATCGACGTGGAGCACCCGAGCACCCGCACCAACCTGGAGGGAGTCTTCGCCGCCGGAGACGTGGTGGACCACCACTACCGGCAGGCGATCACCGCCGCCGGAACCGGCTGTGCGGCCGCGCTGGACGCCGAACGCTACCTGGCCGCCAAGGACGCGGAGGCTGCCGCTGACCGCGCCCTGGTCGGCTGACCCCCACCCCTACAGAGACGGAGAGCCAGACATGTCCACCACCGCCCCCACCAGCGACGCCACCTTCCGCACCGATGTGCTCGAGGCCGACAAGCCGGTGCTCGTAGACTTCTGGGCCGACTGGTGCGGCCCGTGCCGCCAGGTCGCCCCGATCCTGGAGGAGATCGCGGCCGAGCAGAGTGACAAGCTCTATGTCCGCAAGCTCGACGTAGATGCCAACCCGCAGACTGCCGCCGCCTACAACGTGGTCTCCATCCCGACGATGAACGTCTACTCCGGCGGTGAGGTGGTCAAGACCATCATCGGTGCGAAGCCGAAGAAGGCGATCCTCGCCGACCTCGCCGAGTTCCTCGGCTGAGCCACCGGACCGCCTGCCCCTCTCCGGTGGGTGGGATCTCGGTCGCTCTCGATGCGAGAAACGGCCGGGTTCTCACCCGCCACAGTGGGCCGGTGGCGGTCAGTGCACGGTTACCGGGACGGTGACGATCGGCTCGGCGAACGTGGAGACCCTCGCGACGACCTCGACCTGCCACTCACCTGCGACGGGCAGGGACAACTGCGCCGTGTACTCCCCGGTGCTCGGGTCGTGCTCCGGACTGATCTCGAACGGTCCTAGCTCGCGCTCGGGAAGGCTCACCTCGATCGCCACTTCCTCCGCGGTGACCGGCTGGTCCTCGTAACTGAGGGTGAAGGCGATGTCGTTGTCGCCGACCAGCGCGGGTTCGAGCGTGCCCTCGATCGCGAGCCCCTGGGCAGCTGCGCTGATGGCGACCGTCTCGGCAGTCGCAGTGCCGTCCACGGGAGCCTCGTGGTGTTCGTGCCCGGGGCTCAGGTTGGTGAGGAACCCGGTGATCAGGAGCACCACTGTCAGCAGCGCCGCCTCGGACCGGAGCGTTCGGGTGAGGCAGCGCCACTGTTGCTGGCCGGCTGGACGGGCAGCGATGGCGGGAAGCAACCGGAACCGGTTGTAGCCGGCGACCGCCAGGACCGGCACCAGGATCGCCAGCTTGGCCAGCAGGGTCCACCCGTAGCCGGTGCTGAACAGGGTGTCGAAGCTTCCGACGATCCGGATGGCCATCACAGTGCCGCTGGTCGCAAGAAGCACCACGGTCCAGACCGCCAGTCGGGAGAACCGCTCGACGACGTGTGCTGCACGGACCGCACCGGCACCATCCTCCCCTCTGGTGACCACACGTGCTGCGGCGAGGAACAGGAGCAGGCCGACCAGGCCGCCGGCCCAAAAGCTGCCGGCAAGGAGGTGCCCGAGGTCCAAGGCGATCATCAGGGCACGGGGCCCGATCACCTGGCTGTGACCGACCAGGACGGGGGCGCCGAGCGCGAGGAGGGCGGGCACGAGCGCGAGGGTGTGCAGATGTCGTCGCTCGGGCATGCGGGTGGCCAGGAGGTATGCACCGGTCACGCCCGCGAGCACGACGGCGGCGGCGGTCACCGGGCCCCAGAGCAGACCGACACGCCACGCTGCCGGCGTGAAGATCGCCGTGAGCGGGTCGCCGGTGACGTTCAGCGCCGAGGCCGGGACCAGCAGGATCGATGTGGCCACCGCTCCGGCGCCGGTCCAGCGCAGCACGAGCGCTGACCGGGCATCAACAGTGCCGTAGGTGCGCAGGACTGCGCGGTCGAAAAGGTTCAACCCGGCGAAGACGAGCAGCGAGAGGTACTGCAGCGCGGTCAGGATGCGGACAGCGAGCTGGGTGTCCTGCGGGATGTGCGGATCGACGACCTGCACCGGAGCGGTGTCACCGGCATGACCCACGGTGAACGAGATGGCACCGGAGATCGGGTGACCGTCAGCGGAGACCACACGATAGCTCAAGGCATACCGTCCGTCGTGGGCATCGGCGGGGAAGGTCGCCACCACACGAGCGTCACTGACGCTGGCGTCGAGGACGATGGGTTCCCCGTCGCCCGGGAACAGACGGATGCTGCCGTCGAGAAGCTGTACAGGTTCGTTGAACGTCAGCACCACTTCAGCGGGTGCATCCTCGAGCACGGCCCCATCCTCGGGCGTAGTGCTCAACAGCTCCGCGTGCGCGGACGCCGTCTGGGCAGCCAACAGCGTGACCAGGCCACCGAGCAGGACCGCTGCGAGGATGTGCAGGGTTGGCCGAGCACCTCGCCGTGGATGTCTACCCTCGGCGCTCACCGTCCTCACGCCTTCTTGCGCCCCCTCAGCAGAGCGACCGCGCCGAGTACCACACCGGCGCAGCCGATCACCAGAGAGGTGATCACCAGGGGCGTCTGGTCGTCGGAGGCAGACTCCTCGACTCCGCCACCGACGTGGGTCGCCTCAGTCTCTGCGCTCATAGCAGTGGTGTCACCCTCGGCCTGCGAATCGTCAGATCCGGCAGCGACGACCTCGACACTGGGCGCCGGAGAGTCCAGCTCGTCGGCATCGTGGCCGTCCTCGGGGATCTGTACCCAGGCGGTCTCACCCTGCTCGCAGGTCTGCACGGTCGGGAAGTAGAGGGTCGAACCCGCAGCGTCCTCCGGTATCTGCAGCGACAGCTCGAACGTGTCTCGGAGCCCGTCCGGCAGCGGAGCGTCCGCGGTGTACACAACCTGTGCGACGCGTTCTGTGACCTCGTTGCCATGACTGTCGGTGATCGGCGTTTCGAGGTCCTCCATCACCTTCTCGACGGAGTACATGGCGTTGCGGGTCGGCGTGATCGCATTGATTCCCTCGGGGATCTGGATCGCCATCTCGGTGGTGGCGCTGCCCTCGCACCCGTGCGGAACGCTGACCGTCAGGATCTCGTACGCTCCGGCCTCGACAGTGCCTTCCGCGATGCTCACGTGCGCACCGGCAGCAACAGCACCGCTCAGCACCAGTCCAGAAGCGACCGCGAGCGCTCCGGCTCCGATCAGCACGGTCCTCTTCGTGGTTCGATTTCTCATCGTGTCTCGCCTTCTCACTGGTCACCCACCTGGTGGGTCGGCGGCGCTGGCACGACCAGCGCCGCCGACCCGTCGGTCAGTCATCTATGGGTCGGTCGCCTCGTGTCCCTCGTGGGCACGTGCCGCCCGCAGATGTGCTGTTCTGTGGCGGCCACTCCTCAGCGACTACCTGGGGAGTGGCCGCCAACCGGCTCTCACTGCATGGTGTAGTTGCAGACGAACCGGTAGGAGATGGCCGTGGAGCTGTCCGTCGCATCGGCGAACGTCACCGTCACGGTGTTCTCACCCTCACTGGGTGTGAAGGTCACCGAGCAGGTAGTGGACTCTCCGGCAGCCAGCGTCTCCGCACCGCAGGTCATCTCACCCACATCGGACTGAGCAGCCAACGTGACCGTGCTCCCGGTGGTGTTGGTGACCGGGATGGTCATCGTGATCTGTTCGCCTGCGCCCTCCGGGGTATCGGCAGCCGCGATGACCTCCACGGTCGGCTGGCTCACCGTGAAGTCCGGTGAGCTCGATCCGTCCTCGTTGCCCTCGTTGCCACCGTTGTTGCCGGTGTCATCAGTGCCGTCACTTTCGTCGGTGCCGTCTGTGCCTTCGGTGCCTTCATAGGTGAGCACGAACTCGAAGGAGCTGGACATCGCGCCGTTCGCCTCATCGACGAACGTCACCGTCACCGTGTTCTCACCCTCGCTCGGGGTGAACGTGACCGAGCAGGTGGTGGACTCCCCGGCAGCCAGTGTCTCCGCATCACACGTCATCTCACCCACATCGGACTGAGCACCGAGCGTGACCGTCGAGCTTCCGTTGTTCGTCACCGGGATCGTCATCACGAGCTGTTCACCGACGTCGTCCGGAGTGTCGGCAGCCGGGATGACGTCCACCACGGCCTGGTCGACCGTGAAGACGGGCGTACCCGCTCCACCGTCGGAGCCGTCGCTCGAGTCTCCACCGAGAACCGGCAGAGAGTCGAGCAGATCACCTGTGGGCAGCTCACCCAGCAGATCACCGGTCGGCAGACCCTCGAGGAGGTCACCGGTCGGCAGACCTTCAACGAGGTCACCCGCGGGCAGCTCACCCAGGAGGTCACGGGTCGGCAGACCACCAATCAGGTCACCGGTCGGCAGCTCACCCAGCAGGTCATCCGTGGGCAGACCGCCGTTCCCGTCGGTCCCGTCAGAACCGTCAGAACCATCAGAACCGTCGGAGCCGGTGTAGGTAAGGACGAACTGGAATGAGGTGGCGGTCGAGTCGTCCGCCTCATCGACGAACGTCACCGTCACCGTGTTCTCACCCTCAGTCGGCGTGAACGTCACCGAGCAGGTCGTTGACCCCCCAGCAGTCAGCGTCTCCGCATCACACGTCATCTCACCCACATCGGACTGAGCACCGAGCGTGACCGTGTCATCTCCGGTGTTGGTCACCGGGACGGTGATCGTCAGCTGCTCGCCAACTCCGTCCGGAGTGTCGGCAGCCGCGATGACCTCCGTCATGGCCTCCTCTACCGAGAAGATGACGTCGCCGGGGTTGCCGTCGGAACCATCGGTGCCTTCGGAACCGTCGTCACTGTCTCCAGGGTCACTCCCGAGGATTGGCAGGTTACCCAGCAGATCACCGGTTGGTAGGTCGCCGAACAGGCCACCATCAGTGCCATCCGGAGCCTCGCCGCCAAGAGCCGGAGCCAGAGACTCCAGAGTGTGGATGTTCTCCGTGACCTGAAGCACGTCCAGGATCTCCGTGGGGTTGCCGCTGGACACGCTTTCCAGCGCCGTCTCCCAGAGCAGTCGCCAGGTGTCGATGTGGTCCCCGGCAAACGTCACGTAGTCATTCAGGTTCATCAACGTCTCTGGTGACATCCGATCAAGAATGTCGGAGGCGTCGGTCGTTTCCCAGATGTACGTGGGGTCGGTAAGCATCTCTGGCGTGGGCAGCCCGGGAATGATCAGCTCAGAGAGGTCTGCGAGCTCCTCCACTGACGGAACATTCAGGGTTGTCAGATCATTGGTGTCCAACGGGATACCAATTCCGCCACATGATGTGAGCAGAGTCACGTAGTCGGTTCCGTGTCCCTTGACGTGCGCAGGGTTGAACACCGGAATCCACCCGAGAGGTCCGCCGTAGATGTCAATGATCGGCATATCCGAGTTGCCGATGGCACCGCTGGCAAGTGAGAGCACCAGGTTCTCGTAGGTGTCATCGGTGTGGAACTCGTTGAAGTGCGAGAAGGTGCCGATCAGCGGGATTCCATCTTCATTGGCCCACATGTGATCCAAGAAGAACGTGCAGGCGTCGCCACCTTCATGTCCTCCGTGTCCTCCATGACCACCTCCATGGCCTTCGCCGGAATCGCCGCCGTCATCCCCTCCGTGACCGCCATGCTGCGATCCAGAGTGTGTGGCTTCCGCATCTGCCCCAGTAGCACTGACGAGCTCAGCATCGGCTGGTTCGTCTGGTGCGGCCATAGCTGAGGACATCAGGCCGACGCTGGCAGTAGCAGCAACGGCAAGGGATGCCATCGTGCGACTAGTACGCCGCGCGAATGTGGAAGACATGCTTTTCTCACCCTTTCCTTGTTCTGGAACGTCTGTTCGTCGTCTCCATGTCGCGTGTGACATGCCTTTCTCCATTCTCATCATCGTGATTCTCAGATATTGATCAACCAATGGATCGCATCGGTCTCGGAACCAGGTACCCCTTGATGGTGATAAGAGATACCGCATGACTTTCAGTTTCTGATGGTGGACATCACCTCAAATTCGGTGCCTGTACCATCGGAATCGGCACGCTTGGCCAGCCCGCCGATCTCAGACTGAGAGAGGTGGGCTTGAAGGCCTGCGGACTAGTTCGTCAGTGTCCGACGACGTCGCAGCAGCAGCACGCCGGACAGGATCAGCATGGCCGCGATCCCAGCTAGCGCAGAGCTGCCGTCACCCGTCGAGGGGAGTTCCGAGACCGGCTGCACCTGGACCGGGTAGATGCCAGCTGTGCCATCGCTCGGAATGGTGACCTGAGAGACTCCGCCCGTGACGACAGATCCACCCGCAACAGGTGTCACGCCGCCGCCGGTCACGACCGAACCGCCACCGATGGGGGTCGCGCTCCCACCAGTCACGTCAGAGACACCTGTGACGTCGGCAGTCCCACCAGGACCGCCATTGCCAGCGGGCTTCTGATAGGTGAACTGGTAGGTCGCGGCCGTCGACGGATCGGTCCCGTCCGCAAACACGACGGTCACGGTGTTCGTACCGTCGGCGGGGGTGAACATCATCGAGCACGTGGTCGATTCGCCAGTGCCCAACGAAGCCGACTGGCAGGTCAGGTCACCAACGTCGGACTGAGCCACCAAGCTGTCGACCGCGGCGTCACCGTTGTTAGTGACTGTGATCGTGAACCGAGCCTGATCCCTGACACCGTCCGGAGTCTGGGCTGCCGGGATGAACTCGATGCTGGCTTCGTCCACGGTAAAGACCACCCTTACAGACGCATCGTCGGACCCGTTGGAACCATCCGACCCGTCGGAACCATCAGACCCGTTGGAACCATCAGCGCCATCGGAACCATCAGCGCCATCCGAACCGTCACTGCCGTGAGAGCCGTCGGAACGATCCGAACCGCCGAGCAGACCACCAAGGCCATCCTCAAGAAGACCACCGGTCAACCCACCAAGCAGACCATCCGAACCATCCGAACCATCACTGCCCTCGGAACCGTTGGAACCGTCGGAGCCATTGGAACCGTTGGACCCTTCCGGGCCATCGGAACCATCCGAACCATCAGACCCACCGAGCAGACCACCAAGGCCATCCTCAAGAAGACCACCGGTCAACCCACCAAGCAGACCATCCGAACCATCCGTACCGTCCGAACCATCACTGCCCTCGGTGCCATCAGCGCCATCCGAGCCATCAGACCCATCAGGCCCATCCGTGCCGTCCGACCCGTCGGGACCATCAGACCCATCAGAATCGTCACTGCCCTCGGAACCGTTGGAACCGTCGGAGCCATTGGAACCGTTGGACCCTTCCGGGCCATCGGAACCATCCGACCCGTCCGAACCATCCGAACCATCAGACCCACCGAGCAGACCACCAAGGCCATCCTCAAGAAGACCACCGGTCAACCCACCAAGCAGACCATCCGAGTCGGCCGATTCTTCCTCGTTCACCTCTTCAACCGTGCAGCAGGGCTCGTCAGACCCCTTTGCGCCGTCATTGGCATCAGAATCGTCGGTGCCGTCCGAACCATCAGCGCCATCCGACTCATCAGACCCATCCGACCCATCAACCCCGGCCGAACCGTCACTGCCCTCGGAATCGTTGGAATCGTCCGACCCATCCGAGCCATCAGACCCATCCGAGCCATCAGACCCATCCGGGCCATCCGAGTCATCCGAGTCATCAGATCCGGCGGCCTCGTCTTCGGTAACTTCCTCGACCGAGCAGCACTCATCGGTGCTGCTGCCGGCTTCGGAATCGTTGGTACCGCTACTGGTCGCAGTGGTGTCCGTGACCGGCTCTGAATCGTTGTCGTCCGTCGCCTCAACGGTTGTTGAGACCTCACCGGAAGGTGCCGCCGAGTCGTCAGCTTGGCCTTCCTGCGAAGGTTCCTCGTTGACCGCGGTAGCGCTCGAAGCGTCACTGTTGGTGGCGTCGTCGTCCTCGTCGCCGGACTGTGTCGCCGACTCATGCGGGACGCTGGCTGAGGACATCGGTGTGGCGCACGGATCATCCCCGCTTTGGTCCGCGGTGTTCTCCTCTTGACTAGAGGACACGTCAAGGACGTCTACGCCTGTTGCCTCGGATGTTGACTGCACAGCATCCACGACGGACGAGACCAGCCCACCGTCGTCATCGGTCTCTTCGCCGTCAACAGTAGAAGACCCTGCCGATCCTGAGTCACACATCTCAAATGTGACGTTGTCAGTGCCCGACTCGGTGGCAGCGCTCACTCCCGCGGCACCGTTCAAACTGGCCCCCTGAGCGGCTTCCATCACCAGGGGAGGGCCGTCAGTGACAGCGTGAGCTCCAACCGATCCAACGATCGTAAGCCCACCAGCGAGCAGCGATATTCGCAGCGCTCGCCTCAAGTAGGTATGCATGGAAATACTCCTGACTAGTTGGGTGGAATGCGCCCGTCGGGCGCATGGTGACGTGCCGGACACGAAGTCCGGTCGTCCACCCGTCAGTCAGGAGCGATAGCGACCTTGAGAACGACCTCAAGGACAGTCGGCAGCGACTCCCCCGTCAGATGTGTGGTCATGGAGTTTGCCGGAAGTTCCAGCTCTCGCACAGCGTCAGCGTACGCAGTCCCCGTTTGGCCAGACGCGCTTGCGGTACCGCTCGGTGCCGAGGAAGGTACTGCGACGGGCTTGGGCATCGTGTCGCCGTCCGTCGCATCACTTGAATGGACCCCGACGGGAGCCACCGATGTGCTGCTGTCGGCAGCTGCCACCGAACTGATCGAAAGAGGCTCACCAACGGGCTGAGCGGTATAGGTAGGCGCAGTCGTCGGCGAGGGCCCACTTTCCACGTCCATCGGTACAGCCATCACTTCAGCCATCGACTGCGCAACCGCAGTATCGATCGGTGCCGAAGGCAAGTGAATGATCTGCGTGGGCGTCTCGACAACTTGAGACTCACCGATCAGCGGATCCAGAGTTTGCTCAATCACCGGATCCGCGAGCGAACCAACTACATCCGCGGCGATGGGTTCCGTGATCGGCATCACGACGTCGTGCACAACCGGAGCAACCACATCGTGCACAACCGGCGTGAGTACCGGGTCGAGAACGTCGTCAACGACTGGAGCGAGAACCGGCGCGGCCACCTCATCCACGATCGGTGCGACGACATCGTCGCTGACCTGCTCAAGGGTTGGCACAATGAGCGCGCCAGTCACCGGTTGGGTGACATCCATGATTGGTTCTGTCACCGGATCGATGAGCCCAGTGATCCGATCTAGCAGCGGGCCATCTCGTTCGGGTGTACTTTCCTCCGCTGCAGTTTCGTCCCGCGGTGCAGGTTCGTCACTGACTACCGGCTCGTCAGCCTCAGTGGCCACCTCGGTCGTCTCCGCCACCGGCTCAACAACCTCAGCAGCCACCTCAGTGGTCTCCGCCACCGGCTCTTCACCTTCGAAGAGCTCATCGGTCACGCCTGCCACGACGTCCGTCACGATGGACGTCGACTGCT
>DATGRZ010000070.1:0-9307 GCA_035303065.1 Ruania sp.
GAGGCGCGGACGTACGCGGCCACCTCGTTCGTCTTCCTCAGCGCTACCAGTTCGACCATGCAGCCAAGCTTACGTGAACGGGTGTTGCAACCGCGACATGCGCTACGAGAACCCGCTGTACATGGCCGAGGACGCCGGTGCCGCGGACGTGATCGCTGGCGGCCGGCTGCAGCTGGGCATCAGCCGTGGCTCACCGGAGCAGGTGATCCGGGGTTATGAGTACTTCGGCCACGTGCCGGCCGAGGGCGAGACAGACGCGGACCTGGCCCGCCGGCACGCTGCCCGGTTCCTCGAGGTGATCGAGGGGGAGGGTTTCGCCGAGCCGAACCCGCGGCCGATGTTCCCCAACCCGCCTGGCATGCTGCGCATCGAACCGCACTCCCCCGGCCTGCGGCGGCGCATCTGGTGGGGTGCCGGCTCGCGTGCGACCGCCGAGTGGACCGCGGAGCAGGGGCTGAACCTGATGAGCTCCACGCTGCTCACCGAGGACACCGGCGTACCGTTCCACCAGCTGCAGGCCGAGCAGATCCAGCGGTTCCGCGACGCCTGGGCGACGGCCGGGCACGACTGGCAGCCGCGGGTCTCGGTGAGCCGGTCGATCTTCCCGCTGGTCACCGATGTCGACCGGCAGCTGTTCTGGCGCGACCAGCACAGCAGCGACCAGGTCGGCCAGCTGGAGGGCGGGCTGGCCCGGTTCGGCAAGTCCTATGCCGGGGAGCCGGACCAGCTGGTCGCCGAGCTGGCCAAGGACGAGGCGGTGGCAGCGGCGGACAGCCTGCTGCTCACCGTGCCGAACCAGCTGGGCGTGGACTACAACGCGCACGTGCTCGCGAGCGTGCTGGAGCATGTGGCCCCGGCGCTCGGCTGGCGCTGACCGGCAAGGACTCGCACAGGGAGGACGCCGGGGGGCCGTGGCCCCTACGCTGAGGGTCACTGGTCGGTCAGGAGGGACTCATGCAAAGCCGCTTCTCTGCGCTGCTTCTCGGCGACCGGGAGGACCCGCGGCTGAGGCTGGCGGCGCTGTTCGGTGGCGAGGTGCCCGGCGCCGGCCAGCCGCCGCAGCCGGCGCTGGAGTGGGCGCGCGAGGTCCTCGCCGGCCGTCCGGGCCCAGTCTCGGAGGTCGAGGCCGTCCGGCTGCTGCGCGCGGCCGAACCGCGCCTGCTGCTGAAACCCGCGCAGCTCCTGGCGAAGCACGCCGTCCACGGCTGAGCGCTCTGGCACGGCTCGCCTGCGGTGCCGGAACACCACGGCCCGGCGTAGCGTTGTCGATGACGGCGGAGCTTCCCAGGCACAGGTCCGTCCCGGTTGTCTCAGCGGCAGGAAGGCAGGCAGATGTTCGGCGCGAGGATGAGGAACACGATGGTCACCGCGCAGGAGGCGCTGCCTGGACGGGACACCCCCGTACCGGTCCCGCCCACCCACGCAGTGCTCGGTACCCCGATGGAGGGGCCGTGGCCCGAGGGCAGCCGCACCGTGTACGTGGCGATGGGCTGCTTCTGGGGTGCGGAGCGGATCTTCTGGCGCGCTCCCGGCGTGATCAGCACTGCCGCCGGGTACATGGGCGGCTACACCCCGAACCCTGCCTACGAGGAGGTGTGCACCGGGCTGACCGGGCACACCGAGGCGGTCCAGGTGGTGTACGACCCGCAGGTGACCGACCTGGAGCACCTGCTCAAGGAGTTCTGGGAGAACCACGACCCCACCCAGGGGTTCCGGCAGGGCAACGACCGCGGCACGCAGTACCGCTCGGCGATCTACTGGAGCGACCCGGCCGATGAGGAGCTGGTGCGGGCCACCCGGGAGGCGATGAACGCCGTCGCCCAGGACAGCGGCTTCGGTGAGATCACCACCGAGCTGGCCCCGGCGGGGCCGTTCTACTACGCCGAGGACTACCACCAGCAGTACCTGCACAAGAACCCCGGCGGCTACTGCAACCACGGCCCGAATGGGATGACCTGCCCGGTGGGGGTGCTGCGCCAGGACGAGGTGCCCAGCCAGGAGTCGGTGCTCGGCCGGGAGTAGCCCGGGGCGGCGGCCGGCGGGAGCACTGCCAGCCGTCCGTGCCGCGCCGGGCCCGCAGGAGCGGCCGGTCAGGGCACCAGCACCGTGCGCACCCCCGAGGAGGTGGGCTCCAGCCACGCGTCGGCTACGCCGGCCAGGGGCCGCTCCACGGTCTGCACGCCGAGCACGCCGCGGTCCAGCAGCTCGAACAGCGTGGGCAGGATCTCTGGCAGCACGCGGGCGAACGCCTCCTTGGGCACGCTGCCAGCGCCCTGGCCGACCAGCTCCACCCCAGCGCTGCGCAGCACCGCGGCGGGCAGCTCGATCGTGGCCCCGGCCCCCTCTCCGATCTGCACGTACCGGGTGCGGTGGAAGCCTGCAGCCAGCTCCTCGTTGCCGAGTGCTCCCAGCACTTGCTCGGCCGGCGGGCCCCAGACATAGTCGAGCACCACGTCGATGGGCCGGTCGGTGTGCACTGCACGCACCGCCTCGCCCAGGTCCGAGAGATCTCCGATCCGGATCACCCGGTCGGCGCCCTGGTCGGCGAGCGAGTGCAGCCGGGCCTCGTCACGGCCCACCGCGGTGACCTGGCCGGCCCCGAACTGGTGCTTGGCGAGCTGCACGGCCAGCGCACCGGTCACCCCGGTGGCGCCGAGCACCAGCACAGCGGCGCCGGGCTGCACACCTGCGGCATGCTCCAGGGAGAACCAGGCGGAGACCGCGGCGTTCGGCAGGGCGGCCGCCACCGCATCCGGCACACCGTCGGGCACTTCGGCAACCATCTCCGGCCGCACCGCCAGGTACTCGGCCATCGCCCCGGCCGGCGGCGTGGCGCCGGTGTAGACCCGCCGCCCGTCGGCGAGCTGCACCACAGCGTCCAGCCCCACCTGGGCTGGCAGCGACATCTGGCCGCTGCCGTAGTGGCTGCCGGCCACCAGCATCCGCTCGATGTTCTTGATCGCAGCCGCCCGCACCCGCGCGACCTCACCGCCCTCGGGCGCCACCGGGTCCGGCACCTCACGCAGCTCTGGCACGCCGCCCAGCTGATCGATCACTACCGCCTTCATCGTTCCGCTCCCTTCACTGATTTCGTTTCCACGGAAACAATATGCTCGATGCCGCGCCGTGGCAAGATGGTTTCCATGAAAACCAAGTCCGAGGCGATCGCCAGCATCGAGGAGCTGCTGGCAGCGATCACCGCCCGGTTCGCGGAGGAGGACCCTGAGGAGCAGGAGTGGCTGCGGTCGCAGTGCTCCCCTGCCGCCCAGCGCGCCCTGGACCAGCTGAGCGTGGCGGCGCTGCACCTGCTGGACCAGATCCCTGGCCCCGGCTCAGCGGAGACGGTGAACATCGTCGGCCTGTCCCAGGTCAGCGGGGCGCCCAAGGGCACAGTGTCCAAGACCGTGCAGCGGCTGGAGTCCGCTGGGGCCGTCTCCCGGCACCGGCTGCCGGGCAACCGCAAGGAGGTGCACCTGCGCCTGACCGAGACGGGTGCGGAGATCCAGCGCGCGCACCGGAGTCTGCACGAGCAGATGGGCAGCAGCGTGGCAGAGTTCCTCCACCGCTACTCGGCCAACGACCTTGAGGTGCTCACCCGCGTGCTCGGCGACCTGCTCGCGATGCCGCGAGAAGGTCTGCGGTTCCGGCCGGACCTGCTGTCCTGATCAGTGATGCCGGGCCAGAAGGAACGCCCCGAGCCACCGAGTCCACGTCAGCGATACGGCGCGCCGGTGATCGCAGCCACCAGGCCGACCACCACCACGGCACCGACCAGGTACACCCATCCCCGACGGCGCCGGCTGCCGCGCACCAGCCAGGTCATCCAGCGCAGGTAGGCGAAGGAGTAGACCAGCAGCGCCAGCGTCGGGTAGGCAGCCTGCTGCAGCAGCTCGGCACCCGCGGACGACACGTCCCCGATCCGGTCCGCCAGCTCTGCGGGCAGCATGCGGGCCCGCCGCCCGCCGATCGCTCCGAACGCCACCATGATCGTGTAGGCACCGGCCAGGGCCAGCAGCACCCAGCGCCAGGGCGCCACCTGAGGCCGGTGCGTCCCGGGCCGCGGCACCCGGCGCCGCAGGGTGGCACCACCGCGCACTGTGAGCGTCACCGCCACGAGCAGCGGTGCGGCGAAGAGGAGCGCGAGCACGCCGTGCACCAGCGCCACCCCGCTCCCCGAGCGCAGCCGGTCGTCCACGGCGAACAGTCGGGCGAGCACGCCCAGGTACAGCGGCGCGAGCACCACGTACAGCAGCAGCAAGGCACCGATGATGCCCACGCACGCGGCGAGCACGGTCAGCGCCAACCGCAGCCCGTGCAGCCCGCGACTGCTCCGCGGGGACTCGTCCGGAGATCTGGTCATGGCACCGAGCACCCTACGCGGTGCCGCCGAAGGCACCGGGTCACCAGTAGTCGCTCAGTCGGTGACCTCCAGGATGCCGTGCGCCCCGCGCTCGGCATCGACCATCAGGTGGGAGACGAACGGGTAGTGCCCGGCCTCGGGCACGGTGAGCTCGACGAACCCACCCTGGGCCGCTGCCAGAGCGAGCGCCTGCGCGCCCCCGTGACCCGCGCCGTCGAGCGGGCCCTGACCGTCCTTGAGCAGATAGGCGCCCTCGGAGTAGACAGTGTCGAACTGGCCACCGACCACGTGGAAGCTGCTCGGCCGGTTCGGACCGGCGTCCAGCACCCAGAAGCGCACCGTCTCACCGGTCCGGGCAGTCAGCGGCGCCTGGTCGTACTGGCCGGCGATCCCGTTGAAGGTCACGTAGTCCGGGTCCTCGGCGAGCACCTTGTCCGCATCCACCTCCGACGCCTCCCCGACTTCATGATCCGCCCCCAGGAACGTCTCGGACTGCACCAGCACATAGCTCCGGTCCACCTCGGGCAGGTCGTCCGGCTCGATCACCACCGCGCCGAACATGCCGGCGCCGATGTGCACCGACATCGGGTCGGTGGCGCAGTGGTACATCCAGATCCCGGCACGTTCGGCGGTGAAGGTGTAGGTGAGCGACTCCCCCGGCGCGATGGTGCGCATCGGCTCGTCCGGTGCGAGCGCGCCGGCGTGGAAGTCGATGGAGTGGCCCATCGACCCGTCGTTGACCAGGGTGATCTCGAAGGTGTCCCCGACCCGGCCGTGCAGCGTGGGCCCGGGGACCGTACCGCCGAACGTCCAGCGCCGCTGCCACACCCCTGGGGCCACCTCGAGCTCCACCTCTTCGACCTCCAGGGTGAGGCGGTGGGTGGTCTCGTCGGTCAGCGGCGGCAGCTCGGCCGGCATCACCTCCTCGATCGGGGTGTCGACGGCGGAGGGTGGTTGCTCGTCTGCGTCACCGTGGTCGGGGCTCGTCTCGTTCTCGCTCGTCTCGTCCTCGTCCTGGCTGCCCGTGCTCGGTGCAGCACCGGCTGCACCACCTTCGGCGAGCACGGTGAAGACCATGCCCATCTGCCGGTGCCCGGCCACCGTGCACCAGCCGTCCAGGTCACCGCCGACCACACCCACGTCGAGGGTCTGGCTCTCCCCGGGGGCGAGCCGGTCGGAGGTCACCCCACCGACGGTCAGGTCGTGCACAGTGGTGGGGTCGTCGTTGGTCAGCTCGATCACCAGCCGGTCGCCGGCCGGCACGGTGACGGTGTCCGGGACGAAGCGCATGTCCTGGGCGCTGACCTGCACCGTGGTGGTCTCCCCGGTGGCGGCCACCTCTGCTGAGGCGCCGCCGGCTCCGGTCGCCGTGCCCAGCCCCGCCGCAGCGGGATCCACCGCCACTCCGACGCTGACCGCGAGCAGCACCGCCACCAGGGCGCCCATCAGCTGTCCGCGACGCCAGAACGTCGCCTCCTGCTGGGTGGGGCGCGGCGGCGGCGCCGGCGTGCCCGGCTCACCGGCCCTGCGGCGGGCGGCGAGCGCCACACCCACCAGCGGCAGGAACCAGGCGAGGGCCACCAGCACGAGCACCGAGCACACCACCAGCACCCAGCTGGGCACCGGCAGCAGGCACAGCACCAGGGCCGCGTTGGCCATCACGATCCGCAGCGCACCATAGGAGTCGAAGGCGGCAGTGGCTGCCTTCACCTTCGCCGGACCGCCGCCGATGGCCACCGGCAGCAGGTAGGACAGCGCCCCGAGCAGCACCTGGGCGGCCACCCCGACCACGAAGATCGCAGTGGCCGGCGTGAACGCGTCGGCCACCTCGGCCCAGGAGTCGGCGCGCGCCACGGTGACCGCGACCACCACCAGCCCGACGAGCAGCCAGACCAGGCCGGCTGCCACGGAGGCCGCGGAGAAGGAACGCGGTGGGCGGGTGCGGGCCGGACGCAGCAGTGCCCGACCCCACCAGCACACGCCGAGCGCGTAGACCACGATGCCGGCCAGCGCCAGCGGGCGCAGGTCGGCCAGCGCCCCAGCCAGGGTGGCCAGCAACCCGCCGGCGAGCACCGGAAGCGCCTGCTTGGCCCACCGTTCGGCGCGCTGGTCGATGCGGGTGCGCAGGATGGTCGGCCACAGGGTGAGCAGCGTGCCGGTCACGGTCAGGCCCACCCAGCCGAGCAGGTTGACCATGGTGTGCGCCACCAGCAGCCGTCCGTGCCAGCTGCCGGGCAGGCCATGGGAGAGCAGCACACCGGCGGTGATCCCCACCGGCAGGAAGGCGCATGCCGCCAGGTAGTAGCGGATGGTGATGCGGAACCGGCCGGGCAGCGCCCGGCGCAGCCGGCGGACGAGCTGCACAGCGTGCCAGACCACGGCGCCCACCACTGCCAGTGCACCGACGATGACCACGGCGAGCTGCGCCGTCGGTACTCCGATGAGCACGGCGAGCACCCCGAGCAGGAGCAGCCAGAGCCGCTTGGCCTGGACCTTCCGGTCGTCCAGCGTGGGTGGGGTCTTCAGCAGCGCCTGGGCGAAGTAGGTGCTCCACACCATGATCGAGTGCGTGATGGCGCCGAGCAGCACCAGGTGCACCATCAGCCAGCGGGCCGAAGGTACGGCCTGGTGCGCGATGGCGACCACCACTGCGGCCAGCAGCCAGACCACTGCCGGGTAGTCCCGCAACGGCCACCGGCCACGGGACGCGTTCGGGCGGGTGGGCGCCGGCGGTGGGGTGCCGGTGGGGACCTTCACCGTGCCTCCTCGGCAGTGCTCTGCTGGCCGATGGTGGTCGGCTCGCTGGTCGTGGCCGGCTCGTGGGCGGCCGGACGGCGGGTGTCGGTCCGTCCGGTGCCGGTCCGTCCGCGGGCATCCGGACCGGGCACCGGCAGCCGGGAGGAGCTGACCACACCGAGCACGAGCAGCAGCATGGCCACGATGGTGCCCACGGCACCGACCCGGTAGACCGGGGCCTGGGCGAGCGAACCGGCCACCCGGACGGCCAGCGTGAGGTGCAGGACCAGCAGCGGCAGCCACAGCACCGGGTGGTAGGGCAGCTTCACCCGCAGCACCGAGGGCAGGATCACCGGGGCGTGCGCCATCACCATGGACATGGCGAAGCCGAGGAAGACAGCGTGCACCACAGTGTCGTAGGCCCAGCCGGTGCCGGCCGAACCGGCCGCCACCCAGGTGCAGGCGGCGACCACCAGCCAGGCGTACCCGCCGAGCATGGCGGCTGCGGCGAACCGGGGCAGGCCGTGGGCCCGGATGGTGCGCACCGCGACGTCGTGCGTGGCCAGCCACAGCGCGCAGACCGCGAGCAGCACACCGAACATCCGCCCACCGAGAGCGGGCCAGACCAACGAGAGGGCACCGGCGCCGCCGATCGCGGCGGTCCCGGCCAGCAGCAGGTCACCGGAGGCGGCCGGCAAGGTCAGCCGGGCGAGCTCGACCCGTTCGGCGGCGATGGTGACCACGATGAAGCCGCTGAGCAGCACCAGCACCGTCGGTACGTCGGTGCGGATCCAGACCGCGACGGCCACCGCCGCCAGCACGGCTCCGACGAGCTGGGCGAGCACCACCGCATCGTGCGCGCGCTGCCACAGCGCCGCGTACACGGCCACCAGCAGCACCGCGCCGGCCAGCAGCACGAGCTGGCCGAGGAGCACCGGCGCCGGGCTGAGGGTCAGCAGCGCGCCGACCGCCAGCGCCGCCGGCGAGAGGTAGCCCCAGCGGCGGCGCAGCGCGACCGAACGTTCCAGGGAGATGACCGTGCCGAGGAAGCCGAGCACCATGAGGATGCCGTGCATCTGCCCGAGCCGGTCGGTGCGGATGGGAGCCGGCAGACCGAGCAGCAGCAGGGCGGCGTCCAGCCCGGCCAGCATGCACAGGCCCCCGCATGCGATCAGGGCAGCACGCACCGGGCGGTTCACTGCTCGCTCCTCCTCCGGACCAGGCCTACCGGTTTGACCGCTGGGGTCAGCCCTGCCGGGTCAGACGCAGGGTCCAGGCCTGTGGGCCCGACTGCAGGTAGGTGACCTGCACCGGGTCGCGGTCAGCGATCTGCGCGAGCAGCGGCTTCGGGTCGTGCGGGGCGATGAGGTCCAGCGAGCCGCCGGTGGGGACTGCACCGAGCGCACCGAACACGGTGGCGTGCCGGATGGCGTGCGGGATCTCCCGGACGTCCAGCACCGGGACCCCCTCGTCGGTGCAGCCACAGCCGCAGCCGGACGAGCTCACATCGGTGACGGGCAGCTCTTCGGCGCCGGCGGGCAGCGGCTGGGACTCGGTCATCGTTCCTCCAGGCGTTCGGGTGCGCACAGGGCGCCGGTGGGGTGGTGCCACGCGTAGCTACCACCGTGTTCCGGTAGCGGACGCAGCATCGCCAATATTACACTCCGGATTGTGAATAAAACGACCCGTCTGGGGCCAGTGCCGACCCCCGAGCCGTCCCTCACACCCGGCCCGGCTCAGCGAATCCTGTCCGCCCTGGGCCGGCCCGGCCGCGCCCGGCCGGTCGCCGAGCTGAGCACGGCACTAGGGGTGCACCCGAACACAGTGCGCACCGCCCTGGCTGAGCTGCGCACCGCGGGACTGGTGCAGCGCGACCGGGCGCCAGGTGGCGGCCGGGGGCGACCCAGCTACGAGTACTCCCTCACCCAGGCGGGCCGGAACGCCCAGCCCAGCGGCCGCGCCTTCCGGGAGTACCGCAGCCTCACCGAAGCGTTCGCCACGCACCTGGCCAGCCGCTCTGACGATCCGGGGGCAGACGCCCGCTCGATCGGGCGCACCTGGGGGGTGGCGCTGGCCGGTGACCACCCTGACCCGTCCGGTGCCGGCAGCCAGCCGGATGCGGCCGGTGAGCGCGTGGCCGCCGGCAAGCCTGATCCTGATGCTGCTGATGCTGATGCTGATGCTGATGCTGATGCTGATGCTGATGCTGAT
>DATGRZ010000071.1:0-2641 GCA_035303065.1 Ruania sp.
CGTCGGGATCAGGAGCCGAGCAGCTCCGCGCGCAACCGGGCCACGTGCCCGGTGGCGTCCACGTCGTACTCGGCACTGCGCAGCGCACCGTCCGGGTTCACCACGAACGTGGACCGGTGCACCGCGTCGAAGGTCCGCCCGTCGAAGGTCTTCGGCCCCCAGACCCCGTAGGCCTCGGCCACCGCGTGGTCGGTGTCGGCAGCCAGCGGGAAGGTGAGGTTCTCCGCCTGGGCGAACGCCTGCAGCTCGGGCACCGGGTCCGGGGAGACGCCGATCACGTCGTAGCCGGCAGCGGCCAGGGAGGAGAGGTTGTCCCGGAAGTCGCACGCCTCCGTGGTACAGCCAGGAGTGGCGGCCTTCGGGTAGAAGTAGACGATCACCCCTTGGCTCGCGCCACTGAGGGCACCAGAGAGGGAGACCGGCTCACCGGTGTGCGTGGTCAGGGTGAAGTCGGGCGCTGTGGCCCCGGCAGTCAGCTTGGGCATCAGTCCATCCGTTCGTAGGCGGGCACGGTGAGAAAGTCGGCATAGTCGTCGGAGACCGCCACCTCCAGGAAGAGCGACTTGGCCTCCTCGTAGTCGGACGCCTCCCCGGGAAGGGTGGGCACGACCTCGTCCACCAGTCGCTCGACGAGCTCCTTGGTGACCACCTCGTGGGTGTCGGCGAGCTCGATGCTGTTGTGCAGCCACTGCCAGATCTGCGAGCGGGAGATCTCTGCGGTCGCCGCATCCTCCATCAGGTTGTGGATCGCCACCGCGCCGAGGCCACCGAGCCAGGCGCGCAGGTACTGCAGGGCCACGTCGATGTTGTTGCGCAGCCCCTCCTCGGTGACCTCACCGGGGGTGGCGGCGACATCGAGCAGGTCGGCGGCGGTGACGCGGACGTCCTCGCGCTTGTTGTCGATCTGGTTCGGCTTGTCCCCGAGCACCTCGGTGAACACCTCCTTGCAGGTGGCCACCATGCCGGGATGGGCCACCCAGGAGCCGTCGAAGCCGTCCCCAGCCTCGCGGGCCTTGTCCGCGCGCACCTTGTCGAAGGCGGCGGCGTTGACCGCCTCGTCCTTGCTCGGGATGAAGGCGGCCATCCCGCCGATGGCGTGTGCGCCGCGCTTGTGGCAGGTGCGCACCAGCAGCTCGGTGTAGGCGCGCATGAACGGCACGGTCATGGTGATGGCGTTGCGGTCCGGCAGCAGGAACTCCTTGCCGCGGGTGCGGAAGTTCTTGATCACGGAGAACAGGTAGTCCCACCGGCCGGCGTTCAGCCCGGCGGAGTGCTCGCGCAGCTCGTAGAGGATCTCCTCCATCTGGAACGCGGCCGGGATGGTCTCGATCAGGCAGGTGGCCCGGATCGTCCCGCGCGGGAAGCCGAGCAGGTCCGAGGCGAGGGTGAACGCGTCGTTCCACATCCGCGCCTCGAGGTGGTGCTCCATCTTCGGCAGGTAGAAGTACGGGCCCTGCCCCTTCTCGATCTGCCGCAGACCGGCGGTGGCCACGTACAGCGCGAAGTCCACCAGCGCGCCGGAGGTGACCTGGCCATCGACCAGGATGTGCTTCTCGTCCAGGTGCCAACCGCGCGGGCGGACCACGATGGTGGCCAGCTCCTCGTCCGGCTTCAGCGCGTAGCTCTTGCCGTTCTCCGCGGTGAAGTCGATGGTGCGGTTGATCGCGTCCAGCAGGTTGACCTGCCCACCGATCACCGCTTCCCAGTCAGGGGTGTTCGCATCCTCCTGGTCGGCCAGCCACACCTTCGCCCCGGCGTTCAGGGCATTGATGGTCATCTTCTTGTCGGTCGGGCCGGTGATCTCCACCCGACGGTCCACCAGGCCCGGAGCGGGCGGGGCCACCTGCCAGCTCTCGTCGGCACGGATGTCGGCAGTCTCCTCGAGGAAGTCGAGCGTGCCGCCGGCAGCCAGGTCGGCGACCCGCTGCTCGCGCGCGGCGAGAGCCTCGGCCCGGCGACCGGCCAGGGTGCGGTGCAGCTCGACGATGAGCTCCTGCGCGGAGTCGGTGAGCACCTCCTCCGCCCGCTCGGGAAGATCGCCGACGATCTCGATTCCGCTGACGTTACCCATCTGGTCTCCCATGGTCGAAGGTCCTCGCGAGCAGCCGCGATCGCAACGGTACCGCCGCCCGTCGCCGTACGCTCTCGGGCGGGCGAACGGCGTCACCCGGGATCTTCGACGAGCAGATTCCGCATCGCGGACTTTTGCTTTCCTTCAACGATAGCAGACCTCTCGATCTCAAGAGAGGTCAGGAGGTCTTCGCCACTCTTGACGACGGTGTGTGCAGCGGGCTAGCGTGCCGTTCGCCGGATGAGGACGTCCGGTCGGCGGAGCAGCAGACGCCGTAACACCTGAGCTGGCGGCACGAGCCCCGGCAGGTGCCGCCGCAGAGAGGCAGCACCTGATGAGCACCCTGTGGTTGCAGAACCCTTCGGCGATCCATCTTGGCGCCGAGACCCCGTCCGATGCCGCTGCTGGTGGGATCGTGGTGGACAGCGACAGCGGCACGATCACCGAGCTGGTCGCCACCGGCGGCACACCGACCACTCCCCCGCAGCAGACGTTCGATGCCTCGGCGCACGTGGTCACCCCAGGGCTGGTCAATACCCACCACCACTTCTACCAGACGCTCACCCGCGC
>DATGRZ010000072.1:0-2225 GCA_035303065.1 Ruania sp.
CCACGATCCACTGCTGCAGGCGTGGGTACACCCAGAAGGAGTAGATGCCGATGGTGATGATGGTCAGCAGGAACCACTTGAGCCACTGTCCGAACAGTGCCCACGCGGACCCGGTGAACTGCAGCCGGTATCCGTTCAGGACGGTGTGCTTGGTCTTCCACCGGTAGGTCATCACCACCGCCCAGGGGTAGCAGATCCCCAGGGTGAGCATGGTGATCAGTGCACCGCCGATGCCCACACCCAGCCAGGTGAGCGCACCACCGTCGAACCGGAACCGGACGACCGGCACCGTCGGTCCGGAGGAGGGCGGCCCGGAACCGGGCGCTGGTAGGGCGGCATATGGATAGGACATGGTCTTCTCGCTCTCTCGAAGGGACGAGGGCACGCTATCCGGACGTTCACCGCTGGTAGCGGTGATGGTGCGATAAGGGGTGCTGTCCCCCTCGGGGGGGTCGTGCCCACCGGGCTGTAGCGCACCCTCAGCAGGACGACGGGGAGGGGTGCGGGTCGCTCCCTGCTCATCTCCGACGACCTGGCGGTGGTCCGCGACCTGGCGCACACTGTCAGCGTGCTCAGCCAGGGCCGCGGTGGCGGCGGACATCACCGAAGAGGTGGTCACCCACCCCGCCGAGGCCTACACCCAGGCGCTGCTGACGGCGATCCCTGACCGCGGCGCGCTCTTCGACCCGGAGGTGCTCACGTGACCACCAGTGCGACGCCCGCTCGCCAGCTCGGCTTCTTCACCCGGCTGCTGGACGATGCGCCGCCCGCCGAGCGGTACCGGCTCGCCCTGGAGCAGATCGAGCGCGCCGAGGCCGCTGGCTATGACGCGGTCGCGGTGGCCCAGCACCACT
The DNA here is from genome assembly GCA_035303065.1 of Ruania sp. Classification (GTDB taxonomy): domain Bacteria; phylum Actinomycetota; class Actinomycetes; order Actinomycetales; family Beutenbergiaceae; genus Ruania. The sequence continues at coordinate 855 of DATGRZ010000072.1, forward strand.
TCGACGGCACCGAGGGCGGCCTGCCCGCCCCGCTGCCGTTCCTTGCTCACGCGGCCGCGCGCACCTCCCGGGTGCAGCTGACCACCGGGGTGGTGACCCTCGCTCTGGAGAGCGCCCTACGGGTGGCGGAGGACGCCGTCGTGCTGGACACGCTCAGCGGGGGCCGGCTGCAGCTGGGCTTCGCCTCTGGCGGGTCCCCGGCAGCGTTCGGCGCGCTCGGCCTGGACTTCGCCGACCGGCGGGAGATCTTCGCGGACAACCTGGAGATCGTGGAGCGGGCACTCGCCGGTGACCCGGTGACGGGTGAGGAGGGAGGTCCGCTGCTGTACCCGTCCGGCGGCACCCTGGGCCAGCGGATCTGGATCGCCACCTTCTCCCTGCCGTGGGCGATCGAGGCGGGCCGACGCGGCCACGGGATGATGCTCTCCCGCACCCAGCCCCGCCCCGCCGATGCTCCCGACGCATCCCTGGCCGAGGTGCAGAACCCGCTCATCGACGCCTACCTGGAGCACCTGCCCGCGGGTGTGCCCGCACGGATCAGCGTGGCCCGGTCGGTGTTCGTGGCCGAGGACGGCGACCATGCCCGCACGCTGGCCACCGCAGGGCTGCGGCGCGCCCCGTTCGTGGCCAAGGCTCTCGGTGCCGACCCTGCCGAGGTGCCGCTGGCGACGCTGCTGGCCGCCACCGACGCCCACACCGGCGACCCCGACGATGTGCGCGTCACCCTCGCGGCCGACACTGCGCTGGCCCGGGCCACCCATCTCTCCTTCCAGGTGCACTCCATGGACCCGCCGCACCAGGACGTGCTGCGCTCCATCGACCTGATCGCGACCGACGTCGCCCCGCACCTGGGCTGGGCACCCACTGGAGGCTCCCGATGACCGCTGCGTACCCCGCCCCGCACCGTCGACAGAGACCGGTCATCGGTGCCCGGTGCATAGTGACTTTGCGGTGCTGGGAGAGTTCGAACTGTTCGGATAATGAGACGCCAACGGTTCGTAAAGTGAAAACCAGGTAGACGTAGATCGAGACATCTGTACTCCAGCACCATCATGTGGAGGTGGTCGTGGTCATGCGGCGCGAGGTCGACTCGATCGGCACGGTCGAGGTCCCTGAGGAAGCGTACTGGGGTGTGCACACGGCCCGGGCGATGGAGAACTTCCCCATCTCTGGCACGTCGGTCTCCCAGCACCCACAGCTCATCTGTGGCTACGCGATGGTCAAGCAGGCCGCTGCTCGCGCCAACCGGGACCTCGGTGTTCTGGACGCCGAGCGCGCCGGGATGATCGAGACCGCGTGCCAGCGGGTGATCGCCGGGGAGCACCACGATCAGTTCCCGGTCGATGTGGTCCAGGGCGGTGCGGGCACCTC
>DATGRZ010000073.1:0-19640 GCA_035303065.1 Ruania sp.
CAGTTCGACGCCCGCTGGGGCATCTTCGCCGCCGGTGCGGTGATCAGCGCCATCCCGGTGCTGCTGCTGTTCCTGTTCCTGCAGCGCTACATCGTCGGCGGCCTGACCAGCGGTTCGGTCAAGGGGTGATCGGCCCAGCCCCAGGCAGGTAGTACCCGGTCCGTTGCGCAAGACGAAGGAGTCGATGTTGTCCCACAGTCCCCGTCCCCACCCGTTGCGCGCCCGGCTCGCCCTGGGTGCCGCACTCAGCCTGCTCGGCACCGGCCTGGCCGCCACGGACACCGCCCTGGCCCCGCACGCTTCGGCGGCGGCGCACACCGTGGTGCTGGCCGGCACGTTCCAGGACGAGCTCGGTTGCGCCGAGGACTGGCAGGCCGACTGCACCGCCACCGCCCTGCAGCCGGGGGAGGACGCCGGCAGCTACACCGCCGCCCTCGAGCTGCCCGCCGGCGACCACGAGCTCAAGGTCGTCCTGGACGGGGACTGGGACACCTCCTACGGCGTGGGCGGCGGCGAGGAGAACTACCAGCTGCACCTGGCCGGACCGACCACGCTGCAGCTCACCTTCGAGGAGAGCACCGCACTGCTCAGCCTCGCTGCGCCGGACCTGGACCAGGGCTACACCGCGGCCGATGACGCCCTGGTGGCCGACCCGGTGCACCAGGCCGGCTCGGACGAGCAGTTCTACTTCGTGATGACCGACCGGTTCGCCAACGGCGAGACCAGCAACGACACCGGCGGCATCGACGGTGACCGGCTGGAGACCGGGTTCGACCCGACCGACAAGGGCTTCTACCACGGCGGCGACCTGGTCGGCCTGCACGAGCGGCTGGACTACATCGAGGACCTGGGCACCACGGCGATCTGGCTCACCCCGTCGTTCGCGAACCGGCCGGTGCAGGGGGAGGGTGCGGATGCCTCCGCCGGCTACCACGGCTACTGGGTCACCGACTTCACCCGGATCGACCCGCACCTGGGCAGCAACGCCGAGCTGCAGGCGCTGATCGAGGACGCGCACTCCCGCGGCATCAAGGTCTACTTCGACATCATCACCAACCACACGGCGGACGTGATCGACTACGCCGAGGAGACCTACTCCTACGTGGACCAGGACACCGCCCCGTACACGGACGCCGCAGGTACCCCGTTCGACCCGGCCGACCACGCCGGCACCGGCAGCTTCCCGGAGCTGGACCCGCAGACCTCCTTTCCCTACACCCCGGTCGCCGACGAGGACGTGACCCTGGTGCCGGACTGGCTGAACGACGTCACCCTGTACCACAACCGGGGCAACTCCACCTGGGAGGGGGAGTCGGTCACCTACGGCGACTTCGACGGGCTGGACGACCTGATGACCGAGCACCCGGACGTGGTGCAGGGGTTCGTGGACGTCTACTCCGACTGGATCGACCTGGGCATCGACGGGTTCCGCATCGACACGGTCAAGCACGTGAACTTCGAGTTCTGGCAGCAGTGGACCGCCGAGGTGCTCGACTACGCCCACTCGGTCGGCAAGGACGACTTCTTCATGTTCGGTGAGGTCTACGACGCCGACGCCCGGCTGCTCGCCCCGTACGTGCGCAGCACCGACATGAGCTCGGTGCTGGACTTCGCCTTCCAGTCCTCGGCCGTGGCCTACGCCCGTGGTGGTAGCGCGGCCGGACTGTCCGGACTGTTCGCCGCAGACGACTACTACACCACCCCCACCTCCGATGCCGGGGCGCTGCCCACCTTCCTCGGCAACCACGACATGGGGCGCGTGGGCTACTTCCTGCAGGGCGCCGGCCAGGAGCTGCAGCGCTCCCAGCTGGCGCACTCGCTGATGTACCTCACCCGCGGGCAGCCGGTGGTCTACTACGGCGACGAGCAGGGCTTCGTCGGCCAGGGCGGGGACAAGGACGCCCGGCAGGACCTGTTCGCCAGCCAGGTGAGCCAGTACCAGCAGGACCAGCGGCTGACCGGTGAGGCGATCGGCGCCGTCGACCACTACGACACCGACGCGCCGATGTACACCCACATCGCCGAGCTGGCCGAGCTGCGCCAGGAGCACGAGGCGCTGCGCAGCGGTGCCCAGATCGAGCTGGCCGCCGACGGTCCGCTGTACGCCTTCGCCCGCGTGGCCAGCGACGAGCAGGTGGAGCACCTGGTCGCGCTGAACAGCTCCACCGAGCCGGTGACCACCACCCTGACCACTCTCACCCCGGGAGCGGACTACACCACCTTGTACGGTGACCACGCCCCGGTCACCGCGGACGCCCAGGGCCAGGTGACGCTCGATGTCCCGCCGCTGTCCGCCGTCGTGCTGGTGGCCGACCGCACCGTGGCCGCCCCGGCTGAACCAGGCAGCATCACCCTCACCCCGGGGCAGGGCGGCGCCCTTCACGACCTGGCCCCGATCGGCGCCGAGATCGCCGCGCACACCTGGGCGCAGACCTCCTTCGCCTACCGGCTGCTCGGCGAGAACGACTGGACGTCGCTGGGCACCACCACTGGCGACGCACCCCGGGTGTTCCACGACGTGAGCACGCTGCCCACCGGCACGATGGTGGAGTACCGGGCCGTCTCCGAGGACGCCGCCGGGCACCGGGTGGCCGCGTCCACCGTCGGCGTGGTCGGGCAGGCGATGGACGGCAGTGCGACCGAGGAGCCCACCGAGCAGCTGGTCACCGTCCCCGGCAGCCACAACGCCGAGATGGGGTGCGCCGGGGACTGGCAGCCCGACTGTGCCGCAGCAGCGCTGGCACTCGGCGAGGACGGCATCTACTCGGCCACCTTCGACCTGCCCGCCGGGGACTACGAGTACAAGGTGGCCGTCGGCGGCAGCTGGGAGGAGAGTTACGGTGCCGGTGGCGTGCTGGACGGGGACAACGTCGCCTACCAGCATGACGGTGGGCCGATCACCTTCTTCTACGACCCGGCCACGCACCGGTTCAGCAGCACCGCGCAGGGGGAGATCATCACCCTGCCGGGCAGCTTCCAGAGCCAGGTCGGCTGTGCTGAGGACTGGCAGCCCGGGTGCATGGCCACCTGGCTGCACGACGGCGACGGGGACGCGACCTACGAGTGGTCCACGGACGCCCTGGCCACCGGCAGCTACCAGGTGAAGGTTGCCCACGGGCGCAGCTGGGACGAGAACTACGGCGCCGACGGCGTCCCGGACGGGGACAACATCACCTTCAGCGCCACCGCCGGTGACGTGGTCACGTTCAGCTACGACTCCGCCAGCCACGTGCTCACCGTGACCGCGGAGAACCCGCCGCTGCCCGGGTCCGGTCAGGAGGCCGCGCACTGGTTGGCTGCCAGCACGATCGCCTGGCCGCGCTCGCTGCTGCCAGCAGGCACGGCACCGGAGGACCTCACCTTCTCGCTGCACCATGCCGCCGACGGCGGGATGTCGGTGGCTTCCGGCGAGGTCGCCGGGGCGGACGGTTCGGCTGTGCTCGAGCTGGTCGGTGAGCAGCTGCCCGCCGACCTGGCCGAGGCCTTCCCGCACCTGTCCGACTCCCTCGCCCTGGAGGTGCAGGGGCTCTCGACGGCGGAGGTTGCCGAGGTGCTCAAGGGCCAGCTGCGGGTCTCGGCCGAGCAGGCGGGGGAGCCGGTAGCGTTCACCGGGGTGCAGATCCCCGGTGTGCTGGACGACCTGTATGCCGACAGCGCGGCCGAGCGGACCCTTGGGGTGCACTGGTCCGCCGACGGCTCCCCGAACCTCGCGGTGTGGGCACCCACCGCCCGCCAGGTGGAGCTGCAGCTGTGGCAGCCGGGCAGCGAGCAGACCCGGGCGGCGCCGGAGCTGGTGCCGATGACCCGCACCGGCGACGGATCCTGGACGGTGACCGGCAGCCCGGACTGGGAGGGGATGTCCTACCGGTACCAGGTGCAGGTGTACGCCGACTCTGCCGGTGAGGTGCTCACCAGCTCGGTGACCGACCCGTACTCGGTCGGGCTGACGGCCGGCTCCACGCACTCGGTGCTGGTGGACCTGGACGACGACCGCTGGGCGCCGGAGCAGTGGGCCGAGGTGCCCGCCCCGGTGATCGAGGACCCGGTGGACCGCACCATCTACGAGCTGCACGTGCGGGACTTCTCCATCAGCGACGAGACGGTGCCGGAGGAGCTGCGCGGGACCTACGGGGCGTTCGCGCTGACCGACACCGATGGGGTGAACCACCTGCGCGGGCTCGCCGAGGCCGGGATGAACACGGTGCACCTGCTGCCCACGTTCGACCTCGCCACGATCTCCGAGGACCGCACCGCCCAGGTCGCCCCGGACATCCCCGAAGCCGCCCCGGACTCCGCGGAGCAGCAGGCTGCCGTGGCCGCCGTGGCGGACCAGGACGGTTTCAACTGGGGCTACGACCCGCTGCACTACCAGACGCCGGAAGGGTCCTACGCCGCAGAGGGCAACCAGGATGGTGGTGACCGGGTGGCCGCGTTCCGCACCATGGTTGGCGGCCTGCACTCGCTGGGCCTGCAGGTGGTGCTCGATCAGGTGTACAACCACACCACCTACTCCGGTCAGGAGGCACCCTCGGTGCTGGACCGGATCGTGCCCGGCTACTACCACCGGTTGGACGCCACCGGTCAGGTGGAGACCTCCACCTGCTGCCAGAACGTGGCCACCGAGCACCAGATGGCGCAGAAGCTGATGGTCGACTCGGTGGTCACCTGGGCCGCCGACTACCACGTGGACGGCTTCCGGTTCGACCTGATGGGCCACCACTCGGTGGCGAACATGCAGGCGGTGCGGGACGCGCTGAACGAGCTCACTCTCGCCGAGGACGGGGTGGACGGTGAGTCGGTCTACCTCTACGGCGAGGGCTGGGACTTCGGCGAGGTGACCGGCAACGCCCGGTTCACCCAGGCGATCCAGGGCCAGCTCGGCGGCACCGGTATCGGCACCTTCTCCGACCGGCTGCGCGACGCCGTGCGTGGCGGGAGCCCGTTCGACGAGGACCAGCGCAGCATCCAGGGCTTCGGCTCCGGTTCGTCCACCGACCCGAACGCGGTGGCCGAGGGTTCTGCCCAGGAGCAGGCGGACCGGCTGGCACAGCAGAGCGACCTGGTCCGCCTGGGGCTGGCTGGGAACCTGGCCGACTACTCCTTCCGGACCGCCTCCGGTGAGGTGCTCACCGGCGCCGAGATCGACTACAACGGCCAGGGCGCTGGGTACGCCGAGCAGCCGGCCGAGGTGATCTCCTATGTGGACGCCCATGACAACGAGACGCTGTACGACAACCTCGCGTACAAGCTGCCCACGGACACCTCGATGACCGACCGGGTGCGGATGAACACACTGTCGTTGGCGACCACCGCCCTGGCGCAGACGCCGTCGTTCTGGCACGCCGGCACCGACCTGCTCCGCTCGAAGTCCCTGGACCGGAACAGCTACAACTCCGGCGACCACTTCAACGAGCTGGACTGGAGCGGCCAGTCGAACAACTTCGGTGTCGGGCTGCCACCGGCGGCCGACAACGAGGACAGCTGGGACCTGATGGGCCCGCTGCTGGCCGACCCGGCGTTGCTGCCGGGGCCGTCGGACATCGAGCTCTCCAGCGAGATGGCCCAGGACCTGCTCCGGCTGCGGTTCTCCACCGAGTTGTTCCGGCTCGGCTCGGCGGAGGAGATCGAGGCGAAGGTCAGCTTCCCGCAGGCCGGCCCGCAGGCCACTCCTGGGTTGATCGTGATGGCGATCGACGACCTGGCCGGAGACCGGGACGTGGACCCGGAGCTGGACGGCGTGCTGGCGGTGTTCAACGCTTCACCGGAGCCGATCACCGAACAGGTGGACGCTTTCGCCGGGCGGGACTTCACCCTCTCCCCGGTGCAGCAGGACGGTGTGGACGACGTGGTGCGCAGCACCGAGTGGGAGGCCGGCACCGGGACGGTGACCGTGCCCGGTCGGACCGTGGCGGTGCTGGTGGAGGATCAGGAGGCCGACGAACCGGGTCCGACCGAGGAGCCGGAGGAGCCGACCGGGGCACCTGACCCGACGCAGGAGCCGACGGAGGAGCCGACCGGGGCACCTGACCCGACGCAGGAGCCGACCGATCCGGGGGAGACGGTGGCGCCGACGCAGGAGCCGACGGACCCGGGCGGCGGTGCCGGCTCGGACGAGGGGGCCACAGGTGCCGGCGGCGAGCTCTCCGAGACCGGAGCGACGCTACCGGGTCTGCTGGCCTGGGCAGTGCTGGCGATCATCCTCGGCACCGCAGTGGTGCTCCTCGCCCGGCGCCGGAGCCTGACCACCGAGTAGGCATCGATCGCCGACCGAGGCACTCCTGTGACACCGAGGTGCAATTTTCGCACCTCCATGTCACAGGAGTGCCTCCGTGCGGGGTGCGCGGGGCGCTCAGGCCTGGGGGAGCTGCACCCACACGGTGACGTCCGGGGAGAGGAGAGCTCCGCCGTCGGCGGCCTCGGAGAGCTCCGCACTGGACAGCAGCACCTGCGCCCCCTGCGGGAGGGGCACCTCCTGCTCGCCGAGGTTCACCAGCACCAGCACCGTGCCGTTCTGGAACGCGAGCACCGAGTCGCCGGCGGCACCCGGAAGACCGTCCACCCAGGCGAGCGATCCGGCGCCCAGGTCCAGGTCCTTCCGGAGCCGCAGCGCGGTGCGGTACAGCTCCAGCGTCGAACCGGGCCGACCCTGCTGGGCGTCCCGGGCGAAGGCGACCCACTCCTGCGGCTGCGGCAGCCAGGTGGCGCCGGTGGGGGAGAACCCGAAACCGTCGGCGCCGGCCTCCCAGGGCAGCGGCACCCGGCAGCCGTCGCGTCCCTTCTCCTCGCCCCGGGTGCGGAAGAACGCAGGGTCCTGGCGCAGCTCGTCCGGCAGCTCCGTGTGCTCCGGCAGACCGAGCTCCTCACCCTGGTACAGGTAGGCAGACCCCGGCAGGGCGAGCATCAGCAGCGCAGCAGCAGAGGCCCGACGCAGCCCAAGAGCAGCATCCGGCTGGGTCTCCTCGGCGCCGATCCCGTTCGGCCCCTTACCGGTCTCGGCGAGCCCCAGCCGGGACGAGGCGCGCACCACGTCGTGGTTGGACATCACCCAGGTGGTCGGCGCACCGACAGCATCACTGGTGGTCAGCCCCTCGGTGATGGACGCCCGCAGCTCGGCGGCGTCCCACGGGGTGCACAGGAAGTCGAAGTTGAACGCCTGGTGCATCTCGTCCGGGCGGACATACCGGGCCAGCGCCTCCGGGGTCTCCGTCCACGCCTCGGCCACCAGCGCGCGATCGCCCTCATAGTCGGCGAGCACCCGGTGCCAGCGGCGGTACACCTCGTGCACACCGGGCTGGTCCCACATCGGGGCCTGCGGGCGGTCGCCGGCGTCGACAGAGTCATCATCCTGGCCACCGACCATCGTGGTGTGCCCGCCCCAGTCGGGGAACTCCTGGTCCTTGATCAGCCCGTGCGCCACGTCCACGCGGAAACCGTCCACGCCGCGGTCCAACCAGAACCGGAGCACGTCGTCGAACTCGGCGCGCACCTCCTCGTTCTCCCAGTTCAGGTCCGGCTGGTGGGAGTCGAACAGGTGCAGGTACCACTGACCCGGGGTGCCGTCCGGTTCGGTGATGCGGGTCCAGGCGCGACCGCCGAACACGCTCTCCCAGTTGGTGGGCGGCTCCTGCCCGGTCTCGCCGCGCCCGTCGCGGAAGATGTACCGGTTGCGCTCGGCCGAGCCCGGGGCAGCAGTCAGAGCAGCCTGGAACCACTCATGCTCGTCGGAGGTGTGGTTGGGCACCAGGTCCACGATCACCCGCAGCCCGAGCTCGTGGGCGCGGGCGATCAGGGCGTCGGCGTCGGCCAGGGTGCCGAACCGCGGGTCGACCTGGCGGTAGTCGGCCACGTCGTAGCCGGCGTCGTGCTGGGGGGAGGTGTAGAACGGGGACAGCCAGATCGCGTCCACGCCGAGCTCGGTCAGGTGGTGCAGCCGGGCGGTGATCCCCGGCAGGTCACCGATCCCGTCGCCGTTGGCATCGGCGAAGGAACGAGGGTAGATCTGGTAGATCACCGCGGTGCGCCACCACTCGGGATCCGGTCCCGCCGGGCTGTGGATCAGGGTGCTCGTGGTCTCGTCGAGGGTGCCGAGAGGCACAGGTGCGGAAGCAGTCACCGCGCCATTGTGGACACTTGCGGCCGGAACATCAATGTGGCCCACCGTCTAGGCTGGTGGGCGTGGTGCAGGAGCAGATGACGGTCCGCGGCTACGGGTCGCTGGACACCGAGCGGTGGTATGCCGAGCCGCCGAAGTCTGCCCACCGCACCCCGTTCGAACGGGACCGGGCCCGGATCGTGCACTCCTCGGCGCTGCGGCGCCTGGGTGCCAAGACCCAGGTTCTTGGACCGGGCACCGACGACTTCGCCCGCACCCGGCTCACCCACTCCCTGGAGGTCGCCCAGGTGGGCCGGGAGCTGGGCAAGTCGCTGGGCTGCGACCCGGACGTGGTGGACACCGCCTGCCTGGCCCACGACCTGGGCCACCCGCCCTTCGGGCACAACGGGGAGACGGCACTGAACCAGGTGGCCGCCGGCATCGGCGGTTTCGAGGGGAACGCGCAGACGCTGCGGCTGCTCACCCGGCTGGAGCCGAAGACATTCACCCCCGAGGGGCTGGGCGTGGGGCTGAACCTGACCCGCGCCAGCCTGGACGCCGCCACCAAGTACCCGTGGTTCGCCGGCCAGGGCCCGGCGGGGGCCGACGGGTCCAGCACGCACAAGTTCGGTGTCTACACCGATGACGCCCCGGTGTTCCGCTGGCTGCGGCAGGGCGCACCAGAGCTGAAGCGGTGCATCGAGGCACAGGTGATGGACCTGGCCGACGACATCTCCTACTCGGTGCACGACGTGGAGGACGCCGTCTTCTCCGGCCGCGTGGACCTCAGCAGGATCACCGGTGAGGCCGAACGGGACGAGGTGATCACCCTGGTGCGCCAGTGGTACGACCCGCCGGTGGGCGACGATGTGCTGGACGCGGCGATCACCGAGCTCACCTCCCTGGACTTCTGGGTGCACCACTACGACGGCACCCGCCGCGGCCAGGCCCGGCTGAAGGACATGACCAGCCAGCTGATCGGGCGGTTCTGCGTGGCCGCCGGCCGGGCCACCCGAGCCTCGTTCGGGGACGGTCCGCTGGTGCGCTATGACGCGGACGTGGTGATCCCCGACCAGGTGCTCGCCGAGATCAGCGTGCTCAAGGGCATCGCCGCCACCTACGTGATGGCCCCACGCGAGGACGAGCCGCTCTACCAGCGGCAGCGGCTCATCCTCACCGACCTGGTCGCCGTGCTCTACGACCGGGCGGAGATCGCGCTCGCGGAGATGTTCGCCGAAGACTTCGGCCAGGCCGGTGACGATGACATCCGGCTGCGCGTGGTGGTGGACCAGGTGGCCTCCCTGACCGACCTGTCCGCCCTGGAGTGGCACGCCCGGCTGTGCGGACCGGACGTAGGCACCGCGTTGTAGAACCCGGCACCGCGCTGTAGAACCGGGCACCGCCTTGCAGGGCGGTGACGGCGCCACCACCGCACCGCTGTGGGCGCCACCACCGCACCGCTGTGGACGCCACACCCGCACCGCACGCGGACGACCTACACTCATCGACATGGCCGGGCTCATTCGTCGCGAGGACATCGCCGCGGTACGGGAACGGGCCAAGATCGACGAGATCGTCGGCCAGCACGTGACGTTGCGCAGCGCCGGCGTCGGCTCGATGAAAGGCCTGTGCCCGTTCCACGACGAGCGCAGCCCGTCTTTCCACGTCCGCCCGCACCTGGGCCTGTGGCACTGCTTCGGCTGTGGTGAGGGTGGCGACGTCATCTCCTTCGTGCAGAAGATCGACCACCTGACCTTCACCGAGGCGGTGGAGACGCTCGCCGCGAAGGCCGGGGTGCAGCTGCGGTATGAGGACGACGGTGGCCCGCGCCGTTCCCCGCACGAGGCCGGCCGCCGGCAGCGGCTGCTGGACGCACACCGGGTGGCTGCCGAGTACTTCGCCGCCCAGCTGGCCAGCCCGGAGGCGCAGACCGCCCGGGAGTTCCTCACCGCCCGGGGCTTCGACCGGGCCGCCGCCGAGCACTTCGGCCTCGGCTACGCCCCCAAGGGGTGGGACAACCTGGGCCGGCACCTGCGGCAGAAGCACTTCACCTCCGAGGAGCTGACCGCCTCGGGCTTGGTGTCCCAGGGGCAACGCGGGAGCTACGACAGGTTCCGTGGACGGCTGGTGTGGCCGATACGTGACCTGGCCGGCGCCGTCGTCGGCTTCGGGGCGCGCAAGCTGTACGAGGACGATCCGGGACCGAAGTACCTGAACACCCCGGAGACCCAGATCTACAAGAAGTCCCAGGTGCTCTACGGCATCGACCTGGCGAAGCGGGAGATCGCGAAGAGCCGGCGGGTGGTGGTGGTCGAGGGGTACACCGACGTGATGGCGATGCACCTGGCCGGGGTGCCCACGGCGGTGGCCACCTGCGGTACGGCGTTCGGTGCCGAGCACATCAAGATCGTGCGCCGGCTGCTCGGGGACAGCGCCAGCTCCGCGGCCGGGGTGATGCTCTCCTCCGGCAGCGCCGTGGGCGGTGAGGTGATCTTCACCTTCGACGGGGACGAGGCCGGGCAGAAGGCGGCGTTGCGCGCGTTCGACCAGGACCAGCAGTTCGCCTCCCAGACGTTCGTGGCGGTCGAACCCTCCGGGATGGACCCGTGCGACCTGCGCCAGGCGCGTGGTGATGAGGCGGTGCGGTCCCTGGTGGCCGACCGGGAACCGCTCTTCCAGTTCGCGATCCGCTCGGTGCTGCAGCAGGTGGACCTGGACACCGCTGAGGGCCGGGTGAACGGGTTGCGGGTGACCGCCCCGGTGGTGGCGCGGATCCGGGACCACGCACTGCGCGGTGAGTATGCCCGGGAGCTGGCCGGCTGGTTGGGCATGGACGAGTCGTCGGTACGGCAGGCGGTCACCCGGGCGGCACGTGCTCCTCGTTCGTCCGACGACGGCGGAGCTCGCCGGGAGAGGCGCCCCGGCCCTGGTCAGGGGCCGGGTGGGGCGGGCCCGCAGAGGCGGGCCCAGGACGGGTCCGGCGACCAGGACGGTGCAGCCGCCGCTGCTGCTGCACGTGCCGCCGCTGCGAGGTACCGCGACGACCCGGTGGCCCGGCTCGAGCGGCAGGTGCTCGAGGTGGTGCTGCAGCTGCCGCAGCATGCTCTGGAGGCGGGGTTCGACGACCTGGGCGCGGACACGTTCGTGGTCCCGGCGCACCGGGCGGTGCACGACGTGATCCGCGCCGCCGGCGGGCTGGCCAGGTTCGGTGAGCTCGCCGAGCAGCTGAGCGCCACCGGGGCGGGCAGCAGTGCTGTTGAACGGGCCACCGCGACCTGGGCCGAACAGGTGCGCGAAGCGGCGGACGGGCCGGTGTCCACGCTGATCACCGAGCTGGCGGTGGCGCCGTTGCCGCAGGACCGCCCGGAGGAGCTCGGCGGGTACGCCCGCGGGGTGCTCATCGCACTGCTGCGGATGGGCATGACCCGGCAGGTTGCGGACGTGAAGGGCCGGCTGCAGCGGATGGACCCGGAGGACCCGGCCTATGGTGAGGCGTTCACCGAGCTGGTCCGGCTGGAGGAGCGGCGCCGGCTGCTGAACGAATCGGCGTAGAAGGCGGGCTCGGTGCCTGCTGTGGGGAGACTCGGTGCCTGCTGTGGGGAGAACTACCCGGACGCGTTCGTGCGTCGGAGGTACCTGGTGATCTAGCCTGCACCATATGAGTGAACCGCAGGGACCACAGGAGCAGCAGCCGCACGGAGGTGCAGGGAGCACCCCGCCCGGTCCGGAGCAGAACCCGGGGACGCCGGGCTACGAGGCGCCCGGCGAGCAGCCGACACAGGCGTTCGGTGCGTCGTCGGGGGGCCAGCCGGGTTACGGTGCGCCGGGTCAGCAGCCGGGGTATGGCCAGCAGCCGGGTCAACAGCCTGGTGGCCCTCAGCAGCCCGGTTACGGGGCACCTGGGCAGCAGCCTGGGTATGGTGCGCCAGGTCAGCAGCCAGGACAGCAGCCTGGCTACGGCGCGCCGCAGCAGCCGGGCTACGGCCAGCCCGGTCAGCAGCCCGGCTATGGCCAGCCTGGCCAGCAGCCGGGCTACGGCCAGCCCGGCCAGCAGCCCGCCTACGGGGCGCCCGGCGGTTACGGTCAGCAGCCCGGCTACGCTGGCCCGGGTGGCCCGGGCGGGTACGGACCTGGTGGCCCCGGTGGCCCGGGAGGCCCTGGTGGCCCGACCCCGTGGTATGCCCGCTGGTACGTGTGGGTGGCCGCAGCACTGGTGATCGTGCTGGTGGTCTTCGGCATCGTGAAGCTCGCCGGGGGTGGCGGGGACGATCCGGAGCCGACCGCCGACCCGACCACGACCGAGCCTACGGAGGATCCCACCAGCGATGAACCGACGGAGGATCCCACCAGCGACGAGCCCACCGACGACGGTCCCGCCGGTCCTACGGACGAGCTCGCGCTCGGCGACAGCGCGACGTTGGACGAGAACTGGGAGGTCACCGTCCAGGAGCCGAACATGGACGCCACCCAGCAGGTGGTCGACGACGGTGCCGTCGAGCCGCAGGACGGGAACAAGTACGTGATGGTGTACGTCACTGCCACCAACACCAGTGACCAGGAGATGGAGGCGTACCCGAACATCGTGATGGGCTACGTCAACAGCAACGGTGACCAGTTCGACGGCTCGACCGAGGTCGCACCGGACGACATGTACGCGCAGCCGGTCGTCGCCCCCGGCGACAGCGCAACGGGTACGTGGCTGTTCGAGGTGTCTGAGGACAGCGAGGGCGGTTACTGGCTGATCCAGTCGAACGTCGAGGGCAGCAGCAACCCACCGATCGTGTCCTATGTGAACCCGTGAGTCGCTGACCGCCGACCCGAGAGCGCCGGCCGCACCCCTCAGGGAGCGGCCGGCGCTCTCGCGTTGCTGCCATCGTGCCGCTGGTGCCCCAGGCGGGGCTTGAACCCGCGACCGACGAATTATGAGTTCGCTGCTCTGACCGGCTGAGCTACTGGGGCCCGGCGCGCACCCGCACGCCGGCGCCGGCCCACGTTCGGGCCGGCGCCGACAATCGTAATGGGTGCCCGGCACAGGTTAGTGTCGTGTCCATGCGTCGATCCCTGCGCCAGCTGCCCGAACCGGTCCGTGCTCAGCTCTCCGCGCGGGCGAAGGTGCTGGCCACCCGCGAGCTGACCGACGGAGCCTGGGCCGTCGTGACCGCCGACGCCCTGCAGGTGCTCGAGGGGGAGCAGTCCCTGGTCGACCGGCCCTGGGCCGATGTGGACCGGGCCACGATGGACTCCGACACCGAAGAGCTGACCATCACCTGGGTGGACGGCAGCGCGCCGACGATCCTGCCGGTGGGGGACCAGCCAGGTGTCTCGGACTTCACCTTCGCGGTCAAGGAACGGATCGACAACTCCCTGGTGCACCTGGAGACCGAAGAGCTCCCCAGCGGTGGGGTGCTCCGCGGAGCGATCCGCCGCAACCCGGACGGGTCGCTGTTCTCCCAGGTGAGCATCTCTGGTGCCCGCCGCACCCCGGCAGACATCGACCGCCGCGCTAGCGACCTCGAGGCCCGGATCCGGGGAGTGGTGGGCCTCACTCCCTGACCCGGTGGCGACGGTCCGGGGCAGTCGGCAACGCTGTTAGTATTGTCGTCGCGATCCCCCGTAGCTCAATAGGCAGAGCATCCGACTGTTAATCGGACGGTTACTGGTTCGAGTCCAGTCGGGGGAGCTCCTTCTTGCGCCCGAGGCCGGCACGGCAGCCGCTCACGGGTCCTTCGGAGACCGGCTCCTGGGGTACGAGACCGGTTCCCGGTCCGCTCACCACACGTCGAGCGTGTACAGGTAGGAGGTCCGCCGCGGCACACCACTGGGTTTGGTCACCTCGCGGGAGAGCAGCCGGTAGCGGGTCTTGGCGGACGGGCTGACCGTGGTGGTTGCCTGACCGTTCTGCACCGCGACATCGCGCACTGTGCGCCACGTGCCGTCGGACAGCTCGCGTTGCAGCCGCACCGTGCCGGTCACCCCGCCCTTCGGACTGATCCAGCCGATGTACAGGGTGGTGCGCCGACCCTTGGCAGTCTCCTTCGGTCCGCTCAGGTCCAGGATCGCCCGGTCGCCGGATCCCACACAACGCAGCCGGTGCCAGTTGCTGGTCCCGTTCGGGTGGCTGGTGTCGATCTGCTGGCTCCGGGCGCTGATCGCCCGCACCCGCCAGTAGGCCGTGTTCCGCGCACCGACCACTGTGGACCCCTCGCCATTGGTGACCGTGATGGTGCGGATGTTCTCCCAGGTGCCGTTGGCGCGGCGGCGCTGCAGCCGGACGCTGCCGTTCACCGGTACGTCGTCGTACTCCCAGAGGACGTGCATCCGGCCGCCTGCGGTCGCCACCTTCCCACCGGTCCCGGTGAGCCGCAGCTTCACCCGGTCGGCGAGGATGTCCTGGGCCCGGCTGCGGATGGTGGGCAGCTTCGCGTACAGGTACTTTCCCGGGCACGCCGTGGACTTGGTGTCCCGGTGCGCCGAGACGACCGGCAGGTTGTGGGCACCGTCGTTGGTGTACCGGGCGGTGTTGCGCGCATAGTGCACCCCGTGCACGTCGAACTTCCACGCGATCAGTGCTGCATAGGCGTTCAGCACGCGGCTGGGCACGCTGCGCTCCTGGAAGTTGCCGATCGCGCCCACACCGAAGGACTGGGAGTTGTAGTACTTGGTGTGTGCTGCGACCACGGCTCGGTGCACTCCGCCGTAGGCGCCTTCCCAGATCCGACCGAACCGGTCGATGAGGAAGTTGTAGCCGATGTCGTAGAAGTCCCGGCTGAGCACGTGATACCGGTAGATCGACCGGATGATGCCGCGCACCTCGTCGGAGGTGTAGGAGTTCGAGGTGGCCGTGTGGTGCACGAACGCGCCGCGCACGTCCCCGTACTCCACCCCGTCCTGGTTCTGCCGTAGTGACTCGTCGGCACCCCAGTTCGCGCGCGAAGCCATCGTCGGCTTGGGTACGATCCAGCGGCCGGGCACCCCGCCGGAGGCCACGGTCGCAGTCGGCTCGGCGGCCGTCGCGGCAGCGTCCGAGAGCGGTTCCGGGTGGATCAGGGTCAGCTCCAGGTCGTCCGGCAGGTCACCGGTCACCGACACCTCCACGGCGTCCGCACGGCGCACCCACAGCGGCTCGGTGCCGGTCACACCGTCCTCGCCCGCCTTCTGCCCGTCGGCCGGCAGCTCCGTCCAGGACGACCACGTCCCATCGGTGCGGACCCGCGCGAACGGTTCCGGCTCTGCCTCACCGGTCCAGGTGAGGGCGACCAGCTCGAACGGCTCCACCTGCCAGGCGGCCCGGCCTGCGCTGCTCAGTTCTTGCACCGGTATCCGGCTCACCCCCTCCTCCGAGGGTGTCTCCGACGGTGACTGCAGCTCCTGCGGGTCGCCATCATCAGGCGGTGCGGCCAGCGCCGACACCCCCGGGCCCAGGGTGAGGCCCGCACCGGCCATGCCGATCAGCGCCCCGCGCCTGGTCAACCCGGTGGGCGTCTCGGCTGCATGCATCTCTTCCTCGGGCAACAGTGCCATCGTCATCTCCCCGTGACCTGGTCGTGACCACACCGTAGCGGCTGACCGGTCGGCTTGGTGGAAAGCACACGCCCGCGCCACCGGAGTGTGCCGCAGTTACGATCGAAGGGTCCGTGCGCCGACGCACGGAAGAAGGAGGGATCCGTGACCACCCCCATGGAGAAGGCTCCCGCCGGCGAACCAGAGCCGGCGATCGACGTCCCGCTGCGTTTCGTGACGGCTGCCAGCCTGTTCGACGGGCACGACGCCGCGATCACCATCATGCGACGCATCATCCAGGACCAGGGCGCTGAAGTGGTGCATCTGGGCCACGACCGGTCGGTGGCGGAGGTGGTGCGCGCCGCACTGCAGGAGGACGCCGACGGTGTGGCGATCTCCTCCTACCAGGGCGGCCACCTGGAGTACTTCCGCTACCTGGTGGACTCTCTGGCCGAGGCTGGCGCCGGGCACGTGCGGGTGTTCGGCGGTGGTGGCGGCACGATCACCCGCGAGGAGATCGCCGAGCTGGAGGCCGCCGGTGTGGAGCGGCTCTACCACCCCGACGACGGGCTCAAGCTCGGTCTGACCGGCATGATCGAGGACCTGGTCGCCCGTACCGAGACCGCCCGCCGCCTGCCGTCGGCACCGGAGGCGCTTCCGCACGTCGGGGAGGATGTCGCGATCGGCCGGCTGCTGACCGCGATCGAGGATGGTGTGCTCACTGCCGACGGCGTAGCCCGCCTTGGTCCTTCCTCGCACCCAGGTGCGGCTCCGGTCGTCGGTATCACGGGTACCGGCGGCTCTGGGAAGTCCTCGGTGATCGACGAGCTGGTGCTGCGCTTCCTGTCCGCGTTCGAGGGCATCCGCATCGGGGTGCTCGCGGTGGACCCCACCCGCCGGCGCACCGGCGGCGCCCTGCTCGGCGACCGGATCCGGATGAACACGTTGCGCTCCGGGCGAGTGTTCTTCCGGTCGATGGCCACCCGCCGTCAGGACGTGAGCATCAACGATGTGCTGGCCGCCTCGATCCGGGCGATGCGGGCCTGCGGCTTCGACCTGATCGTCGTGGAGACCGCCGGCATCGGCCAGGGCGACTCCGCAGTGGTCGAGCTCGTGGACGTGCCGGTGTATGTGATGACCAGCGAGTACGGCGCCGCCAGCCAGCTGGAGAAGATCGACATGATCGACTTCGCCGACCTGGTCATCCTGAACAAGTTCGATCGTCGCGGCGGGGAGGACGCCCTCCGCGACGTGCGCAAGCAGTGGCGCCGCAACCGCCTCGCCTTCGACGTCCCGGACGAGGATGTCCCGGTCTACCCGACGATCGCCAGCCACTTCCACGACGACGGCCTCACCCGCGCGTTCGAGGCGCTCGTCACCCGGCTGGGGGAGGAGTGGGCGGAGCACGCACCGATGATCGGCGGTGGCGCCGGCGGCAGCCTGATCCCCGGCTCCCGGGCGCGTTACCTGGCCGAGATCGCCGAGGCCGGCCGCGACCTCGACCGCAGGGTGGAGGCGGAGGCGGAGGCGGCCGACGCTGCGCAGCGCTACTGGACCAGCCTGCGGGACCTGGGTGACCCCGAGCTTCCGGAACCGTTGCAGCCCCGCCCGGGCTCCGCCGTCGAGCAGGACGAGACGCTGACCCGGCTGCGCCAGCTGTACAGCGAAGCGCTCGGCGGGCTGAGCGAAGACTCCCTGGAGCTGCTGCGCACCTGGCCGTCCCGGCTGGCTGCACTTACTGCCGAGGAGGACTCCTACCGGGTGCGCGGCAAAGAGATCACCGTGGCGAACTACTCCACGTCGCTGTCCGGCACCCCGCTGCCCCGGGTGGCCGCGCCCCGCTACCGCTCCTGGGGCGACCTGCTGCAGTTTCTGCACGAGGAGAACACCCCCGGCGCGTTCCCCTTCACCGCCGGCGTCTACCCCTACCGCCGTCAGACCGAGGACCCGACCCGGATGTTCGCCGGTGAGGGCCCGCCGGAGCGCACCAACCGCCGGTTCCACTACCTGGCCGCCGGGCAGGGGGCAGCGCGGCTGTCCACCGCGTTCGACTCGGTCACCCTCTACGGGGAGGACCCGGCTACCCGCCCGGACGTGTACGGGAAGGTCGGCAACTCTGGGGTGTCCGTGCCCACGCTGGACGACATGAAGCGGCTCTACTCCGGGTTCGACCTGTGCGCGCCGACCACCTCGGTGTCGATGACCATCAACGGTCCGGCGCCGATCATCCTGGCGATGTTCTTCCACACCGCGATCGACCAGCAGGTGGAGAAGCACCTACGCGCTGATACCGGCCGTTGGCAGGCCGCCCAGGACCGGATCCGCGAGGCGCTCGGGGACCGGGAGCAGCCGGTCTACCGCGGTGAGCTGCCGGAGGGCAACGACGGGCTGGGCCTGGGCCTGCTCGGGCTCACCGGCGCCGAGGTGGTCGATGCCGAGACCTACGCGCGGATCGCCGCCGAGACCCTCGCCGCCGTCCGCGGCACCGTGCAGGCCGACATCCTCAAGGAGGACCAGGCGCAGAACACCTGCATCTTCGGCACCGAGTTCGCGCTGCGGATGATGGGCGACATCCAGCAGTACTTCATCGACTCCGGAGTGCGGAACTTCTACTCGGTGTCCATCTCCGGCTACCACATCGCCGAGGCCGGGGCGAACCCGATCACCCAGCTGGCCTTCACGCTGGCGAACGGGTTCACCATCGTGGAGTACTACCTGGCCCGCGGGATGGCGATCGACGACGTCGCCCCGCACCTGTCGTTCTTCTTCTCCAACGGGATGAACCCGGAGTACTCGGTGATCGGGCGGGTGGCCCGCCGGATCTGGGCCCGGGCGATGCGCGACCGGTACGGGGCCAGCGCCCGCGGGCAGATGCTGAAGTACCACATCCAGACCTCCGGACGCTCCCTGCACGCCCAGGAGATCGAGTTCAACGACATCCGCACCACGCTGCAGGCGCTGTACGCCAGCTTCGATGCCTGCAACAGCCTGCACACCAACGCCTACGACGAGGCGGTCACCACCCCGACCGAGGAGTCGGTGCGCCGGGCGGTGGCCATCCAGCTGATCCTGGCCCGGGAGTTCGGGTTGAGCGGCTGCGAGAACCCCTGGCAGGGCAGCTTCATCATCTCCGAGCTCACCGACCTGGTGGAGCAGGCGGTGTACACCGAGTTCGACGCGCTCAGCCGCCGCGGGGGAGTGCTCGGTGCGATGGAGAGCATGTACCAGCGCGGCAAGATCCAGGACGAGTCCATGGTCTACGAGCGCCGCAAGCACGACGGGTCACTGCCGGTGGTGGGGGTGAACACCTTCCTGCCCGCTGAGCATGCCGGTGAGATCGAGGTGGCGATCGACCTGGTGCGGTCCAGCTCGGCGGAGAAGGACGACCAGGTCGCCTCGGTGAGCGACTGGCAGGAGGCGAGGAACGCCGTCGACCCGGACGCACTGAACCGGCTGCAGGAGGTGGCCCGCACCGGAGGGAACACGTTCGCCGCCCTGATGGAGGCGGTGCGCAGCCACAGCCTCGGGCAGATCACCCATGCGCTCTACGAGGTGGGCGGGGAGTACCGGCGGTCGATGTGATCAGGACTCCTCCGGTTCCGGCGAGAGGTTCTCGCACCAGTCCTCGGCCGAGAGCAGGCCATCGGCGTCGTCTCTCTCATCGAGGCAGTTCTCGTAGGCGTCTTCCTCCTGCTGACGCTCGTACTGGGCCGAGAGGCTGCTGACCATGGGGAAGGCGACGATGATCACGATCAGCGCGATCACGCAGACCACTCGGGTGAGCGTGTTCTGTGACTCGCTCGGCCGGTGCGGCTCCGGGTCCGCGTAGCGCCAGGCCATCGTCCCGCGCCACATCCCCATCGGGCTGATCGCACCCCAGAGGCACAGACCGCCGGCGACCACCAAGATCACATAGAAGAACCCCATCCGGCGGACGCTAGCGCAGTCCGAGGTGGACCGTCGTCCAATTGTCCATGGACGTAAGCCAGATGAAAGTGCCGGTCTGGAGGTAATCGTTGAAGAGCAGCAACGGCGTCGATATGGTGTG
>DATGRZ010000074.1:0-19103 GCA_035303065.1 Ruania sp.
GCTCTCCAGACCGTCCCGACTCGCTGACTGCACGTTCATGCGAACCACCACGGGGCACATCAGATAGTATTTTCATCTGAAAGGGATGTGACCAAGGTAGGACATCGGTCACCGCTTGGGAAGGACACGATGGTCGGGGCCCCAACGAACTCGTCCGCGCACTCCGCACCGCGGACGCTAGATGCTCGACTCCTCACCTTGGTGGCAGGCCGCGTGAACCGGGACATCGGGGCGGTCCTTGCTGAGGAAGGTCTGTCCGTGGACCAGTGGAGCGTTCTGGACTATCTCCACGACGCCGGCCCGTGCACGATGACGGTTCTGGGGACGGCGACCGGAACTTCCGGTGCAACGCTGACCCGGGTGGTCGACCGGCTGGTGAGCCGGTCGCTGATCTACCGCAACGCGGACAGCGGCGACCGCCGCCGCGTGCTCGTGCACCTCTCCGAACGAGGGCGGAGAACAACCGGAAGCCTTCGGCCGCAGATCCGCGCTGCTGAGGAGCTCACCGTCGCCGACCTGAACGCCGCCGAGCGCGACGAGCTTGCCCGGCTTCTGCAGCGCATCGCACCCGTGCCGGACCCCGGAAGCTGAGCTGGCGCCGGTGTGCTGGCTGTGCTGGCTCCGCGCCACAGCAGTGCCAGCATCCGCTCCGCGACAAGGTCACGAAAGATCGGGCACGGGTGACCGATCCCTATTGACGTTGCGAGCCCCGCGCGAAGCACCTCGGCGAGAGACGATTGGCCGGTGAGCTCCGCCGTCGAGCTGGAGGAGGAACTGTGCAGGTCACCGGACGACCCTCCTGGTCCTTGGCCATCGGGGACGATCAGCAGCTCACCATGGCCCTGTGCGTGCGGGATGCGTCCGCTCTGGTGGTGGCCGACGACGGCGTACCCCCACCGCTTCTCGAGCCGCTACCTCCCGCTGAGGTGCTCGGGGAGCAGGACCCGGCCGCGGTCGGGCGGGACTGGCTCACCTGGTGGCAGGCGCTGGTCCGGTTCTATCTGGACGGTCAGGATGCCCCGCGCGTTGACACGTCGGAGGGGCGGGTGTGGCTGACCGAACGCGCGCAGCGCCGGGCGGCGGTCGGCGACCTGAGCGACGACTTCGCCGGCCTCGCACACCAACCCGCCCTGCAGCGCGCCTGCCGCGCCCTTGCAGGCGAAGCGCTGGAAGCGAGCAGGCGGTGGCCGGACCCGAGCCGCGGATGGCTCGGGTCCACCGACGTGGGAACCATCGTCCGCGAGGTGGCAGCGGCCCGCGGAGCCGCCGAGCACACGCTCACCGGCACCGTGGTGGTCCTGCCGACGGCGACTGCCTGGTGGCGCCTGGTCGAGCCCGGCGCGGTGCTCGCCTCCGTGGGCGCGCCGCCGGAGCAGGTGGTGCGGGCCGCGCTGTACTCCTCGGCTCCGCGGCATCCTGGTGGAGCTGACCGTCCTTAGAGTCGGATGCTGCGCATCGAGGCTGTGCAGCGTCCGAAAGCAGTCCTGCGTCGATGACGTTTCGCTCGCTGACCATTGACCTCGATAGGTCATCATGATAGGCTACTAAATCGTTTAAGGCTGGCCCCTGCAGAGGGCGACGAGGGTATCGGGGCCCGCATCACGATTCAGTGCCCGGTGAGGCGCCGGGTAGGAACGGGGAGAGATCGATGACGATCAGTGCTTCATCCATCGGCACCAGGCCGCGCCCGAGGCGCCGGCTGGCGGCCGCTGTGACCGCGACGGCGCTCGCTGCCGCCGCGCTGCCGTCGGCGCTCGAGAGCCCGCCGGCTGCTGCGGCACCCGATGACGTGCTGGTCGCCGAGGACTTCGACGACGTCGCCGGCGGTGGGCTGCCGGAGGGCTGGACCGCAGTCGAAGGGGACTGGGAGGTTGTCGACGGTGAGCTGGTCGGCACCTCTTCCGGCTCCAGCCAGCAGTCGCGCATCACCTTCGGAGAGGGCACCGACTTCCGCAACTACCGCATCGAGGCCACCGTGCGGTTCGAGTCTGCGATGAACGACAAACGCTGGGCCGGAGTGGTGCTCGACATCGCTCCAGACGGGGACGTGCCCTGGAGCCAGGCCGTGCTGCGCAGCGGGTCCACCGCCGCCAACGGCACGGAGTTCGCGGTCCGGACCGCCGGCAGCTCGTGGAACGTCCTGACTGCGACGCCCGCACCGACCGACGCAGGGATCGGCACCGACGTGCACATGGCCGTCGAGGTACAGGGCGGACAGGCACGCTGGTTCTGGGAGGGGGAGCAGATCGCTCGCACCGCCACGCTCCCGCGCTCGGTTGACGGCGTCCTCGGCCTGATCGCCAACGGCGCCACGGTCGCCTTCGACGACGTCGTGGTCACCGAGATGGAACCGGCCTCCCTGCTGCGCGACGACGATGAGCCCGCCTATGCCGTCGCGCACCGCGGCTACTCCACGATCGCGCCGGAGAACACCTCCCACGCGATCGCCGCCGCGCTCCACTCCGGCGCACGCGGCATCGAGCTCGACGTGCAGCGAACAGCAGACGGTGAGCACGTGCTCTGGCACGATGCCACGATCGACGCGAAGTCCGACGGCACCGGCCGGATCGAGGACCACACTCTCGCCGAGCTGCGCCAGCTGGACGTCGGCTCCTGGTTCGACCCGGTGTTCACGGGCACGCAGATCCTCACCTGGGAAGAGGCGCTCGACCAGCTCGCCGGCTCCGGTCTGGTCATCAGCCTCGAGCTCAAGTCCGGCTCGGTGGAGCAGACGCTGCAGGCGGTGATCGACCGGGACATGCAGGACCAGGTGGTGTTCACCAACTTCTCCACCGATCTGATCGCCGAGGCGCAGGCCTTCGCCCCGGAGGTCCGCCGCGGCCTCATCATCTCCGAAGCGGCCGACGACCCGATGCCGGCCGTCGAGCGCTACGACCTGTCCGCCTACGTCGCAGGTGCGAACTCGCTCATCGAGAAGCCGGAGGTGGTGCCGTTGCTGCGAGAGGCCGGGATCGCCGTGCAGGCCTGGACCGTCAACGATGCGAACCGGTGGCAGGAGCTCAACGAGATCGGCATCGACGGCATGCTCACTGACCGTGCAGCCGAGTACGTCGGTTTCGCCGAGGCCCTCGGACGCGGCACGGCGCCCGACGCCTCGCTCGAGGTGCTCTCACCTGCTGAGGGCTCCACCTACGAGCGCACCGACTCGCTCGCCGTGGGCATCAGCGCCACCGGCCTGCAGGAGGTCACCGCGACGCTCGACGGGGAGGTGGTGGAGGTCGGAGCGGCCCTGGGCCTGCTCGAGCTCACCCTGGGCGAGCATGTCCTGGAGGTGTCTGCCGACGGCGTCCCACCGGTGGTGCGCACCCTCACCCTGGAGGCCAGCCCAGCCGGGCTGCGGGCGCTCATCGATGCCGCCGACCTGAGCCGGGCAGAGCGCAGCATCCTGCACGCCCTGGTCTCGGCGGAGCGGTGGATCCCGTTGGCCGAGCGCGCCGAGCGTCTCGCCGCAAATGGCACCGCCCCGAGGTTCATGGAGCCTCTAGGCGCCGACGCGCGCACTCTTTCCTGAGGCAGCACAGCCCGACCCCAGCACAGCTCGACGATGAGGAGCAGAAGATCATGAGCACCCCCAGGGCCGTCGCTGTCGGCGCGCTCGCCGCGGCCGCGGTGGCCATCACCCTGGCAGCGCCGGCCGCCGCGCAGCCGGAGCCCACCGCGGACGCGCCGCAGGTGATCGCGCACCGCGGTTCCGGCGGCACGTCCCCGGAGAACACCGTCGCATCCTTCCGGGACGGCCGCACCAGTAGAGCAGAGTTCTTCGAGATCGACGTACAGCTGAGCGCGGACGGTGTCCCGTTCCTGTTCCACGACGCCGACGGGGGCCGGACCACGGACGTCGCCGAGGTGTTCCCGGACCGGGCGGAGGACCCGATCACGTCCTTCACCTGGGACGAGCTGAGCCAGCTCGATGCCGGGTCCTACTTCGGCGTGCAGTACACCGGCGAACGCATCCCGCACCTGAACGATGCTGCCGCGCAGGCCCGCGGGAACATCGGGGTGAACGTGGAGATCAAGTCGCCGGAGAGCTCGCCCGGTGTGGAGCAGGTGCTGGCCGAGGCGATCGCCACCGAGCGCCACTGGCAGCGGCTGCTCGAGAGCGACCGGCTCGTGGTCAGCTCCTTCGACGAAGAATCCCTGCGCACCTTCCACGAGCTCGCCCCAGAGGTGCCGCTGCTGCAGGTCGGTGAGGTCCCGGACGACGCCACGCTGGCCTCCTGGGCGGAGTTCGCCACCACAGTGGTGACCAACTACCGCACCCTGGACCCGGCCGACGTAGCCCGGGTGCACGACGCTGGTCTGGCGCTCAGCGTCTACACTGCCAACGCTCCCGAGGCGTGGGCGCAGCTCACCGACCTCGGCGTGGACTCGATCATCACCGACTTCCCTGCCGCCCTGGTGCGGTTCCAGCGCGGTGCGGCACCGGTCCCGGCGGCGAACGGGATCGAGGTCGCTGACGTGGTGGCCGACGTCCCCGGTCCCGACCTCACCCCCGAGGTGGGTGAGCACGTGGTGCTGACCAACACGAGCGATCGGGCCATCGACGTCAGTGGCTACGTGCTGCAGGATGCGGTGATCCACCGTCTGGTCGTCGGCGAGGGGTATGTGATCCCGCCGGGTGGCGAGCTGCGCGTGTACACCGGGCCGGGCACCAACACCGACACTGCCTACTACAACGACTACGGCGCCAACGTGCTGAACAACAACGGTGACTCGATCGCCGTCATGCGCCCGATGCCCTCCCTGGTCCTGCTGGACCTGTACGCCTACTGAGGCGGGCCGATGGGAGGATCTGCCTCGTGAGCACACCGAGCCCGCTGACCACCGTCCGCACCATCCGCCGTGGAGAGGGGGTGCGACAGGGATCTGAGCAGCAGTACTACGTGCTGACCGAGGCGCCCGGTGAGTCTCACCTCCTCCGCGGGGGCTCGACGACGGCTGGCACCGAGGTGCCGGCCCGCTCGCTCGCCTACCTCGCGCACCTGACCGATATCCAGCTGGTGGACGTGCAGTCACCCGGGCGGGTGGAGGCGATGCACGCGCTCGGGCGCAGACCCGACACCAGGGCGATGCTGCCGATGCTGCGTCCCCAGGAGCTGCTCGTGGCCCACGCCACCGATGCGGTGGTGCGGGCGCTGGCTGCCGCATCCACCTCAGCGCGCACCGGCGCCACGCTTCAGGTCGCGTTGACCACCGGGGACAACGTCGACAACATGCAGCACAACGAGATGTGCTCCTTCCTCACCCTGCTCTCCGGGGGACGATTCTCGCTGGACAGCGGCGGCCGCGGGTACGAAGGGGTGCAGGACGGCCGGTACCCGTGGGCGTGGGCACCGGACGACCCGGAGAACCTGTGGGGCAGGGCGCACGGGTTCCCGAGCGTCCCCGGCCTGCTGACCGCAGGTCTGCGCCCGTTCCAGGCCGCCGGTCTCCACCTGGACTGGCTCACCTGCTACGGCAACCACGACGGCCTCGTCCAGGGGCGCGTGCCGAGCTCACCGGAGCTGGCGCAGATCCTCGTCGGGGACCGCAAGGTGATCGTGCCGGTGGAGGGGGTGGCCGACTTCACCCGTGATCCGCTGCCGTACTTCGACGCAGCGTCCATCGCGGTCACCCCCGACCCGGACCGCCGCCCGGCGACCCGCCGGGAGTTCGTCGAGGCGCACTTCACCGGTGGCTTCACGCACGGCCTGACCGAGCGGAACCGCGCTGACGGTACCGCCTACTACGGCTACGACGTCGGCGAGGTGCGGATCCTCGTGCTGGACACCACGAACCCGGCCGGGGTGTTCGAGGGCAGCATCGACCGAGTGCAGCTCGACTGGCTGCGTTCTGCCCTGGCCGAGGCCGAAGAGGCGGACCGACCGGTGCTCGTCGCCTCGCACCACCCGCGCAGCTCGATGACGAACGACCGGCCGGTACCCGCACCCCACCCGGAGGCGGGGGAACGGGTGCTCGGTGCGGAGGTCGCGGAGCTGCTCGCAGCCCATCCCCACGTGCTCGCCTGGATCAGCGGTCACATCCACCGCAACCGGATCCGGTACTACCGCAGCGCTGTCGGCGGCTTCTGGGAGATCAGCACCGCCTCGATCATGGACTGGCCGAGCCAGGCCCGCCTGATCGAGGTCATCGCCCGCGAGGACGGCACGATCGGGCTGCTCTCGACCGTGGTGGACCACCGGGCACCGCTGCGGCCCGGACCGATCGACTCGGTCGATGCGCTCGCAGCCTGGCACCGCGAGCTCGCCGCCAACGACCCGATGGGCGTGGGCGGGTTCGACGCAGAGGGCACCCCGGCCGACCGGAACGTCGAGCTCCTGCTGCCCGACCCGCGCCGCACCCGCTGACCGCCAGCCGGAGGACGGCCGGCCGGAGGACCGCCGGCCACTCCGGCCACTCCGGCCACTCCGGCCACTCCGGCCGCTCCAGCCGCTCTGGCCGCTCCGGCCGGCCGGAGCCGGCAGTGCGCGGCGCAGACTGGTCAGCCGGCCGCCGGAGGTGGCGCGGTCGAACGGCGCACGACCAGCTCGACGGGCTCGGCGTGGTCGCCGAGGTCGGCCTGCTGGGTCAACCGGGCCACGATCGCTCGGCCGAGACTGTGCCGGTCCAGCCGCAACGTGGTCAGTGGCGGATCGAGCAGCTCGGAGGTGGCGAGGTCGTCGTGCCCGACGACGGACAGGTCCGCGCCTACGCGTACACCGGCCTGCCGTGCGGCCCGGTAGACGGCGTGGGCAGTGAAGTCGGAGTTGGTGATGATCGCCGTCGGGGGTTCCGCTGAGCGCAGCAGCTCTAGCGTCCGCGCTCCGGCTGCGTCCAGGTTCAGCTCGGTCTCCACCGGGTGCGGCCGCACGCCCAGCTCCGCAGTACGCGCGAGGAAGGTCTCCAGGCGGTCGTTGTCGGCGACCACCCCTGCCGGGGCGGTAAAGAAGGTCAGTCGGCGGTGCCCAAGCTCGACCAGGTGGTCGACGGCGAGCCGCACCGCGGCCAGGTTGTCCGGGGCGACCACGCGCACCGGCAGGTCGCCGTGGTGGACAGCATTGACGACGACGACCGGGCGGCCCGGACACAGCTCCAACCAGTGCCCGATCGCCGCCCCGTAACCCACTGGTGCGATCGCTAGCCCGCTGACCCGCTGGGCGGCGAGCCGCTCGATGTGCTCACGCTCGCGGTCCACCGAGTAGGCCGAGTCCACTGCGAGGATCGTCGCGCCGACCTCCGAGGCTGCGTCCTGGGCGCCGCGCAGCACCTCCAGGAAATAGGGGTTGTGCATGTTCCGGATCATCAGCCCGTAGGTGTTCGTTGACCCGGTGCGCAGCGCCCGCGCCAACGGGTCGGCGCGATACCCCAGGCGAGCCGCTACGGCGAGGATGCGCTCCTTGGTCGCCGGAGAGACGCCGTCGCGATCGTTCAGGGCGAAGCTAGCCAGTGCGGTCGACACGCCCGCCTCGCGGGCGACGTCACGGATGCTTGCTCGAGCCATGATGGCTCCCCTCCTGGTCGTCCGCGGCGGTGCGGTCATGGGCTGGCCCCCTGGCCCTGGCGTGCACCGGCGGATCACTGACGGTCGCTGTTGACGACCTTAAACGGTTTAGACTACCGTTGTCGAGGCGCCGGCCGCACGGGTCCGGCAGCCAGGGAGAGCACGCATCGGAGCGGAGGTCAGATGGGAGACGTCGAGCTTCGTGCTGTGACGAAGTCGTTCCCGGACGGCAAGGGGAGCGTGACGCAGGTCCTGCACGGTGTGGACATCCGTGCCAGGTCCGGCGAGTTCGTCGTCCTGCTCGGCCCCTCGGGCTGTGGGAAGTCGACCTCGTTGCGCATCCTCGCCGGGCTGGAGCGGGCGACCAGCGGTGAGGTGCTCATCGACGGCAAGGACGTCGGCGATGTGCCGGCCTCGCGGCGCGGGATCGCCATGGTGTTCCAGAACTATGCGCTGTACCCGCACCTGACCGTGATGGAGAACATCATCTTCGGGCTGCGGGTGCGCCGGGTGCCGAAGGCCGAGCGCCGCCGTCTGGGGGAGGAGGCGGCCGAGAAGGTCGGGCTGCTGCCGTACCTCGACCGCCGCCCGAGCCAGCTCTCCGGTGGACAGCGCCAGCGGGCCGCGCTCGCCCGTGCGCTGGTCTCCGACGCCAAGGTGGTCCTGATGGACGAGCCGCTGTCCAACCTGGACGCCAAGCTGCGCCACCAGATGCGGGTGGAGCTCAGGCGCCTGCAGCGCCAGCTCGCTCTGACGGTCATCTACGTCACCCACGACCAGGTGGAGGCGATGACCATGGCCGACCACGTGGTGGTGATGCGGGAGGGGCGCATCGCGCAGGCGGCCGCCCCCGTCGACCTCTACGTCGACCCAGCGGACACCGGTGTGGCGGCATTCGTCGGCTCCCCGCCGATGAACCTGCTCCCCGGCCGGCTGCAGGGCGGTTCGCTCGACCTGTTCGGACGGGTGTGCCCGCTCGGGCTGGCGGACCTGGACACCGAGGGCGACGTCGTCGTCGGCGTCCGTCCGGAGACCCTGACGATCGGTGACGAGGGCCCGATCGTGCTCGCCGGGACGGTGCGCACCTCCGAGATCCTCGGTGCCGAGACGCTGCTGACCGTGGAGGTCTCCGACCAGGACGTGGTCGCCCGCCTGCCCGGTGTGGTGCGGGTCCCCGACGGGGAGGAGATCTCGCTGAGCGCGGGGGTGCCTGCGCTGCGGCTCTTCGACGGGGACTCGGGCCAGGCCCTCGCGGCGACCCGGTCCGAATCTCTGGCACCAGCCCTGAACGACTCCACGACGACGTGACCACAGAGAGGCCCACCATGTTCCAGACAGCAACTGCCCGGCGCCGACTGTCCGCTGCTGCTGCCGCCGCCGCGGCCACTGCGTTGCTCGCGGGCTGCTCCGGCGGCGACACTGACCCGGACGGACCGATCAACCTCACCCTCTACTACCCGGTCGCGGTCGGTGGTCCGCTGACCGACGTGGTCGACGACCTGGTCGCCGAGTGCGAGGCGGAGTTCGACAACGTCACAGTGGAGGCGGTGTACTCCGGCAGCTACGAGGACACTATGACCAAGGCGCAGACCGCGGCGCGCTCCGGAGACGGGCCGGACCTGGCCGTGCTGCTGACCACGGACCTGTACACGCTCATCGACAACGACCTCATCCTGCCGCTCTCGGAGTTCGACGACGACCTGTCCTGGACCGAGGAGCAGTTCTACGAGCCGTTCCTGGCCAGCGGTCAGACCGAGGACGATCTGTGGAGCCTGCCGTTCCAGCGGTCCACGATCGTGCAGTACTACAACAAGGACCTGTTCGAGGAGGCCGGCCTCGACCCGGAGCAACCGCCGGCGACGTGGGAGGAGCTCGAGGAGGCGGCTCGCACGATCCAGGACGAGGGCGCGGCCGACTACGGTCTGGAGATCCCCTCCACTCAGTTCGGCAACTGGATGTTCCAGGCGATGGCCATCCAGTCCGGTGTCCAGGACACCGCGGGGGTGGACGGTATCGTCAGCTACCTCGACGACCCGGCCTCGATCGAGGCGATGGAGTGGTGGCTGCGGCTGAGCCAGGAGGGTGTGATGCCCTCCGGGACCACGGAGTGGGCCTCCACCCCGGACGACTTCATCCAGGGCCGCACTGCGATCATGTGGCACACCACCGGCAACCTGACCAACGTGCGCACCAATGCCGACTTCGAGCTCGGCGTCTCGATGCTGCCGGAGAACACTGCGCCGGGGTCGCCGACCGGTGGCGGGAACATCTACGTCTTCGACAAGGATGACGAGGTGACCGAGCAGGCCGCCTACGACTTCGGCGTCTGCCTGACCGAGCCGGAGCGGGCCGCTGAATGGAGCATGGAGTCCGGCTACGTGGCCACCGGCCAGCCCGCCTGGGACACCGACACCATGGCCGCCTACGTGGAGGACTTCCCACAGGCCGCGGTGGCACGCGATCAGCTGGAGGTGGCGCAGGGTGAGACCACCTCGCACGAGAACGCCCGCGTGGCCCAGTCGATCAACGACGCCATCGCCTCGGTGCTGACGGGGTCGGCGGAGCCCGAGACGGCGCTGACCCAGCTGCAGGAGAGCATCGACGGCGTGCTCCAGCCGTACCAGGAGTAGTCCAGATGGCGGAGGTGATCGACACCGTCACCACGGCCGTGGACGCCGGTACGCCGGGTCGCGGCCGCGCCGGTGGCAAGCGCCCGCTCGGTGACCAGGCGTTCGCCTGGGCGCTGCTGGCGCCGGCGTTCGTGGTGCTGATCGTGTTCACGCACTACCCGATCGTCCGGTCCGTGCTCGCCAGCACCCAGGAGCGGGGTGGTGACATCGGCACCGGGCAGTACGAGCGGATGATCAACGACCCGGTCTTCTGGCAGGTGCTGAAGAACAACCTCCTCTTTGCGCTCGGGGTCGTACCGGTCTCGATGGCGTTGGCGATCCTGATGGCCGTCTGGGTGAACAACAAGCTCAAGGGGCAAGGATTCGTGCGCCTGGCTTACTTCACCCCGACGATCCTGCCGATGGTCGCCGTCGCCAGCATCTGGCTGTTCTTCTACTCCCCGGGGATCGGCACCATCGACCAGATCCTGGGGATGCTCGGCCTGCCCACGCTGAACTGGCTCGGTAACACCTCCACCGTGCTCCCGGCGATGATGGTGATGATGATCTGGAAGCAGGCCGGCTTCTTCATGATCTTCTATCTTGCCGGGCTGCAGAACTTGTCGCCCGAGCTGGAGGAGGCCTCGGCGCTGGAGGGCGCCTCCCGGTGGTACCACTTCCGGCGGGTGACCTTCCCACTGCTGATGCCCACCACCCTGTTCGTGTTCGTGGTCGCCGTCACCGACGCGTTCAAGATCATCGACCACCTGTTCATCATGACCGGCGGCGGACCGAACAACGCCTCGAACCTGCTCCTCTACTACATCTACGACACGGCGTTCACGTACTTCGACCCCAGCTACGCCGGAGCCCTGACCGTGGTCCTCGTGCTGATCCTCGGAGTGATCGCGGTCCTGCAGTTCACCGTCCTGGGAAAGCGGGTGCACTACCGATGACCGCTGTCGACACCCCCGTTGCGCAGCAGACCGTACGCAGACCCAGGATCGATTTCTGGCGGGTGCTGGAGACCGTGGGCGCCTGGCTGCTGGGCATCCTCTGGCTGGCACCACTGCTGTTCGCCTTCTGGGCATCGATCCACGAGCGGGACGCGGCCACGAGGTTCGACCTCACCGCACCGCTGACGTTCGACAACTTCGTCGCGGTGTGGAACGGGGCGCCGTTCGACCGGTACTACCTGAACACGATCCTGCTGGTCTGCGGCATCCTCGCCGGTCAGCTCGTGCTCGGCGTGCTGGCAGCCTACGCCTTCGCCAGGTTCGAGTTCGCGGGCAAGAACCTCGCCTTCGCGCTGATCCTGATCCAGCTGATGATCCAGCCGGACGTGCTGATCTCGGAGAACTACAACACGATGGCGACCCTGGGTCTGGTGGACACGATCACCGCGATCGGCCTGCCCTACATCGCCAGTGCGTTCGGGATCTTCTTGCTCCGGCAGACGTTCAAGTCGCTGCCGATCGAGCTCGACGAGGCCGCAGAGATCGAGGGGTGCTCCCGGCTCGGACGGCTGTGGCGCGTGTACGTGCCGCTGGCCAAACCGACGCTGGTGGCCTACGGACTGGTGTCGGTGGCCACGCACTGGAACAACTTCCTCTGGCCGCTGGTGATCACCAACAGTGTCGAGGCTCGGCCGTTGACCGTGGGGCTGAACGTGTACAACGGCACCGAGTCCGGCATCGACTGGACACTGCTCTCGGCCGCGACGATGCTCGTGGTCGCACCGCTGCTGATCGCCTTCCTGATCTTCCAGCGTCAGTTCGTGCAGAGCTTCATGCGGGCCGGGATCCGCTGACACGACTGGTCCTCGGTGAACAGCGCCTGGCAGACCCCTCGATCTCGCCGACCTCCGGGTGCACAACTGTGACGTGGTCGGCGCCTCTTCCAGGTGCCGGCGCAAGGAGTAGTCGATCGGCCAGTCGGGCAGGACGACGAGGACGATGTGCGACCGTCCGCTCGCCAACGCCCGCGCAGCGGTGTGCGGCCGGTAGCCGAGCCGCTCTGCCTCCGCCAGCACACGCCGCCGGGTCTGTTCCGGGATCGTCTGACCAGGGGTGTTGTTCAGGACGAAGCCGACCGTGGCACGGGAGAGGCCCAGGGCACGTGCGACGTCGGCTGCTGTCACCCGCTTGACGCGTGCACCTCTGCTGTTCATCGCCTCCATCATGACGGGTCCCAGCCCATCGCGGGACGTTCGCCACGGCCCGTCTACGCCCAGCAGGCGCGCACGCGCTCACCCGGCCTGCTCGGCGAAGCGCCGCCGGTAGGAGGAGGGCGTGGTCGCATAGGCAGCCACGAAGTTCTGCCGGAACGTGACCGGGCTGGCGAACCCGCAGAGCGTCGCGACCTGGGCGATGCTGCGGTCGGTGGTCTCCAGCAGGCGGCGCGCCTCGTCCAGTCGTCGGGCCAGCACCCACCGGGCCGGGCTGGTACCGGTGGCCTGCTGGAAGTGCCGGACGAAACTGCGCTTGCTCATCTGCGCCCGTACGGCCAGGTCGGCCACGGACAGCCGCTGGTCCAGGTTCGCCAGCGCCCACTCGATCGTGGGCCCGAGCAGGTCGCTGCGGCCCAGCTGATGCACCGGTCGGTCGATGTACTGTGCCTGCCCACCCTCCCGGTGCGGGGCGATCACGATCTGCCGAGCGAGCACCGCCGCCACCTCCGCGCCGAGCCGGCTGCGCACCAGGTGCAGGCAGGCGTCCAGCCCGGAGGCGGTGCCGGCCGAGGTGAGCACGTCCCCGTGGTCCAGGTACAGCGCCGAGGCCTGCACCTGCACCTGCGGGTAGCGCGCCGCCAGCTGCTCGGCCGCAGTCCAGTGCGTGACGGCGGAGCGTCCGTCGAGCAGTCCGCTCGCCACCACCGGGAGCGCCCCCAGGCACAGGCCGGCGATACCGGCCCCACGGGCGTGCGCGACACGGATCCGGTCCAGGAACGGCTCCTCGGGGTCCGCCAGGTGCGCCGGCCAGGAGGGAAGGACGAGCAGGTCCGCGGACTCCACGACCTCAGGACCGCTGGTCTCGCCGACCACGAGCCCCTCCGAGGTGCGGATCGGGCTACCGTCATCGGTCCACACCTGCACCTGCCAGTCCTCGGCCAGCTGCAGCCTGCGCACCTCACCGAACACCAGCAGCGGTACGGCGAGGTGGAACATCGTCATGCCGTCGAAAGCGTGCACAGCGATCCGCATCTGACTCATTCCCATCGAAGATGTGCATCTGTGCCACTCACAGTAGCCCGGACCAACGGGTGAGGATGAGGCTGACCCGGCCCTCCGCCGTCGTCCATCGCCACGCGAGAAGGAGAACCACCATGACCAGCCCACGCCGAGCCCTGATCGTGATCGACGTGCAGCAGGAGTACTTCCACGGCGCGCTGCCGGTGCAGCACCCGCCGCGGGAGGAGTCGGTGGCGAACGTGCTGCGGGCGATGGACCGTGCCAGCGAGGCCGGGATGCCGACCGTGGTGGTGCAGCACGAGTCACCGGCAGGGGCGCCCGCGTTCGCCCCCGGCACGCCTGGGTTCGACCTGCACCCGGAGGTCCAGGCCCGCGCCGACCGCGCTGACCGGCACCAGATCAAGTACTACTCCTCCGTGTTCGCCGAGACCGGGCTCGCCGACTGGTTGGCCGAGCGGCAGGTGGACACGGTCACCCTGGTCGGCTACATGACGAACAACTGCGTGCTCGCCTCGGCTGCCGGGGCCGAGCCGCTCGGGCTGACGGTGGAGGTGCTCGCCGACGCTACCGGGGCCGTGCACCTGGGCAACGACGCCGGTCACGCAGACGCTGCGGACCTGCACGTACAGCTGCTCACCGTGCTGCACTCCCACCTCGCCGCGGTGACCAGCACCCAGCAGTGGGCCCAGGCGGTCGCTGACGGGCGGTCGATCCCGCGCGGCAACCTGGTGGACTCGGCGCGCCGCGGCGCAGCCCGCCACACCCCTCGCAATGTCACGCAAGAGCGGGCACCCGTGCCCGATCTTTATTGACCTTGCGAGGTGGGAGCGGCGGTCACCAGGCGGGCACGACGTCGATGCCGGCCCGCCGCAGGGCCCGGTGGAAGGCATCGTCGCGCAGCAGCCGCAGCTCCCAACGCCGCTTGCGGGCCTCCGCCGCCGGCATCCACTCCGCTACAGCTGCCGGCGCCGGGTGCAGCACCAGCTCTGAGGTCCCGGCCGGCAGGCGGCGCAGCTGGTGCAGCACCTCGGCGCGCAGCTGCCCATAGCTGAGCACCATCCGGCCTGGTAGCCAGGAGCTGACCAGCGACTCCGGCAGCCGTACCCGCAGCGCATCGGCCCGCTCCACGGCGCTTCGGTGCGCCCGGCGCAGCCCGCGCACGGCCAGACCGAGGGGGCGGGCCAGCGTGCGCGGCAGCCGGAAGTCCAGCTCGTGGTCGGCGCAGAAGTCCACCGCCGCGGCCGCCAGCGACCGCCCCCGGAGCCCGTAGAGCGTGCCGGAGTGGGAGTCCAGCCCGGCCGGGCGCAGACCCGCGTCGTGCATCCACCGCAGCTGGGCGCGCAGCTCGGTGGCCAGGTCGGACAGTGTGGCACGCCGCTCCGCCAGACCAGCATCGACCGGGAAGGTGCCGTCCGGGGCGGTCAGCGAACCGACTCCTGGGGCGAGCGGGCGCCAGCCGGGCATCTCCCGGGCGGAGGACAGGGTCAGGTGCAGCCGCGGCGCGGGCAGCCCCG
Source organism: Ruania sp. (assembly GCA_035303065.1). Classification (GTDB taxonomy): domain Bacteria; phylum Actinomycetota; class Actinomycetes; order Actinomycetales; family Beutenbergiaceae; genus Ruania. Next base: position 14,815 of record DATGRZ010000074.1, read on the forward strand.
CAGCCAGGATGCGGCGTACCGCGTCCTGGGCGGCCGCCGCGACCGGGATCAGCGTGGTCGCCGAGACGAGCCCGTCGCGGAGCAGGTCGATGATGGTCGCGTTCGTGTCCACATCGACGCCCAGATCGTCGGCGGTGATCACCAGCCTGCGCGCCATCGACCGGCCTCTCGGGTGGGAAGTAGTACCTGCACCAGGGTACGTGGCGATCCTCGGCATCGTGCCCAGGCGGGGTGAAGGTTCGGTGCGGGCCTGGTGAGTGGTGCCCACTCTCAGCACAGCTCGGTGATTCCGCGTGACGGATCGCCTCCAGCGCGGTCGTACTCAGTGTGGGACCGGTGCGCACAGTGCGCACCGGCAACTGAAGGAGGTACGTAGCAGATGTTGAGCGAATCGTCCTTGGGTGTCCTCGTGCTGCGGCTGGCGGTCCTGGCCGGACTGACCGCGCTGCTGACCGTGAACGTGCTCAGCGGGGTCGGCCTCTAGCTCGGGTGGGCCCAGAGCTCGGGCGGACCTGGAGCTCGGGTGGGCCCAGAGCGCGGGCGGGCCCAGAGCTCGCCGGGGCCCGGTTCAGGCCTCTTCCTGCCGGAGCACCGGCGGCTCGTGCGCGGTGACCTCCGGTACCGGCACTTCCCAGCGGCGCACCTCCACCAGGCAGGTGTGCGCGGTGGGGCCCTGGGCCAGACGGGAGGTGGGCCGGTCCGAGGTGAGCAGGTTCGCATGCCCGTGCTTGTCCAGCGTGCCGATGCGGCCGGGCTCGAGCGGGTCGTACCAGGAGCCGGTCGGTAGCTGCGCCACCCCGGGGCGCAGGTCCGGATTCAACCGCACCCCGGCCAGGCAGCGGCCACGGTCGTTGTAGACCTCCACCACGTCACCCTCACTGAGCCGGCGCTCGTGCGCGTCCTGGGGATTCATCTCGACGGCGGTGCGGGAGTGGATCTTGTGCCGGCGGCTCTCCTGGCCGTGGTCGAGCTGGCTGTGCAGCTTCCCGGCCGGCTGCGGGGAGAGCAGGTGCAGCCGGTAGGGCCCGATCGGGTCGGCGCCGAGCCACTCCGCAGGCTCCAGCCAGGTGGCCTGCCCGGGGCAGTCGTCGTAGCCGAAGCCGGCGATCGTGGCCGAGTACAGCTCCACCTTGCCGGACGGGGTGGCCAGCGGGTGGGCCGCCGGGTCTGCCCGCAGCTCGGAGAAGGCCACCGGTTCGTCCCAGTCCAGCGGCAGCTCCACCGCCCCGGCCGAGCTGAAGTCCTGCCACGGCGGCAGGTGCACGCCCAGGTCCGCGCACCGGTCGATGCTGCGGCGGTAGAGCTCGCGCACCCAGGTGGCGGCATCCCGGCCCTCGGTGAACTCCTCCTCAACCCCCAGCAACGCACTGATCTCGGCGAACACCACGTAGTCGGTGCCGATCCCCGGCGGCGGGTCGGCGGCGGGCTCGCAGTAGCTGACCCATCGGTCCCCGGCGCCGAAGGCGATGTCCTCCCGCTCCAGCGCGGTGGCCACCGGGATGACGATGTCAGCGTGCTTGGCCATCGCGTTCCAGTACGGCTCGTGCACGATCACCGTCTCCGGTGACTGCCAGGCCCGCAGCAGCGTGTTCAGGTCCTGATGATGGTGGAACGGGTTTCCCCCGGCCCAGTACACCAGGCGGATGTCCGGGTAACGGTACCGGCCGCCGTCGAAGTCGAACTCCGCCCCCGGATGCAGCAGCATGTCGTTCAGCCGGGCGACCGGGATGAAGTCCGGCACCGGGTTCTGCCCCTGCGGCAGCGCGGCCAGCGCGGAGACGGTGCGGTACACGTGCGCACTGTGCATCGAGGACACCCCGGGACTGAAGCCGCCGCCGGGCCGGCCCATCGACCCGCTCATCGCCGCCAGCGTGATCGCTGCCCAGTAGCTCATCTCCCCGTGCTGCTGGCGCTGCATCGACCACGTGACGGTGACCAGGGTGCGCAGCGTGGCGACCCGGTCGGCAACCTCCTTGATGCTCGCCTCGGGCAGGTCGCAGATGCCGGCCGCCCAGGCCGCGGTCTTCGCCACCCCGTCCTGCTCGCCGAGCAGGTAGGCGCGCACCTGCTCGAAGCCGACACAGCAGCGCTGCAGGAAGTCCCGGTCGTACCGGCCGGTGACCAGCAGCTCGTGGCACAGGCCGAGCATGAGGGCCACATCGGTACCGGGCCGGGCGGGCAGCCACTGGGCACCCAGGTCAGGGCTGGAGTCCGCGCGGCTGGGGGCGACCAGGGTGAACTGCACCCCCGCCCGGGCACAGCGCACCTGCCAGTCGGTGCTCACGTGCGCACCCACGCCGCCGGAGTTCACCTGCGCGGTGCTGCGCGGCAGCCCGCCGAAGGCAAGGACGTGCTGGCCGTCGGTCTCCACCTGGGACCAGCGCGGGGCACGCTGCACCAGCCAGTCCCGGTCGCCGATCACGTGCGGCAGCAGCACTGCCTCGGCGGCGAAGGAGTAGTTGGTCACCGAGCGGGTGTATCCGCCCACAGTGTTCAGGAACCGGTGCAGCTGGGACTGGGCATGGTGGAACCGACCGGCACTGCCCCAGCCGTAGGAGCTGCCGTAGATGGCGCTGTTGCCGTGGGCGGTGCGCACCCGGTCGATCTCGGCGGCGATGAGCGCGGTGGCCCGCTCCCAGGACACCTCCACGTACGGGTCGCTGCCCCGGCCCGGGGCGCCGGGGCCGTCCCGCAGCCACCCCTGGCGCACCGCGGGACGGGCGATCCGGGTACGGCCGCGCAGCGTGCCGCGGAAGTTGTCCCCGATCGGAGAGGGGGACGGGTCCTCGGTGACCGGATCCACGGCGGTGACCTCACCGCCGTCGGTGGTGACCCAGTAGGAGCCCCAGTGGCTGGCGGTGCGGGTGCGTCGTGTCATCGTGCGACGAGCCTCCTGCCGGCTGTCCGGGCTGTCAAGGCCGGTGTACCGTCGCTGTCATGGGTCGCATCACCACGCGCCGCACGGTGGTGAGGGTCACCGTCGATCAGGAACCGCGCCGTCGCCAGGACACCCTCGCAGTGGAGGAACCGCTGGAGATCCGCGTCGCCGGTGAGCCGCTGGCGGTCACCATGCGCACCCCTGGGCACGATGTGGAGCTGGCGGCCGGGTTCCTCGTCTCCGAGGGCATCGTCGCCCGCGGCGAGCAGTTCCACACCGCGATCCACTGCGGCGGCCCGGGCAGCGGCGGTGGGGAGAACACCTACAACGTGCTCGATATCGCCCTGGCGCCCGGCATCGCCCCGCCACCACCGGAGGCGGCCCGCAACTTCTACACCACCAGCTCCTGCGGCCTGTGCGGCAAGCGCAGCATCGAGGCGGTACGCACCGTCTCCGCCTTCGACGTGTCCGCCGATGCCATCCGGCTCACCCCGGAGCTGCTGGCCACCCTGCCGGAGACGTTGCGCGAGCACCAGGCGGTGTTCGACAAGACCGGCGGGCTGCACGCCGCGGGCCTGTTCGACGCGGCCACCGGTGAGCTGCTCGTGCTCCGCGAGGACGTCGGGCGGCACAACGCGGTGGACAAGGTGGTCGGCTGGGCGCTGCTGAACAACCGCCTGCCGTTGACCGAGACGGTGCTGCAGGTCTCCGGTCGGGCCAGCTTCGAGCTCGCGCAGAAGTCGGTGATGGCCGGCATCCCGGTGCTGACCGCGGTCTCGGCGGCGTCCTCGCTCGCGGTCGACCTGGCCGAGGAGACCGGCCTCACCCTGGTCGGTTTCCTGCGCGGGGAGTCGATGAACGTCTACACCCATCCCGAACGCGTCGACGGCGCAGCGCCCCGGCGTAGTTCGGCTGACCGGGCGTAGGTTGGTCAGCAGCTCGCCTGCTCACCCGCTCGGAGGACCGCACGAAGATGGACGCCGACCGTCACGACCAGCCCGCTGTGATCCAGGTACGCGGCGCGCGCGTGCACAACCTGAAGAATGTCGACGTGGACGTCCCGCTCGGCGCGCTGGTGGCCCTCGCCGGTGTCTCCGGGTCGGGCAAGTCGTCGCTGGCGATGGGCGTGCTGTACGCCGAGGGCTCACGCCGGTACGTCGAGGCGCTGTCCACCTACACCCGCCGCAGGATGGCGCAGGCGCCGCGGGCCGAGGTGGACCGGGTGCGACACGTCCCAGCAGCGCTCGCGCTCCGGCAGCGGCCGGGGGTGCCGGGGGTGCGGTCCACCTTCGGCACCGCCACCGAGCTGTTGAACGTGGTGCGGCTGATGTTCTCCCGGCTGGCCGCACACCAGTGCCCGAACGGCCACCGGAACGACCCGACGCTGAAGGTCGCCGCGGAGGAGCCGATC
>DATGRZ010000075.1:0-3371 GCA_035303065.1 Ruania sp.
GGACCAGGCGAACGGGGTGATCCAGGACAGTGCGCTGCCGTGCTCGCCGATCATGTCCCCGGCGGCGCGGAGCACGAACGACCCACCCAGGATGCCACCGGCGATCGCGCTGGAGGTCCGGGAGTACTCGCTGATCTGCACGGCGGTGATGCTCACCCCGGCGAACACCAGCCCGAACGCACCGGTACCGGCCGCCACCGCCGCCGCTCCGGCCATCGGCGCCTCGAAGGCGCGCAGCCCGGCGAGGATCAACACCGCCAGCACCAGGTTCGCTCCGACGGCCAGGATCGTGGTGGCGGCCAGCGGTGCGTGCGCGCCGACCACGTTCGCCCGCACCAGCTCGGCTCTGCCGGTCTGCTCCTCGATCCGGGTGTGCCGGGAGACGAGCAGGATGTTCATCAGTGCCGCGGCGAGCAGGATGTACAACAGGTACAGCCCGGTGAAGAAGGTGAAGAAGCTGAGATGCTCCGGATCCAGCCCGTACCCCGGCCCGCCGAGCAGCCCGAGCATCGGCCCGGAGGTGAAGCTGGTCATCTGCGCCAGATCCTCCTGGGTGGGGAAGAGCTGTTCGAAAGCGCTGAAGAAGTACGGCACGACGATGCTGATCGCGACCAGCCACACCGGCAGCCGGATCCGATCCCGGCGGAGCATGAATCGCAGCAGCGTTCCGGTTCCGGTGAGCACTCGGCGGGAGCCGGCCCGGGCAGGTGCGGCAGTGGCGGACGCGGCGGTCATGACTGCTCCTTCGCGCTGTGCTTGCCGGCCCCGGCGCGTTCCTTGCTTCGCCGCCCGGGCGTGTCGCCGGCACGGGAGCTGGCAGCATGTTCGGCCGACTTCTCTGCCGCGACCGCCTGCTCGGGGTCCTCGGTGCCGTAGTGCCGCAGCAGCAGCTGCTCCAGCGTGGGCGGGTGCGCCACCAGCGAGGTGACGTGCAGGTCGGCGAGCGCGGAGACCACCTGGGGCAGGTGCTCCCCGTCCACCTCCAACCGGGCCTGCCCGTCCTCCTGGGTGAAGCCGTGCACGCCGGGTAGCTGGGCGAGGGCGGTGGTGTCGCCCTGCACGGCAGCGGTGACCGAGGTGCGGGTCAGGTGCCGCAGCTCGGTGAGCGTGCCGGACTCGATCACCTGCCCGGCGCGCACGATCGACACCCGGTCGGCCAGCGCTTCCACCTGGGCGAGGATGTGGCTGGAGAGCAGCACCGAGGTGCCGCGGTCCTTCGCCTCCCGGATGCACTCCTGGAAGATCGCCTCCATCAGTGGGTCTAGGCCGGCGGTCGGTTCGTCCAGGATCAGCAGCTCCACCCGGCTGGCCAGGGCGGCGACCAGCGCGACCTTCTGCCGGTTGCCCTTGGAGTAGGTGCGGCCCTTCTTCGTCAGGTCCAGGTCGAACCGGTCGGCCAGGGACTCCACGAGGTCGCGGTCGGCGTGGCCGCGCAGCCGGGAGAAGATGTCGATCGCCTCACCGCCGGTGAGGTTCGGCCACAGCTCTACGTCGCCGGGGACGTAGGCCAGGCGCCGGTGCAGGTCGACGGCGCTGCTCACCGGGTCCTTCCCGAACACCTCGGCGTGGCCGGAGGTGGGGCGCAGCAGTCCGAGCAGGATGCGGATGGTGGTGGTCTTGCCGGCCCCGTTCGGGCCGAGCAGACCGTGCACCTCGCCCGCTGCGACGGTCAGGTCCAGGCCGTCCAGGGCGCGGACCTTGCCGTAGTCCTTGATCAGGTTCTCGATGTGGATGACGGCGGTCATCGGCGGTCTCCCTCGGGTGTGGGTGGGATGTCGGGGTCGGGCGGGGTGGCAGCGGACGGGCCATCGGGTGCGGACCGGTTGTCCGGTGCGGTCGGGTTGCCTGGTGCGGTCTGGTTGTCCGCTGGCGACTGCTCGCCGGGTGTGGACTGCTCGCCGGGTGGGTTGCCGTATCCGGCGGCGCGCAGGGCGTCCTCGACCCGGGTGTCGGTGAACAGTCCGTGGGTGTAGAGCTCCACCGAGGGCATCAGCTGGCGATCGAGCACGTCCCGGAACAGGGTGGACAGGTCGTCGCCCTCGGCGTACTCGTTGCGCAGCTGAACCAGCAGACCGCCGAGACCGGAGTAGGTGACGTACCGGGCGCGAGCCTCGGGGTCGGCCGTCGGCCGGATCAGGCCGGTCTGCTCGCCCTCAGCGAGATAGCTCACCGAGTCGGCAATCATCTGCTCCACGAACTGGTGCGCGAGCTTGCCGCCGGTCATCAGGCTGCGCACTGTGTAGGCGAGCACATCGGCGTACTCCTCGACCGCAGCGAGCTGGGCGAGCACATGCCGCATGTCACCGCTGGCCACCGACTCGTGCTTGGTGGCGCGGATGATACCGGCCACGTGCTGGTCGCAGGCTTGGCGCAGGTTGTCCTTGGAGCCGAAGTGCCGGACCACGAGCGCGGCACTGAAGCCCGCCTCAGCGCCAATCTCGCGCAGGCCCACGTCGAAGCCTGCACGGCCGAAACACGTGACGGCGGCGGTCAGGATGCGCTCTCTGGTCGTGCTCACAGGCACCACTGTAAACTGACGTTTACTTGGTGTCAACAGCTGTTTACCCGCCGGCGTGCGCGGGTCGTCGTGCTCGGCGTGCGCAGGTCGTCGTACTGGGTGTGCGCGAGCTTGCACAGTGCGCGATAGCGAACACTGACAGGGCCCCGGGATGGGGTTGTGGGGGGTGGGTCAGTCTTCCTGGCCGGGTTCGGTCTCGGTGATGCCGCTCTCCTGCGAGCCCGGGTCCTCCACAGTGCCCTTCTTGGCGACGTACCGGGCCTCCTTCTGGGTGCGGACCGTGGGCGTGGTCCCGGGCAGCCGTCGTTTCGCGGTCTCCGGGGTGAAGAACACTGCGATGGCCCCGATCACCCCGGCGACGATGAGGATGTAGGCGGGGATCTGCACGTTTCCGGTGCCGGAGACCAGGGCCTCAGCGATCAGGGGCGTGGTTCCACCGAAAGCGGACACGGAGATGTTGTAGGCCACCGCCACCGCCCCGTAGCGCACGTTGGTGGGGAACAGCGCCGGCAGGGTGGAGGGTTCGGTGCCCAGGAAGCAGAGCAGCATGATGCCCACCAGCAGGGCGCCGGCGAACACCAGCGGGTAGCCGCCGGAGTGCATCAGCCCGAACGCAGGCACCGAGACGACGACGAGCAGCGCGCACCCGGCCCACATGATCGGCTTGCGCCCGACCCGGTCCGACAGCCGGGAGACGAACACCACCGAGACGGCCAGCACCAGCAGCACCAGGGTGATGATCACCAGCGCAGCGGTGGGGTCCAGCTGCACCACGCTCTTCAGGTAGGTGGGCAGGTAGCCGTTCATCATGTACGAGGTGACGTTGAACGCGAGCACCAGACCGGCGCAGACC
>DATGRZ010000076.1:0-2531 GCA_035303065.1 Ruania sp.
GTCAACGGGTCCCGGCGCACGTGCCGGGTGACGGCAGCCAGCTCGGCATCCTGGTCGAACATGCTGACCTCCTCCAGCAGCAGGGTCCTCCCAGTCTTGCACCGAGCACAGGGCTCGGCCACAGGGCAACGGTGCCGCTGCCGCAGTGGACACCGGTTTGCCCTCGGGCGGGACAGTCGAGCATGAGCGACACCGGCGCACGCTCGGCACGCCTCGTGCCCGAGGACGCGCGGGAGTGCGCTCGCGTGCAGGATCCGCACCGGGCTGGCCACCTGCGGTGCGAGCCCACCGGTCCCGGGTGGGGTACCGGCCCTGGTGGTGCTCCTGGTCCTGTGTGGGGAACTGTCCGCAGGCGCGCGGAGAGGGTGCCCCCGGCAGCTCCGGGCGCCACCGACCGGTGTTGAACCGAGGGCTGTCGTAGCGGCCAGACCAGGCAGCACCGATGCCGTCGCCGCGCTCCGGTACGACCGCCGGGTGCACGTCTTCCTCCGTGACCGGCTCCTTCGTTCCCGCCGACGTCCAGCGTGCTCCGGCCGGGCACCCGATGGAACCTCCAGATGGGGTCCGGTTCTAGGTCTTCGCGACCAAGCAGGTGGCGGGCGGAACACGTGAGGATGTCGCACTGCAGGCGTTCAACGGCAGGATCTGACCAGGAGGTCCGGATGATCAGCAGCACCTACCGGGTGCGGGGGATGGCCGCCCCGGACGACGCCCGGGTGATCAAGGACCACCTGGCCGGAGTGCCGGGTATCGGCGCCGTCGCCACCGAGATCCGCCCGGACGGGGAGTCGGTGATCATCCTCAAGCACCAGGAGGACGCGCCACCGGACCGGGCCGTGCTGGCGGACGCACTGCAGTCCGCCGGGCACTACACGCTGGGCTGAGCCCCGGCTCCGGTACGGGGGCGTCCTTCGGCGGGCACGTGCTTGACGAAGGTCGCTGTAGTACGCACCGGGGTGAACCCGAGCGAGGCGTACAGCGCACCCGCCCCCTGCGGGTTGGCGCTGTCTACGTCCAGCTCGATCACTCCGAACGTGCCCGCGGCGGCAGCGGCCGCGATCGTGGCGGTCAGCACCGCCCGCGCCAGGCCCTGCCCACGGGCCGCCTGCCGGGTGCCGACCAGGGTCACGTACAGCTCCTTCTGGGTCCACTGCGAGGTGGTGCAGTAGGCGAGCACCGTGCCGTGGTCGTCGGTGACCACCCGGGAGAACGCCGGCCGGGCGGCGTGGCCGGAGACCACGCTCCGCCACCGGTCCGCATCTGTCGGCGCGCTGCCCCAGTGGCTGGCGAACGCGTCGTTGTGCGCTAGCCGGGTGGCCTCGTACAGGTCCTCGGTCAGCGGCTGGGTGCGCGGGTCCGGCGGTGGCACCGGCTCCCCCGGCAGCGGCCGGGACATCACCGTGAAGTACCGGGCCGGGGCGTAGCCGCGGTCGGCCAGCACCGACCGCACCGGGTCGGTCTCCAGCCCGGCCTCCACCCGCAGGTCCACTGGGGCGCCCGGGTGGCGCTCGGCGGCCAGCGCCAGCGCCCGCGCCTCGGTCTGCTCGAACATGGCGGTGGCGATGCCCCGGCCCCGGTAGTCCGGGTGCACACCGCCACCCAGCCCCGCGCGCACGTGCCCCTCCCCGTGGGTCAGGCCCGAGCCCACCCGGACCACGCCGAAGGCGACGAGGTGCTCACCGTCCCAGACCGCGACAGTGTCCTGGGCCGGGTCGACGTCCGGGGCGGCGAGCTCCTCGGACAGGTCCTGTACGTCGTAGTGCTCACCGGTGCCGTCGACCTCGGCGAGCAGGTTCACCAGCTCGGCCCAGGCGGGTACGGACTCGGTGGTCAGGGTCTCCCAGCGCAGTGTCACCCGGTCACGATAACGGGCCGCAGCACCCCCGCACGCACCAGGTCCCGCACCCCGTGGGCCGGTGGCTCCACGTGGAACCGCACCGCTCCGCCGGGCTGGTCGAACCACGCCGGGGCGATCTCCGCCTGCACCTCCACCGCCTGCGCGGCGATGAACACCACCTGCGCCGCTCCCGGCCCCCACGCCGAGGGTGGCAGCGAACGCTGCTGCCATGGGGTGTCCCACAGGTAGAAGTACAGCCCGTCCACAGTGCCCAGCCGGTCATAGGGCAGCCCGGTGGCGAGGTTCGTGATCATGCCGCCCGGCCCGGCGGCCGCCACCCGGGAGGTCAGCTCGGCGAGGTTCTCGGCTGCGGCAGCGAGCCGAGCGCCCAGGTCCGCAGCGGTCACCGGTACCGGCGGTGGCATCGGCGCGGTGAGGTAGGCCCAGGCGGCGTCGCACGCGGCGCGCTCGGTGTAGAACTCGCCGAGCAGCACGTGCTGGCCGTAGTCGGCCACCTGCAGCCCGTAGTGCCCGGGCCCGTAGCGCACCACCTCCACAGTGCCCTCGAACGCCTCCTCGGGCGGGTCCCCGGGCAGCACTATCCCAGCGCGCGGGTGCCCCAGACGGTCCAGCCCGGCGCGCAGCTGCCCGGCCGCCTCCCCCTCGAACTCCTCCGGTGCCAACCAGGCCACCG
>DATGRZ010000077.1:0-2317 GCA_035303065.1 Ruania sp.
TCGGGTGGGACGTGGTCGAGGCCGTCGATGATCACCCGGGCCCGACCCGCATCGATCACTCCGGAAGCCAGCGCCTGGCCGGTGCCTGCCAGGGCGCCTTCGAGCGCCCGTCCGCGGCGGATGAGGTCCCTGCCGGCCCGGTGGGTGATCCGCATCCGGACCGCCAGCTCATCGGCGACGACCTCGCGTTGGGTGGCTTGGGTGTGTGCCAGGGCGGTCGGGTTCATCGCCAGGCGGTGGGACAAGGTGGCCGCGGCGCGTAGCTTGATCGCATGGGCGGCTGCTTCCAGGCGTTCGGCTGCCGCTGCCGCCTCTACCAGGTCCTCATCATCCGCACTGTCCAGATCGAGCTGGGTCAGCAGGGTGTACAGCTGGGGGTCGACACTGCTCCGGGCCAGCTGGGTGCCCACCGGGGCCGCATGAGAGGTCGAGATCAGCTCGGCCAACGCGCGTTCACCGGCTGTGTGGGCCAGGGCGCCTAGATCGATCAGCGCCACCGGGTCACCGGCCGGTGCGCACAGGTTCAGCACCGGCACATCAGCGCGGCAGGCCACGGTCTGTTCCGGGGCGGTCTCCCCACCCGCAGAACCCTCGTGCTCGAACTGTTGTGCCATACCCAAAACACTAGACCCGACCACCGACACTCCCACCAAAACCGCGAGAAACCAACGAAAAATCGGCCTACGCCGGCGGAACTCCAGGACCAGCCCGACACCGTCCACCGAGCGTACACACCGACCAGGACGAGACCAGTCCCACCTCGTGGCGCCGGGCCAGCCTGTACCGCGCGGGACGCACGCCTGGCGGTGTCGGCACCGGTCGCCAGCCGATATACGAGCACGCGTGTGCGCGAAGGGGGATGATGAAGCATGACGTCGCCGTCACCGCACCCGCAGTTCCCCGCAGCATCGGCCGGCCCCATGGGCCGAGGACACCAGCACGGCTGGTTGGGGGTGGCCGGCGTGATTGCGTTCGGTCTCGCGTTTGCTGCCTCGCTGGTCCTGCTGTTCCTGCCCGTGTACAGCACCGTGACCACGACCTCGAAGGGCGTCACGACCCAGGACACGGTGACCCTGTGGGCCGCCAACGGCCCCTGGATCCTGGTGCCTCTCACCCTGCCGGTGCTGCTCACCGCCGCGGTCGCCCTCGCCCGCGGCCGGGGCGGGCTGGTGGTCTCGATCCTGTGCACGCTGGTGCTGGCCGCGTTCACGGTGCTCGCACTCGCCTCGATCGGGATGTTCTACCTGCCCGCGCTGGTCGTCGCCGTGGTGGCTGTGCTCGGCCAAGCGATCCGAGCCGGGTCGCGTGGCTAACGGTCGGCGCGCCCGTCACGCTCCAGGAACGCCCGCACATCCTCGATCGTGTCCGCCTCCGCGGGTGTCTTGTCGTCCCGATAGCGCAGCACGCGTGCGAACCGCAGCGCCAGCCCGCCCGGGTAGCGGGAGGAACGCTGCACGCCGTCGAACGCGACCTCCACCACCTGCTCCGGGCGCAGACGCACCACCCACTCCGTACGGTCGGTGGCCAGCTCGGTGAACCGCTCGGTCTGCCAGGTGAGCATCTCGTCGGTCATCCCCTTGAACGTCTTGCCGAGCATCACGAACCCACCCGCGGGGTCCCGTGCACCGAGGTGGATGTTCGACAGCCACCCGCGGCGCCGCCCGCTGCCCGGCTCCACCGCGAGCACCACCAGGTCCAGCGTGTGCACCGGCTTCACCTTCACCCAGGCAGCACCCCGCCGCCCCGCCGCATAGGGCGCAACCGTCGACTTCAGCACCACACCCTCGTGCCCGGCCTGCAGCGCCCCGGCGAGGAACTCCTCGGCAGCAGCCTCCTTGGTGGTGACCAGCCGGCCCACCCGGTGCTCCGTGCCCACCAGCTGCTCCAGGTGGCCCCAGCGTTCCCCGGCAGGAGCATCGAGCAGGTCCGCCTCGTCGCGGAGCAGCAGGTCGAAGAAGAACGGAGTGATCGTCAGCCGCTCACCCGGCACCGACCCCGCACCGGTGGCCGCCGTCGCGGTCCGTGCCGCCGTCTCCTGGAACGGCACCGCCCGCCCGTCCGGCCCGAGCGCCAGCGCCTCCCCGTCCAGCACCAGCCGCTGTGCCGGCAGCGCGCGGACGATCTCGGCCACCTCCGGCAGCCGGTCGGTGATGTCCTCCAACGAGCGGGTCGCCAGCAGCACCCTCTCGCCGTTCTTGTGCGCCTGGATGCGGATCCCGTCCAGCTTCACCTCCACCGCCACCTGCTCGACGGCGGAGCTCACCTTGGTCCACGCGGTCGCCAGGTCTGGGGCCGAGGAGGCAAGCATCGGGGAGAC
>DATGRZ010000078.1:0-13252 GCA_035303065.1 Ruania sp.
GGGTGGCCTGCAGCAGCGTGGCCGCCGCGACCTGCTCGATATGCCGGTGGGCGATCACCGGGTCGCCGTACCGGGCGGCGATCACCTCGCCCTGCTCGGTGAGCTTGAGCCGGCCGTCCACACTGCCCGGCGGCTGGGCGAGCACGGCACGGTTCGCCGGACCGCCGCCGCGGCCGAGCGCCCCGCCGCGGCCGTGGAACAGAGTCAGGGTGATGTCGTTGCGCCGGGCCCAGTCGGCGATCTGCTCCTGCGCCTCGTACAGGGCGAGCGTCGCCGCGACCGGGCCGACGTCCTTGGAGGAGTCGGAGTAGCCGAGCATGATCTCGATCCGCCGGCCGGTCTGGGCCATCCGGGCCTTGACCTGCGGCAGCTCGATCATCTCGTCCAGCGCTGCCACCGAGGACTGCAGGTCGGCGAAGGTCTCGAACAGCGGGACCACGTCCAGCACCGGCACGTCCTCGGCGGAGCCCATCGCGGCCTCGGCGAGCCGGTAGACGGCGGCGATGTCCGCAGCACAGGTGGCGAAGGAGATGACGTACCGGTGCGCCGCCACCACGCCGTAGCGCTTCTGGATCGCGGCGATCGAGCGGATCGTCTCCAGCACCTCTTCGCTCATCGGGCTGAGCTCGCCGCCGGCGTCCAGCTCGGCGAGGGCCTGGTTGTGCACCTTTGAGTGCTGGCGCACCTCGAACTCCACCAGGTGGAACCCGAAGGTCTCCACCTGCCAGATCAGGTCCTGCAGCTCCCCATAGGCCTGCCGGGCGTCCCCCGCGGCGGCCAGGGAGGACTGCACCACGCGCAGGTCGGCGAGCAGCTCCTCGGGGTCGGCGTAGGCCAGGTCGGCGTCCCGGCGGCGGGTGGCGGCGATCCGCTCGGCCACCACCAGCATCACCCGACGGTGCGGTTCGTTCGGTGAGGCGAGCGCCACCTCGGCGGTCAGCTCGGCGGTGAGCTGGTGCTGCCGGTTCCAGAGCAGGTCGAGCTCGGCCGAGGGCGGGGTGGTGACCGCATCCAGGGTGAGCGCGGCGCCCACCCGGTGGGCGGCCTCGAGCAGGGCACCGAGCACGTGGTCGGCGGTGATCGACGCCGCCGAGCGGGTGATCGCCGCGGTGACGTTCGGGTTGCCGTCCCGGTCCGCGCCGATCCAGGACCCGAGCCGCACGAAGGACGGCGCCTGCACCGGCGCCGGGTCGTCCGGGTCCTGCAGCAGTGCGTCGATCGCGCGGTACATCCGCGGCAGCGCCTCGAACAGGGTGGTATCGAAGATCCCGGTGACGGTGCGGATCTCGTCCAGCGGGGTGGGCTTGGTCAACCGCAGCGGAGAGGTGCGCCAGAGCCGGTCCACCTGGCTGAACAGCTCCCGCCGGTTCGCCGCCAGCGCACCGGCGCCCAGGCGGGGGTCGTCCCGCTTGGCGAGCAGCTCGGAGATCTCCCGGATGCTGGCGGCTACCGCCCGGCGGCGCGCTTCGGTGGGGTGGGCGGTGAGCACCGGACGGAACTCCAGGGCGTCGATCCGCGCCCGTGCCTCCTCCTCGCCGAGCTCGGCCACCAGGAACCGCCAGGCCCCACCGAGAGTGTCCTCCGGGGACCGCGACGGGTCCACGTCGCCGGTGTCCCGAGAGCGAAGCGCCCGCACCCGGTGATACTCCTCGGCAAGGTTGACCAGGTGGAAATAGCAGGTAAAGGCCCGGGCCACCTGCTCGGCGCGCTCCAGGGTGAAGGACTCCACCAGCTCCTCGGCCTGAGAGATCGCGTCCGAGGAGGCATCGTCATAAGCGGTGATGGTCAGCTCGCGCAGCTTCTCCACGTCGGCCAGCAGGTCCGGCCCGCCGCTCTCGGCCAGCACTGTGCCGAGCAGCTCGCCGAGCAGGCGCACGTCGTGCCGCAGAGAGTCGGGCAACTGGTCGATCGCGCCACTACGAGAGCCGGAGGCGATCCCGTTCGCCGGGGTGGTCACGGCTTGGTCGCGTACGTCACTCATGATCCTCAGCGTACCGAGACGTCTTCACCGTGGGATGCGCTTGCCCGCGACCCGGACGGAACCCCAGCACTCGGTGTGATGACCGTCACGGGCAAGCTCCGCCGTCGCGCAACTGAGCGAAAGATGATAATCACATTGTGGAACTATGCCGGGAACTTGACCGTTCTTTGGTGAGTGATGTCACAGCTCCCAGACGGCACCGGGTGCTGCCAGGTCCACCGGTCCGGAGAAGGCGGTCAGCGCCTCGGCACGCACCGTCTCCGCCGGTGTCCAGGGCTGCAGGTGGGTGAGCACCAGGTGGCGCGCGTCGGCGGCGGTGGCCACCTCACCAGCGCGCCGGCCGGTCAGGTGCAGACCGCGGATGGGGGGCCCGTCCTCCCAGAACGCCGCCTCGCTGAGCAGCAGGTCCGCCTCCCGGGCGGCATCGATCACACCGGTGCACGAGTCGGTGTCGCCGGTGTAGGTGAGCACCACCGGCCCGGAGCCGTCCTCGCTCGGGCCGGTGACCCGCAGCGCGTAGGCGGTCACCGGGTGGCGCACCTCGAACACCTCGATGGTCATCGGGCCGACCTGCAGCGCCGTGCCCGGCTGCCAGGTGCCCACGTCGAACTGCTCGTCGCAGTCCTCCTCGCCGCACAGCTGGCGGATCCGCTCGGTGGTGCCGGCCGGGCCATGCACCGGCATCGGCGGCTGCGGACCGGCCGGCCCGTACTGCAGGTACACGTGCAGTGCGGCCAGGTCCACCACGTGGTCGGCATGCAGGTGGGAGAGCAGCACTGCGTCCAGGGCAGCCGGGTCGTGGTAGCGCAGCAGCTGCCCCATCGCCCCCGAGCCCAGGTCGAGCACCATGGAGTAGGTGCGTTCAGCGTCGTCGGCCTGCACCAGATAGCTGGACGAGGCGGACTCGGGGCTGGACATCGAGCCCGAGCAGCCCAGGACGGTCAGTCTCACTATGCTCCTTCTCCCCCGGCCGGGACCTGCCCGGGCGTTCGGACCACCGGGAGCTCTCCGGTCACCTCCGCCGCACTCTCCGCACCCACCTCCGGGCCGAGGAACCGGTGCGCCAGAGCGGTGAACGCGGCCGGCTCGCCGGTGGAGAGGAACCGGTGCCGGGCCGGGCCCTCGCCCTGCCGTTCCAGGCTGTGCGCCACCAGCGCGGCGTACACGTCCTTGGCGGTCTCCTCCGCGCTGGAGACCAGGGTGACGGCGTCGCCCACCACGTACTGGATCGCTCCGGTGAGCAGCGGGTAGTGCGTGCACCCGAGCACCAGGGTGTCCACGTCGGCGGCCAGCACCGGCGCCAGGTACTCCCGAGCGAGGCCGAGCACCTCCGGGCCGCTGGTGATGCCTCGCTCGACCAGCTCCACGAACCGCGGCGCCGCGGCAGTGGTCAGCTGCAGGTGCGGGGCGGCGGCGAACGCGTCCTCATAGGCGCGCGAGTCGATGGTGGCCCGGGTGCCGATCACCCCGATGCGCCCGCTGCGGGTGGCGGCCACGGCCCGGCGGACCGCCGGCTGGATCACCTCGACCACGGGCACCCCGCGCGCCAAGGTATAGCGTTCCCGAGCATCGCGCAGCACAGCAGCCGACGCGGAGTTGCACGCGATCACCAGCATCTTCACCCCGGAGGCGACCAGGTCGTCCATCACCGCCAGTGCGTGGGCGCGCACGCGGGCGATCGGCAGCGGACCGTAGGGACCGTGCGCGGAGTCGCCGATGTAGAGCACGGACTCTTCTGGCAACTGGTCGATGACGGCCCGGGCTACCGTCAGACCCCCGACACCGGAGTCGAAGATGCCGATGGGTGCATCATTCATCACCTGCGAGCGTAGACGGAGCCGCCCGCTGCGGGCGCCCCCTACTGCTCCTTTGTGGGCAGCATCACCTGCATCAGGGACTCCTGCAGCCAGCTCAGCGCGGAGTAGACCATGCCGAGGGCCAGGTGGACCTCGTCCTGCTCCGGATCCGCGGCTCCGCGGGCGACCTGGTCCTGGACCTCCTCGGCGTCCGCCTCGGTGCGGATACCGAGGCGCTCGGCCACCACCAGCCGCACATCGGTCAGCGCGGCGGCAAAGTCCAGCGCCCTCTCGGCGGGCACCCGGACCTGACCGGTCGACTCCCGCAGCGCGTCCCAGACCATCCGGAGCCGGGCCACCTTGGCGGCACGCAGCTCGGGCTCGGTGAGCCGACGGAACTCCTGACTGAGGTCGTCGTCGGTGCGGCTGGCGTCCGGGAGCAGCCGGGCCAGTGCCGGGTCGGTGGGGCTCTCCAGGCCTTCGGTGGACCAGGACAGCTGCGCCAGCGGGTCGCTCGCCTCGGCGGCCTCCTCCCCGGGGCGCAGCGGGACGCCCAGCAGCATGGAGGTGTCGGCCACCACGCGGGCGAGGATGGTGGCCTCGTCCCCGTCGAGCTCGGCCACGTACACCCCGCGACGGCGCCGGAACGCCCTCACAGCGGGTCCCCGTCCTGGGCGAGAGTGGCCCACAACCCGTAGGAGTGCATCGCCTGCACGTCGATCTCCATCTTCTCCCGGCTGCCGGAGGAGACCACGCTGCGGCCCTCGTGGTGCACCTGCAGCATCAGCCGGGTGGCTTCGCTCTCGGAGTAGCCGAAGTAGCTGCGGAACACGTGCGCCACGTAGCTCATCAGGTTCACCGGGTCGTTCCAGACGATGGTCAGCCACGGAAGGTCGGGCTCGGCGGTGGTGTGGCTGTCCACGTCCGGGGAGCCGACGGGGACCGGTGCAGCGGGCATAGCTCTCACCCTAACCAGGCCCGCGCCTCGACGGTGGAACTCAGCTGTCCAGCTCCCCTCCCCTCTCCGCAATGTCAACAAGAAGCGGGCACCGGTGCCCGCTCTTGCGTGACCTTGCGGTCCGGGGTGACGGCGGAGGTCGGCTGTCCAGCGCTGCTCGCCGGGTCTGGGCGACCAGTACCGTATGACCATGTCTGAGCGGATGGCCGGCCCCACAGGAAGCACCGGCGCGACCAGCAGCACCAGCACGGCCCTGCTGACCGACCGATACGAGCTGACGATGGTGCAGGCGGCTCTGGCCGATGGCACCGCCTCCCGGGAGTGCGTCTTCGAGGTGTTCACCCGCCGCCTGCCGCCCGGTCGGCGCTACGGGGTGGTGGCCGGCACCGGCCGGGTGCTGGAGGCGCTGCCGCAGTTCCGGTTCACCGACGCTGAGCTGGACTACCTGCGCGAGGGCGAGGTGGTCGACGGCCAGACGCTGGACTACCTGGCGAACTACCGGTTCACCGGCGACATCTACGGCTATGCCGAGGGCGAGGTGTTCTTCCCCGGCTCACCGCTGATGGTGGTGGAGTCCTCGTTCGCCGAGGGCGTGCTGCTGGAGACGCTCGTGCTGTCCATCCTGAACTACGACTCCGCTGTGGCCTCCGCCGCCTCCCGGATGACCAGCGCGGCCGGGTCCCGGCCGTGTCTGGAGATGGGTGGCCGGCGGGCGCACGAGCAGGCTGCACCGGCGGCTGCGCGGGCCGCGGTGGTGGCCGGGTTCGCCGGCACCTCGAGCCTGGAGGCCGGGCGCCGGTGGGGACTGGAGACGATCGGCACCGCGGCACACTCCTTCACCCTGCTGCACGACGACGAGCCCTCCGCGTTCGCCTCCCAGGTGGCCTCCCTGGGTACCCAGACCACGCTGCTGGTGGACACCTACGACATCGCTGAGGGAGTACGCCGGGCGATCACCGCCGCGGGCACGGAGCTGGACTCGGTGCGGTTGGACTCCGGCGACCTGGCGCAGGTGGCCCGAGAGGTGCGCGAGCAGCTGGACTCCCTGGGTGCAGCAGGCACGAAGATCGTGGTCTCCTCCGACCTGGACGAGCATGCTATCGCCTCCCTGGCGGTGGCACCGGTGGACTCCTACGGAGTGGGCACCTCGGTGGTCACCGGTTCCGGGGCGCCCACCTGCGGGATGGTGTACAAGCTGGTGCTGCGCGAGGGGGCCGACGGCACGATGGAGCCGGTGGAGAAGGTCTCGGCGTCCAAGGCGAGCGTCGGCGGGCGGAAGAGCGCGGCGCGGCGGCTGGACCCCTCCGGCCGCGCCAGCGAGGAGCTGGTCGTGGCCGGCGCCCCGGCGGACTGGCAGCCCGAGGACGAAGATCTGCGGGCGCTGCTCGTGCCGCTGGTGCGTGATGGGATGGTGCAACCGCGTACCACGGGAGCCGATGGTGTGCAGCGGGCGGCCGCCCGGCACGCCGCCTCTCGCGCCGAGCTGTCCCCGTACGCCCGCCGGTTGTCCGCCGGCGACCCGGCGATCCCCACCACGCACGTCCACCACCACCCCCTCGATGGCTGAATCGATGCAGGCGATACTTCCTGCGCGGGTTCGTGCTCTGCGTTATCGACCCGGCGGGCCAGGTATCGCCCCCGTCCGGCTGGCACCGGTGACCGGAGACCAGAGGAGCAGCAGCAGGGCAGCAAAACCCAGCGCTGCGAGCCCCGCAGAGATCGCGTGCGCGTTCTCCCAGGTGTCCCGGTAGACGGCCCAGTCGGCGGGCAGGGTGTGCGCGGTCCAGCCGACGATCAGCGCGTTCACCGGCCGGTTGCCGAACCAGTAGACGAGCAGAGTGCCGAGCAGGCTCACCGCGGTGAGCAGTGGCGCGAGCCCCACGCGGCCCGACCGGCGTAGGAGCAGCACACCGAGCGCCGTGGCCGCCAGCAGACCGAGGATCTCGGCAGCTCCACCGACCACGGCGAAGCCGCCGTAGAACGTGTGCTGCACGTCCAGCCACTCCGCGCCGCTGAGCGAGCGGGTGCCGGGGCTCTGCAGCACGTGCGCCAGCGTCAGGCCCAGCACGAGCGCGGTGCCGGTGAGTGCCAGCAGGTACAGGATGCGGCTCGCTCTCACCGCTGTCGCAGTGCGCACTTCGATACTCCATCCACGCCGGCTGTCCTCGCTGCCACAGTAGGCGGGCTGCGGCGCATGGCACATCGGGGACTTCCCCCATCTGCACCCTGAGCGCGGACCGCGGCGATACATCCTGCACGGGGTCGATAACCGCGGGCACGAACCCGCGCAGGAAGTATCGCCTGCATCGATTCAGCGCAGGGAAGGTGGGTGAATGGGTGGGTGGGTGAATGGATGGATGGGTGGATGAGCACGCGGGTGAAGAGGAGCGGGCTCGCGGGCTACTTCTTGCCGACGAACCAGCGGCGCACAGTGGAGATCCGGCTGCGCAGGTGCTCGGCAGAGGCGGTGGCCACGTCTCCGCCGCCGGAGTGCTCGCGCAGCCGGGTGTGCACCACTCCGTGCGGGGTGCCCGAGCGTCGGGCCCAGGCCTTGACCAGGGCGTTCAGCTCTTTGCGCAGCTCGGCGACCACCCGGTGGTCGTCCACCGGCGCCGGCGCGCTCTGCCCGCTGCGCCGGCGGGCGGCCACCTGGTCCGCCTGCCGCGAGCGCAGCAGCGTCGTGACCTGGTCGGCGTCCAGCAGCCCGGGAATCCCGAGGTACTCCTGCTCCTCCGCGGAACCGACGTCCCCACCCAGGCCGAACTCGCCACCGTCGTAGAGGACCTTGTCGAAAGATGCCTGCGCCTCCAGTGCTTCGAACCCGGGCAGCATCAGCTCGTCGCTGGCCTTCTCCTCCCGGTTCGCCTGGGCCAGCTCCTCGTCCTCGGCAGAGAAGATGCCCTCATCTGCCTCGGCGCGCCCGGCCCGGTCCAGGGCGTGGTCCCGCTCTGTCTCCAGCTCGGCGGCCAACGCCAGCAGGGTCGGCACTGACGGCAGGAAGATCGAAGCGGTCTCCCCGCGCTTGCGGGCGCGCACGAACCGGCCCACCGCCTGGGCGAAGAACAGCGGCGTGGCCGCCGAGGTGGCATATACGCCCACTGCGAGCCGGGGCACGTCCACACCCTCGGAGACCATCCGCACCGCGACCAGCCAGCGCTGCTGACCAGTGGAGAACTCCTCGATCCGCCCGGAGGCGCCATCGTCGTCGGAGAGCACCACCACCGGCGCCTGTCCGGTCACCCGACGTAGGTGCGCAGCATAGGCACGGGCCTTCGTCTGGTCGGTGGCGATCACCAGCCCACCGGCGTCCGGTACATGACGACGCACCTCGGTCAGCCGCTTGTCCGCCGCCGCCAGCACCGACGGGATCCACTCCCCCTCCGGGTCCAGCGCGGTGCGCCAGGCCTGGTTCACCATGTCCTTGGTGAGTGGTTCGCCCAGGCGTGCGCTGACCTCTTCACCGGTCTTGGTGCGCCAGCGCATCTGCCCGGAGTAGGACATGAAGATCACCGGGCGGACCACGTGGTCCCGCAGCGCGTCGCCGTAGCCGTAGGTGTAGTCCGCCTGAGAGCGCCGGATGCCGTCAGCATCCTGGGTGTAGGTGATGAACGGGATCGGCGCGGTGTCCGACCGGAACGGCGTACCCGTCAGGGACAGCCGCCGCCGGGCCGGGTCGAACGCCTCCCGCACGGCATCGCCCCAGGAGAGCGCATCCCCACCGTGGTGCACCTCGTCCAGGATCACCAGGGTGGGTGCGGCCTCGGTGCGCGCCCGGTGCAGGTTCGGGTTCGCCGCGACCTGCGCATAGGTGAGCGCCACCCCGTCGTAGGCCGAACCGTGCCGGCCCTGGGCGTTGCGGAAGTTCGGGTCGATCCGGATACCCACCCGTGCCGCAGCGTCCGCCCACTGCGTCTTCAGGTGCTCGGTCGGCGCCACGACAGTGACCCGGCGCACGGTCCGCGCCTGCAGCAGCTCGGTCGCCACCCGCAGCGCGAACGTGGTCTTCCCCGCTCCCGGGGTCGCCACTGCCAGGAAGTCCTTCGGGGACCGTTCCAGGTAGCTCTCCAGCGCAGCCGCTTGCCAGGCGCGCAACGCCGGCGCAGTGCCCCATGGTGCACGTGCCGGGTAGGCCGGGGGCAGGTTCGAGGCCGCACTCGTGGACCCCGCCGCCGGTGCGGCGGAGGGTGGGTGAGCAGTGGCGGCCGGAGAGTCCGGCCCGGTCACTTCTTGGAGCCGAAGCCGAAGAACCCGCGGCCCTTGCCGGAGGACCCCTCGTCCCCACCGCTGCCGGTCAACCCTTCGTAGATCTCCTTGCAGGCGGGGCAGATCGGGTACTTGCTGGGGTCCCGGTTCGGGCTCCAGACCTTCCCGCACAGGGCGACCACCGGCGCACCGGAGACGGCGGCTGCGGTGATCTTCTCCTTCTTCACGTAGTGCGCGTAGCGGTCGGCGTCGCCGGGCGACGCCTCCTCGCGGACCTCTTCCCGCTCCAGGACGTCGGTTCCCGCCCCGGAGGACAGGCGTTCGGTCTCCTGGGGCTCGGTGGGAGGGATCGGCTCGCTCATGGTCCCAGTGTACGAACCCTGACGGCGTGCTGCTGTCTGGACAACCCGCTCACCCTTCGTGCGCGCTCCGGTCCGGCCCAGCTCCTGCCTCGGTCTGGGAGCTGCCGGTTCCCTCCCGTCTCATCGAGACGTACGCGGAGAAACCGGCACGCCGGGAGAATCGGGCCTTGCGGCGGGTGTACTCGACGAAGCCGAGCCTGCGGTACACGCGCAGTGCTGCCTCGTTGGTGTCCTTGATGTCACGCAGGACGTGCACCCGGTGGTCGGAGACCTCCAACAGGTGCCGGATCAGCGCTGTGGCCACACCATGGCCCCGGTGCTCCGGGTCGGTCGCGACCGAGCCGATCTCTGCCTGGCCCGGGACACCGTCCGGATCACCGCCCATGAACCAGATGCGCACCACCACGTGCAGCACTGTGCCCCGCAGGACTCCGAGCCGATGGCGCAGCGGTGCCCACCGGGGGACGAACACCTCCTGGTCGGCACCGGTGAGCGTGGCGATCCCGGCGGGCTGGCCGTCGCGTAGTGCCAGGTAGATGTGCTCGGGCAGGATGATCGGCTCGAACGCGGCGGCCAGTCGGTCTCGGTCGCTGGTGATGGCCGCGAAGTCCTCGGCGAAGCCGCGGGCGAGCAGCGCCGCCGCCGCACGTCGTCCCCGATCGCCCAGAGCCTCAGCCCGCACCACTTCGATACTCATCGTCGGCCCGCCTGCCGCTTGAACAGGATCACCGACCACACGATCGCCATGGCCAGGATCCCGGCCAACCAGACCAGGGCGAGAGCCGGTGCGGAGCCGGCCGGTGTGCCCATCAGCAGCGCCCGGACCGTCTCGATGACCGGGGTGATCGGTTGGTGCTCGGCGAACCCGCGGAGCCAGGTGGGCAACGTGTCCGCACCGACGAACGCCGTCGACAGGTAGGGCAGGAAGAGCAGCACGAACCCGTACCCGTTGGCGGCCTCCGCACTTCCGGTGGCCAACCCGATAGCCGCGAACAGGTAGGTGATCGCGAGGATGTAGATCGCGACCACGGCGATCGCCAGGAGCCAGTTGCCCACTCCGGCGCTCGGCCGGAACCCGATCGCCAGCGCTACGCCGATCACCACCGCGGTGGCGAGCAGGTTGCGCACCAGGCTGGCCACCACGTGCCCGGTCACGGCCGCCCAGCTGCGGATCGGCA
The DNA here is from genome assembly GCA_035303065.1 of Ruania sp. Classification (GTDB taxonomy): domain Bacteria; phylum Actinomycetota; class Actinomycetes; order Actinomycetales; family Beutenbergiaceae; genus Ruania. The sequence continues at coordinate 10,479 of DATGRZ010000078.1, forward strand.
GGGTGCGCAACCGGTCCATGATCCCGGCGGCCTTGTCCCCAGCCACGTCCACGGCCGTGGAGGAGGCACCGAACCCGGCGCAGAGCAGGATGATGCCGGGCACCACGTAGTTCACGTAGTCGCCGCTCGGGTCGAAGGCACCGCCGAACACGTAGACGAACAGCAGCATCAGCAGCACCGGGAGCAGGACCGCCATCAGCATGGCGTCCACGTTGCGCAGGCTGTGGCGCAGGCTGCGGCCGATGAAGACCGCCTCCTCGGTACCGGGAAGCACGCGGGCGGCGCGTGGCGCCGCCGGGGTCAGAGGGGTCATCGCTGGGTCCTTCCGGTACTGGCGAGCGGGCGGGTGTCTGCCGCCGGGGTGGCACGGGTGAGGGCCGGGGGTGCTGCAGCGGTCTCGGTGAGGGCGAAGAACACGTCGTCCAGGCTCGGTCGGCGCACCACGAGCTCGCCGGTGCGGCCCAGAGCGTCGATCATGTCCAGGGCGCGGCGCAGCCCGGCGGAGGTGCCGTCGGTCGGTTCAGCGTGCAGCAGGGTGCCGATCTCGTCCCGCAGCTCGACGCGTTCCTCGCCCACCGTCCGCTTCAGCTCGGCCGGGGTCCCTTCGGCCACGATCGATCCGCCGCCGAGGATGGACACTCGGTCGGCGAGCTCGTCCGCCTCCTCCAGGTACTGGGTGGTCAGCAGCACGGTGGTGCCGGCAGTGCGCAGGCCGGCGATCACCTGCCAGAGCTCGCGTCTGCTGCGCGGGTCGAGCCCGGTGGTCGGTTCATCGAGGAACACCACGTCTGCGGCGACCACCAGGCTCAGCGCCAGGTCGAGGCGCCGGCGCATGCCGCCGGAGAAGGTCTTTACCTGCCGGCCGGCCGCCTCGACCAGGCCGAACTGTGCGATCAGCTCACCTGCCCGCCGCCTGACCGCCGGGCCACGCAGCCCGCGCAGCCGCGCCATCATGCGCAGGTTCTCCTCAGCGGTGAGCACGTCGTCGACCGCGGCGGACTGGCCGGTGAGCGCGATCCGCCGGCGCACCTGGTTCGGCTCGGTGAGCAGATCGACGCCGGCGACCCGGGCTGTGCCGGCGTCCGGGCGGACCAGTGTCGCCAGGATGCTCACCAGCGTGGTCTTGCCCGCGCCGTTCGGCCCGAGCAGCGCGTGCACGGTGCCACGGCGCACGCTCAGGTCGATCCCGTCGAGCACGTCGACGGCGCCGAACGCCTTGCGTAGTCCGCTCACCTCGATCGCTACGTTCATGGCAGCTCCTCGCTCTCTCCGTGTACGCAATACACTGTATGCGCCATATACCGAGTTGTCTATGCCATAAACAGAACTAGGCTGGGCACATGGACCCAGACCTGGACGAGGTAGAGCTGCCCCGGGGCCTGGCGCTGGCCTGGGGGGTGGCAGCCCACCCGCAGCAACGGGGGCCCAAGCGGGAGCTGAGCCTGGAGCGGATCGTGGACGCCGCCGTCGAGATCGCCGATGCGGAGGGGCTCGGTGCGGTCTCCATGTCCGCAGTGGCGAAGCAGCTCGGGTTCACCACCATGTCGCTCTACCGTTACGTGACCAGCAAGGACGACCTGCTGCTGCTGATGGGCGAGCAGGCGCTCGGCGCTCCCCCGTTGAGCATCACCGAGGCGACCGGCTGGCGCGAGGGCCTGGTGCGCTGGCACGACGAGACGATGACGGTCTACACCGCGCACCCGTGGCTGCTGGACCTACCGATCGCCGGCATCCCGAGCACTCCGGCGAACCTCGCCTGGATGGACGCCGCCCTGGAGCTGATGTCCGGTACGCCGCTGGAGCCGCTGGAGTCGACCGCGGTGCTGCTGCTGATGACCGGGCACGCCCGCTGGCAGGCGATCGTCGACCACGGCTACACCAACCGTGCCCGGGAAGTCGGCATCACGCCGAACGAGCTCGACCGCCAGATCGCCGGCATGATCGAGCGGCTGGTCACGGCCGAACAGTTCCCATACCTGCGCGGGGCGATCGACGCAGGTGTGTTCACCGCTGACGACGACCCGCTGGCCTTCGGCCTGGAACGCATCCTCGATGGTGTCGAGCTCTACGTCCGGTCCCGCGCCGAGGGCGCGCCGGCAGCGATGCCGACCGAACCAGAGGATCCCCCGGCTACCGACGCCTTCCCCAAGGACACCAAGGTACGCGCGGCACGGATCGCCCGCCGGGAGGCGGAGAAGGCGGCCCGGGAGGCGCAGAAGAAGGTGCGCGAGGCGGTCAAGCGCGAGCGGGAGGCGGTGGCGCGCGCCCGCGAGCGGGAGAAGAAGTAGTGGCCCAGGCCCGCACCTGGTCGGGCCCAGGCCCGCACAGCGGGCCGAGAGCCGCACAGCGGGTCGAGAGCCGCACAGCGGGTCGAGAGCCGCGCAGGCAGGCGACGAGTGCCTGCCACCGCTGGGCGACCCGGGCACGACGAAGGGGCGCAGGATGCTCCTACGCCCCTTCGTCGATGGCGGCTCAGCGGCCGCCGAGAGTCACTTGGCGACGGCCTTCTTCAGGGCCGAGCCAGCGGACACCTTGACGCCGTAACCGGCCGGAATCTGGATCTCCTCACCGGTACGGGGGTTGCGGCCGGTGCGCGCAGCGCGCTCCACCCGCTCGACGCTCAGCAGGCCGGTGACCTTGACGGCCTCGCCCTTGCCGAGGGACTCGACCAGGACCTCCTGCAGCGCACCCAGCGCGGCGTCGGCGTCGGTCTTGGTCAGCGACGCCTTCTCGGCGATCGCAGCAACGAGATCAGTGCGGTTGACGGACACGTA
>DATGRZ010000079.1:0-5849 GCA_035303065.1 Ruania sp.
TGGCCGTTCCACCTCGGTGGGATCACCCCGTACCTGCAGCGAGAGGGCGCACTGGCGTAGCGGCGCGGACTGCGCTCGGCCGGGGATCACCCAGGAACGACGACCCCGGTGACTGCGACCACCTGGCCGAGCGCGAGCGCGCACAGCACTGCAAACGCCACCACGGCGACCGGCACGAGCACGCGCGACCGTTGCCGGCTGAGGAGTACCGCTGCCGTGGTGAGGACGTAGCAGCCTGCGATCACCAGGCTCCAGCGCACCCCGGCCGCGACCCGGTCCGCCGCCGTACAGGCCGGCAGCTCACCCGCCCCGCCGATCGCCGGGCACACCGCGTCCATCGGCACTGCTACGACCCACACCAGCACCAACGCCGCCACGCCGATCCCGGTCAGGCCGATCAGCCCAGCTCGCACCCGACGCCTGGGCTCGGTCTGGGCACCCATGCAGGCCCGGTCAGCGGGCGGGTGCGCTGGCGTACTCGCGGCGCGGCATCGCCCGGCGGTCCGGTTCGAACAGGCTGGGCTGCGGGGGTCCGTGCGTGGGGTCCACACCGTCGAACAGGCTGGAGACCGACTCCCCCTCGTGCACCCGCCGGATCGCCTCGGCGAACAGCTGGGACACCGACCGCACCGTCAGCTCGTGCCACTCCGGCGGCGCCGGCACCGTGTCGGTGGTGACCACCTCACTGATCATCGGGTGCCCGCTGAGCCGTTCGTGGGCGGACCCGGTGAACAGCCCGTGCGTGCACGCCACGCTCGCTCCGGTGGCCCCGTCCTCGGCCAGCCGCTCCAGCAGCGTCACGATCGACCCACCGGTGGCGATCTCATCGTCCAGGATGATCGCCCGCTTGCCGGCCACGTCACCGACGATCGCATCGACCACCACCCGGTCGTCGGCCATCCGCTGCTTCGACCCGGCGGCCACCGGCAGCCCGAGGAGCCGGGAGAACTGGGTCGCTTCCTTCGCATTGCCCAGGTCCGGGGAGACCACGATCGAGTCGGTGAGGTCCTGCGCCCGGTAGTGCTCGGCCAGCACCCCGAGCGCGGTGAGGTGGTCCACCGGCACGGAGAAGAACCCGTGCACCTGCGGTGCGTGCAGCGTCATCGTCAGCACCCGGTCCACGCCGGCGGTCTGCAGCAGGTCTGCCACCAGGCGCCCACCGAGGGAGATGCGGGAAGCGTCCTTCTTGTCCGAGCGGGCGTAGGCGAAGTGCGGGATCACTGCGGTCACCTGCGCTGCGGAGGCGCCGCGGGCGGCATTCACCATCAGCAGCAGCTCCATCAGGTGGTCCTGGGTGGGCGGCACCAGCGGCTGCACGATGTACACGTCCCGCTGCCGGCAGTTGCTCAGCAGCTGGGACTCCAGGCAGTCGTTGGAGAACCGGGACGTGCGCGACGGTGAGACCGTCAGACCCAGCTCCGCGCAGATGCTGCTCGCCAGCGCCGGATGGGCACTGCCGCTGAAGACCACGATGTCGTTCGTGTCATCCCACCGGCCGGCGTGACGCATCCGGCCTCCCTTCGCGTCGGCGACTGCTGGGCCACATGCTAGCTCCCGGACCCGGGTGCCGGGGGCACGAACTCCATCCCGGGACGAAGTTCGCTGTCTGACCGGCTGGTGCAGGACGCCGCGGGTGAGCACCGGCGCGAGCTCCACCGGTGCCCGCCGAACATGGTGCCGCGGCTGAGGCGCCTTCCGAACACGGTGCCGCGGCCGAGGCACCCATGCCTAGGTCCCGGTGCGGACCTTCGTTGGCGACGGGGCGGTCCACGCCGCCGGGTCGGGTGCTGTCTCCAGGCCGGGCCCTGCGGACCATTGGGCGACCGTCTCCTCCTGCTCCGCCCGGGCCATCCAGGCGGCACGGCGAGCATCCAGCTCGGCGAGGAAGGCATCCGCGTGCTCGGCCAGCAGCGCGATCCGCGCCTCGTCCCGGCCGACCCAGCGGAAGTCCCGGCGCATCGTGTGCCGGTGCTCCACCACGAACAGCACCCGCTCGCAGCCGGTCACGTGCAGCTGCCACTGCAGCTGGTCGGCGTAGGTGCGGGCGGCACCGTCCAGGTCCTCCACCGAGGTCTTGATCTCCGCGATCGAGTGCTCACCGATCCCGTCCGGTGTGGCCAGGTGGCGGTCGTTGGCTCCCACGCACAGAGCGCCGCTGGGGGCGATGCCGAACCGCTGGTGCACCCAGGCGGCGATCACCGGCTCCCGCTCGATCCCGTGCGCGAACTGCGGCAGCCGCGGCATGGTCCGACCGGAGAACTTCTCCGCGAGCAGCCGTTCGCGCTGCTTGCTCACCTTCCCGCGGGAAGTGACCAGCCGGCGGGCGTCGGTGGCGGTCACGCCCCAGAGCCGGGCGCGCAACCAGGCCACCCGGTCCGCCGAGGAGATGACACCACCACCCGGGGTCCGGGCGAAACGTAGTGCGGGCACGCGCCTACCCTAGGCCGGTGCCCACGGTGCGGTGGTCCAGGCACGCCGGAGAGTGTGATCGCAGCCCGGACGGGTGGACAGCATTACCGGAGGGGACAGGGCGAAACCGTCGATCGTGCCTGCCCGGACCGCATAGGCTACGGAGCATGCGCATGTTGCCCGGTCACAGCAGCGGACACGACCTCACCTACGGGGACGTGTTCCTCGTCCCCTCCTACTCCCAGGTCTCCTCCCGGTTCGACGTCGACCTGACCACGGGCGACGGCACCGGCACCACCATCCCGGTGGTGGTGGCGAACATGACCGCGATCAGCGGCCGCCGGATGGCCGAGACCGTTGCCCGCCGGGGAGCGATGGCGGTGCTCCCCCAGGACGTCCCGCTGGACCAGGTGCAGCGCACCATCGGTGAGGTCAAGTCCGCACACCCCATCCTGGAGACCCCGGTCACCGTGGACCGCGAGGACACCGTGCACACGGTGCTCACGCTGATCGAGAAGCGCTCCCACGGCGCTGCAGTGGTGATCGACGGCGGCCGCCCCGTGGGTGTGGTGACCCGCTCGGACTGCCAAGGGGTGGACCAGTTCACCCAGGCCGGCCAGGTGATGACCCCCGACCCCACTGTGCTCACCCTGGACGTGCTCACCGGGCCAGACGCCCTGGAGAAGGCCTACGAGGCGCAGGAGGCGGCCCGTCGCCGGTTCGCGCCCGTGGTGGACGACGCCGGCCAGCTGGTGGGGGTGCTCACCAAGATCGGCGCGCTGCGCTCCTCCATCTACGCCCCGGCGGTGGACGAGGCCGGCCGGCTGCGGGTGGCCGCCGCCGTGGGGGTGAACGGTGATGTTGCCGCCCGCGCCCGCGGACTCCTCGAGGCCGGTGCGGACACGCTCGTGGTGGACACTGCGCACGGGCACCAGTCGAAGATGATGGACGCGCTGCGGGCGGTGCGCTCGCTGGACCCGCAGGTGCCGATCGTGGCCGGCAACGTGGTCACCGCCGACGGTGTCACCGATCTGGTCGAGGCCGGCGCGGACATCGTCAAGGTCGGGGTCGGCCCGGGCGCGATGTGCACCACCCGGATGATGACGGCCGTGGGCCGGCCGCAGTTCTCCGCTGTGCTGGAGTGCGCCCAGCAGGCGCGCGAGCTGGGTGCGCACGTGTGGGCCGACGGCGGGATCCGGCACCCGAGGGACGTCGCCCTGGCCTTGGCTGCTGGGGCGTCCCAGGTGATGGTCGGTTCCTGGTTCGCCGGTACCCACGAGTCCACCGGGGACCTGCACCACGATGCTGACGGCCGGGCCTACAAGGAGAGCTTCGGGATGGCCTCGGCACGTGCGGTGGCTGCCCGCACGTCGGCCGACGCCACCGCGTTCGCCCGGGCTCGCAAGTCGCTGTACGAGGAGGGCATCTCCTCCTCCCGGATGTACCTGGACCCGGAGCGTCCCGGTGTGGAGGACCTGCTGGACCACCTCACCGCTGGGCTGCGCAGCGCTTGCACCTACGCCGGCGCCGCGAACATGGCGGAGTTCGCCGACCGGGCGGTGGTGGGCCTGCAGTCCGCCGCCGGCTACGACGAGGGCCGACCGCTCCCGGCCGGCTGGTGAGCTGCGGATGAGCCTCGACGAACCGACCACCGGCGTCGCGTCCGGCCCCGGTGCCCGCCCACACCTGCCGTTCGGCTCCTGGCCGGCCCCGATAACCGCGGCGGACCTGGCCGCCGGCTCCCGCAGCCTGGGCGAGATCCAGCTGGACGGGGCAGACACCTACTGGACCGAGTCCGACCCGGCCGCCGGTGGCCGCACCGTGCTGGTGCGCCGGGATGCCGAGGGAAGCCTGGACCGGGTCACCTGGACCGGGTCGGACGGCGCGCGCGTGCCGGTGACCGTACGCACCCGGGTGAACGAGTACGGCGGCGGCAGCTACGCGCTCACCGCCACCGGTGTGGTCCTCTCCGCGCACGCCGACGACCGCCTCTACCGGATCGACCGGGCCGGCGAGGGCTGGGCCGAGGCGGTGCCGCTGGTGCCGGCCGACGGGCGTCGGTACGCCGACCTGGAGGTGGATGCCCAGCGCGGGGTGCTCTACGCCGTGGTCGAGGACCACGGCGCACCGGGTGAGTTCCGCACCGACCCGGACACCACGCTGGTCTCGCTCCCGCTGGACGGCTCCGCAGCGGCCGACCCGCAGCTGATCGCCACCTTGGTGCGGGGTGAGGACTTCGTGGCCGCGCCGCGGCTCAGCCCGGACGGTGCCCTGCTCGCCTGGATCGCCTGGTCCCACCCGGACATGCCCTGGGACGCCGGCCGGCTGCACATCGCCTCGGTCACCGACGGCGGAGCGCGCCTGGTGCACCGTCGCACCGTGGCCGGGGGTGGGCAGGTCTCCGTGGCGGAGCCGGTGTGGACGCCCGAGGGTGACCTGGTGCACGTGGACGACCGGACCGGCTGGTGGAACCTGTACCGCACCGAGCAGGTGGACGGCGAGCTGCGTACCCGGCACCTGCACCCGGCCGAGGCGGAGTTCACCCTGCCGCAGTGGCAGCTGGGCACCCGCACCCTGTGCGTGCTGGACGCCGACCACCTGATGACCGCCTACACGGTGAGCGGACGGCGGCACCTGGCCGCGATCCGTACCGCCAACGGCGCGCTGGAGGCCTGGGACGGGCACTGGCAGCCGGCCGGCTCGCTGGCCGCCGGAGACGGGCGGGTGGTGTTCCTCGGCAGCCGGGACACCGGCCCCGCGGCCGTGGTCGAGCTCGACCTGGCCCGCGGGCAGGTGAACGTGCTGCGCACCAGCTCCGATCTTCAGGTGCCGGGCGAGGCCGTCTCGGTGGCCGAGGAGGTCACCTGGGCCTCCCGTACCGGTGATGCTTACGGGTTCTTCTACCCGCCGGCCGGCGCGGCCGAAGGCCCCGTCGGGGAGCTGCCACCGTTGCTGGTGCTCTCCCACGGCGGCCCCACGGACATGTCCCCGCCCGGGTTCGATGCCGGTATCCAGTTCTGGACCAGCCGCGGGTTCGCGGTGCTGGACGTGAACTACACCGGGTCCACCGGTTATGGGCGGACCTACCGGGACCGGCTGCGGGGCCGCTGGGGCGTGGTCGACGTGGCCGACTGCGCCTCCGGCGCTCAGGCGCTGGCCGACCGCGGTCTGGTGGACCCGGGCCGGATGGCCATCCGGGGCGGCAGCGCCGGCGGGTTCACCACGCTCGCGGCGCTGACCTTCACCGACACCTTCGCCGCCGGGGCCAGCTACTACGGCATCGGTGATCTGGAGGCTCTCGCCGCGCAGACGCACAAGTTCGAGTCCCGCTACCTGGACCGGCTGGTGGGCCCCTACCCCGAGGACCAGGCGATCTATCGCGACCGGTCCCCGATCCACCACGTGGCCGCCCTGACCGCACCGATGATCATCTTCCAGGG
>DATGRZ010000080.1:0-2235 GCA_035303065.1 Ruania sp.
ACATGGATCACGCAGCACTGTTCACCATGATGACCGCCCTCCCGCTGACCGCCTCGCTGATCGTCGCGGCCAACGCGAAGAAGCTCAACGCCGCCTGGCGGGAGCGCCGGGCCGCCCGCAGCCGCGGCTGAACCCGTCTCCCGGCCAGCCACGCGACCCCACTGCCCAGGCGAGGCTCTGCTGTCCCAGGCAGGTCCCGCCGTCTCCTAGGCTGAGCACAGCCACCCGCTGATCAGCCGAAGGAGCACCTGTGACCACTGCCGGCAACGAGGATGAGTACACCTGGCTGGAGGACGTCGAGGGCGAGCGGGCCCTGGACTGGGTCCGCGCCCGGAACGCCGAGCAGGCCGCTACCCTGGCCGCCGGCGCCGAGTTCACCGCCACCCGCGATCGCATCCTCGAGGTCCTGGACTCCGACGCCAAGATCCCGGACGTGTCGAAGGTCGGCGAGCACCTCTACAACTTCTGGCGGGACGCTGACCACGAACGCGGCCTGTGGCGGCGCACCACGCTGGACTCCTACCGCACCGATCGCCCGGAGTGGGAGACCGTGCTGGACATCGACGCGCTGAACGAGGCGGAGGGGGAGAACTGGGTCTGGCACGGGGCGAGCGTGCTGCGCACCGGACCGCACGCCTACCGTCGGGCGATCGTGGACCTGTCCCGCGGCGGGGCCGACGCCGACGTCTCCCGCGAGTTCGACCTGGAGGCCATGACCTTCATCGACGACGGGTTCTTCCGGCCGGAGTCCAAGGGTGGCACGTCCTGGATCGACGAGGACACCCTGTTCGTGTTCACCGACACCGGTGCGGGCTCGATGACCCCGTCCGGCTACCCGCGGATCGCCCGCCGCTGGCGCCGCGGCACACCGCTGGAGGAGGCGGAGGTGGTCTACGAGGGCACCGAGGAGGACATGTACATCGCCGCGGTGCATGACTCCACGCCGGGGTTCGAGCGCGACTTCGTCTCCCGCGCGATCGCGTTCTACAGCGAGGAGCTCTACCTGCTCGAGGGTGATCAGCTCACCCTGGTGGAGGTGCCCCGCTCGGCCAGCGCCGGGGTGCACCGGGAGTGGCTGACCGTGGAGCTGCGCGAGGACTGGGAGGTGGCCGGGCGCAGCTACCCCGGTGGCGCGCTGCTGGCGATCGACTTCGCGGCATTCTTGGCCGGCGACCGGGACTTCCGAGAGCTGTACACGCCGACCCCGTCCACATCGCTGGCGGCCTACACGTGGACCCGGCACCACCTGGTGCTGAACGTCCTGGACGATGTGAAGTCCCGCCTGGAGATCCTCACCCCGCTCGACGGCGGTTTCTCCCGTTCGGTCTTCGCCGGCGCCCCGGCCGTGGGTACTGTGCAGGTCGCGCCGGTGGATCCGCGCACCAGCGACGACCTGTGGCTCTATGCCGCCGACTTCCTCTCCCCCACCACGCTCTCGCTGGCTTCCTTGGCCGAGGCCCCGGGAGCGGACGGGCAGGTGGCGGTGAGCATCGAGCCGCTGAAGTCGATGCCCACGTTCTTCGACGCCGACGGCCTGGTGGCCGAGCAGCACTTCGCCACCTCCGCCGACGGCACCCGTATCCCCTACTTCCTGCTCCGCCGTGAGGACCTGCCCTTCGACGGCACGTCGCCCACGCTGCTGTACGGCTACGGCGGATTCGAGATCTCCTTGACCCCGATGTACTCCGGCGTGCTCGGCCGGTCCTGGCTGGAGCGTGGCGGGGTGTACGCGCTGGCGAACATCCGCGGCGGCGGCGAGTACGGGCCGGCCTGGCACCAGGCGGCACTGAAGGCGAACCGGCACAAGGCGTACGAGGACCTGGCGGCCGTGGCCCGCGACCTGACCGCCCGGGGCGTGACCAGCGCCGAGCACCTGGGCGTGCAGGGCGGCTCGAACGGCGGCCTGCTCACCGGCAACATGCTCACCCAGTATCCGGAGCTGTTCGGCGCCGTGGTGATCCAGGTGCCGTTGCTGGACATGAAGCGCTACTCCCACCTGCTCGCCGGGGCGTCCTGGATGGCCGAGTACGGCGACCCGGACGACCCGGCAGAGTGGGAGTTCATCCGCACGTTCTCCCCGTACCACCTGTTCGACGCCGATGCCGAGTACCCGCCGGTGCTGCTGACCACCTCCACCCGGGACGACCGGGTGCACCCCGGGCACGCCCGGAAGATGGCCGCCCAGATGCTGGCTGCCGGCAAGGATGTCACCTACTACGAGAACATCGAGGGCGG
>DATGRZ010000081.1:0-5919 GCA_035303065.1 Ruania sp.
CTCGGCCAGAAGGACCCGATGGCCAGGTTCCGCGACCCGAACCGGTGAGTGACGCCGTCGAGCGGGCCGGGGCCCTCAGATCTGCTCGAGCGCAGCGTCGATCTCGTCGAAGGTCTCCACGACCAGGTCATCGACGAGCTGGCCCCGAGCGATCACTGCCCGAGGTGCGGAGAGCGTGCGCACGTCCTGCAGCGGGTCGGAGTCGGTGAGCAGCAGGTCGGCACTGAGCCCCTCCTCGACGGCGCCGGTCACCTGCCGCAGGCCGAGCAGCTCAGCATTCGCCTGGGTCGCTGCGTGCAGGGTCTTGGCGGGGGAGAGGCCGCCGTACCGGATCAGGTAGTCCAGCTCCCGCCAGGTGTTGTAGTGGGTCACGTAGGTCAGTGCCGAGTCCGTGCCCATCCCGATCGTCACGTCGTTCTCGACGGCGGAGCGTAGCCCGGACAGCATCTCCGCCAGGACGATCTCGGCGTTGGCCTTGTTCACGGCGGTGATCCCGGTGGTCGAGGTGTCCAGGCGCACCAGGGGCAGGCACGCCTGCAACGTGGGGATCAGGGCCGACCTCCCGTGCAGCGCCTGCGGGTTGTCCCCGAACAGGTCGATGATCTCCTCGGTGAGGGTGGCGCCGTGCTCGATCGTGTCCACCCCGGCGCGCAGCGCCGCCAGGATGCCCTCCTTGGACTGCGCGTGCGCCGCCACCAGCACCCCCGCGTTGTGCGCCTCCGCGCAGATCGCGTGCATCTCCTCCTCAGTCATCTGTGGCCGCCCGGCCTCACCGATCGTGCGGGCGTCGGTGACGCCGCCGGTCGCGGAGATCTTGATCGCCCGCACGCCGTGGCGCAGGTGGATCCGCACATTCCGCCGCGCGTCCCATGGGTTGTCGCTGACCAGCGCGATCTGCGGGACACCGTGCCCACCGCTGACCGCCAGCAGCGGCCCGGAGACCAGCAGCCGGGGCCCGAGATAGTCGCCGGCCTCGATCTCGCCGGCGACCCTCACGCCCTCGTAGCCCGCATCGCCCAGGCTGCGGATCGTGGTGACCCCGGTCTTCAGCTGGGTCAGCACCGCGTTCTTGGTGCGAGCCTTCAGGTACCGCTTGCCCAGCGGGCTGCGGAAGAACACGGTCACCGCCTTCTCCGCCCGCTCGCTGAGCAGCACCGGCGGCAGCGGTCTGCCGTCGGAGAACAGGTGCGCGTGCGCGTTGATCAGCCCGGGCAGGAGGAACCGGCCGGCGGAGTCGATCCGGCGGTAGCCGGTTGGCACCGGCACCTCCGCGGCCGGGCCGACGCGCTCGATCGTGCCGGAGGAACCGACCAGCACGGTCCGTGCGGGCAGGATGGTGCCGTCGCGATCACCGGTGACCACGGTGACGTCGGCCAGCGCCAGCGGAGTGCCCATGTACGCCTCCCCTACGGTGGGCCGGAGCCGGTGTACCCTCACGCTACACCTGGAGAACCGGAGGATGGTCACTGTCTGCGTGGTGGCAGGCGTCGACCCGAGGGAGAGTCTGTGACGCCTGCGATGGTCGCCACCCTGGTGGTGCTGCTCGCCTCGATCGCGGTGTTCGTGAGCAACAAGGTGCCACCGTCGCTGGTGGCCCTCGGCGTGGCGCTCGCGCTGTTCTTGACCGGTGCGGTGTCCTTCGAGCAGGCGATCGCCGGTTTCGGCGACCCGGTGGTGGTCTACCTGGCCGCCCTGTTCGTGGTCAGCGAGGCGCTCGACGTCTCCGGCGTGACCGCCTGGGCCGGTCAGCAGCTCACCCGCAGGGTGGGGGAGCAGCGAGTGGCCGTAGTGGCCGCGATGATGCTGCTCTGCGCCTCCCTGACCGCACTGATCAGCGTGAACGGCGCGGTGGCGGCGCTCATCCCGGTAGCGGTGATGCTGGCCTCCCGGATCGGGCAGCCGCCCGCACAGATCCTCATGCCGCTGGCGTTCGCCGCCCACGCCGGCTCGATGCTCACGCTGCTCGGCACCCCGATCAACCTGATGGTCGCCGAGCTGGCCGAGGACGCCGGCGCCCGCCCGATCGGCTTCTTCGAGTTCGCCCTGGTGGGGCTGCCGCTGCTGGCGGGCACCATCGCGATCGTGGTGTTCTGGGGTCCCCGCCTGCTGCCCACGCGGGTGCCCGAGGACGCCCCACCGGACCTCAGCCGGCACGCGCTCACCCTCGCCGAGCACCACGGCCTGGCCGGCCGGGACACCTCGATCACCCGGAACGACGGCGTCACCGAGATCGTCATCCCGCCCCGGTCATCGTTCGTCGGCGACCACGTGTTCCCCGGGATGATGACCGACTCCGGGGACCTGGTGGTCAAGGCGGTGCAACGATCGGGCCGCAGCATGACCAGCGCCGACCTGCAGGCCGGTGACGTGCTGGTGCTGCGCGGTACCTGGGAGGCGCTCGAGGCCCGGGTGGCCCACCCCGGTATCGTCGCCGTGGACGAACCCTCCCGGCTGCGCCGGTTCGTGGTGGAGCTGGGCCCCCGGTCCTACCTGGCGATCGGCGTGATGCTCGTCATGTGCGTGTGCCTGGCGCTCGACCTGGCACCGGCGGCGATCGTCTCCCTGGCGGCAGCGGGACTGCTGGTGCTGCTGCGGGTGCTGTCGGTGCCGCAGGCGCAGCGGGCGATCCACCTGCCCACGCTGCTGATCGTGGCCGGCATGGTGCCGCTGTCCACGGCGATCCGCACCAGCGGCCTGGCCGACGTGCTCGCCGACTGGCTCACCGTGAACCTCGGGGCCGCCTCCCCGCTGCTGCTGCAGCTGAGCATCGTGCTCGTGGTGGTCATCCTCGGGCAGTTCATCTCCAACCTGGCCACAGTGCTGATCGTGTTCCCGATCGCGCTCACCGTGGCGGCCACGGCCGACCTGTCGCCGCTGCCGCTGCTGATGGGGATCACCGTGGCCGGGGCGGCGGCGTTCATCACCCCGGTGGCCACAGCCGCGAACCTGATGGTCCAGGAGCCCGGCGCCTACCGGTTCGGTGACTACTGGAAGCTGGGCCTGCCGCTGCTGACCCTGTTCGTGCTGGTGGCCACGTTCCTGGTGCCGCTGATCTGGCCGTTCGCCCCCGGGTAGCGCTCGTGCCAACGACCGGGATCAGCGGCGCCGCCGGCGCGGCCGCTCCCCGAGCGTGGTGAACGCCCCGGCGGCCACCAGCAGGAACCCGAGGGTGAGGGCGATCGACCCCAGCCCGGGCCGCCCGTGCGGCAGCAGCAGCTCGACCGCCGCATTCGTGTTCCACGCCGCACCGGCCAGGGCGAGCAGCCCCGCACCCACCCCCACCGGACCTGGCCGGCCGGCCAGGTACAGCACCCCCACCAGGGCGAGCACGCCGGCGGCGACGTACACCGCCAGAGGTGACCATCCGCCGTCGACGGTCTCGCCGGTATAGGTGACGTAGGCGAGCCAGCCGCTGGCAGCCAGGGTGACCAGACCGGCCACGATGCGCCACCGGCTACCGGCCAGCGGCAGCAGCACCGCGGCCGCTGTGACTGCCACCAGCACGAGCAGGTGCCCGGTGGCCACGTAGTAGGTGGAGTCGGGGATGTCCGGATGCGCCGGTGGCACCAGGTCCCGTGCCGAGCCCAGGGTGAGCAGCGGGTCGGCGGTGCCGGACTCCACGTTCCCCCAGCCGAGCACCAACGCGCCCGCCCACACCAGCACCAGCCCACCCCAGACGAGCAGCTTGACCCGCATCCGCATGCGCCCACGGTAACGCCCGGCACCGACCTATCCGGTGCTCGGGGCCGGTCGCCGGGCCACCAGCCACACCCGCAGCGCACCGACCAACCCGACGAGCAGGAAGACGGCGGCGGTCGCCAGGGTGATCCGGGTCGCGTCCGCGAAGCCCTGGGTGAGGGCGGTGACCACCTGGCCGGTGTCCGCACCGAACGGGCTCGAGCTGCCGGCGGCCCGCAGCTGGGCGATCATCGATCCGGCGCTGGTGCGGGTGGCACCGGCCACCTGGTCCAGCTGCGGCCCGTCGAGCCCGGCGCCGGACAGGGCGGCTGGCAGGGTGAGCGCGAGCGCTAGGGACAGGGCGCTGCCGGCGAGTGCGGTGCCCAGTGCAGAGCCCACCTGCCGCACTGTGCTCTGTGTGGCCGACCCCTGCCCGGAGACCTCTGTGGGCACGTCCCGCAGCACGGTGCCGGTCAGCTGCGCGGAGGCCAGCCCGAGGCCCAGACCGTAGAGCACCAGTGGTGCGGCGATCAGCCAGGCGGCGGTGGCCGGCCCGGCAGCCAGCACCACCAGCAGCACACCGGCCAGCTCCATCCCGAGTCCCACCAGCACCACCCCCGGGGCGCCGATCCGGTCGGCCAGGTGCCGGGCGGCGGCCCCGGCGACGAATGCGCCGAGCGCCATCGCCGCCAGCACCCAGCCGGCGGTCATCACGTCCAGCCCGCGTGCATTCACCAGGTACAGCGGCAGGGTGAAGACGATCGCGAACTCACCGACCGCCACCGCGGCAGCGGTGAGGTTGCCCCAGGTGAAGGTGGGTAGCCGGAACAGGGACAGGTCCAGCAGGACCGAACGGCCCACCCGGAGGCGGTGCCTCTCCCGGACCACGAACAGCACGAGGAGTGCGGCGGCCACCAGCAGCAGGATCGGCACCACGGAGACCGGTGCGTCGACGCCCCAGGTCCTGCCGAGCACGGTGAGCTCGGCCTGCGGGGCCCACCAGCCCAGCCGTGGCCCCTCGATCACCGCGAAGACCAGCGCGCCCAGGCCGAGACCGGACAGCAGCGTGCCGTCGACGTCCGCCCCCCGGCCGGTGGCGGCCCCGCGGGTGGGCCGGACCGTGACCAGCGCCGCGAGCAGCACCACCGCGCACACCGGCGCGTTCACCAGGAAGATCCACCGCCAGGAGGCGTAGCTGGTCAGGGCGCCACCGGCCAACGGGCCCACGGCCGCCGCCCCGGAGATCACCGCACCCCACACACCGAAGGCCGCCGCCCGGTAGCGTCCGCGGAACGTGGCGTTCACCGTGGACAGCGTCGAGGGCAGGATCCCCGCAGCCCCCAGGGCCTGCACCACCCGGGCGCCGATCAGGGCGCCGGCACTGCCAGCAGTCGCCGCGAGCAGGCTGCCGGCGATGAACACCACCAGGCCAGCCAGGAACATCGCCCGCCGCCCCCACCGGTCGGCCAGCCTCCCGGCGGCCAGCAGGGAGCCGGCGAGCACGACGGCGTAGCTGCTGTTCACCCATTGGGCGTCCGTCAGGTCCAGGTCCAGGTCGGCGATGACCGCCGGCAGTGCGACGGCCACGATCGTGCCGTCCAGCACGATCATGCCCAGACCGGCGGCCAGGGTGGCCAGACCGAGCCAGTCCCGCCGGGTCGGGGCGGCAGACTCGGTGACGCTCGCAATCATGCTGACAGTCTGTCACCATCCTGGTGTGGCGGGAATCCATCGAATGGTGGATCCCCCGGTCAGCCCGCTCGGTGGACCTGGAACACCGGGTGGTCGGCGGCCACCCGCTCGAGCTCGGCCAGGGGTGCGTGCCGGTCCACCGGGATGTGCGGACGAGCGCCCGGGGCCACGGCCAGGTAGGCGCGCAGCACCGGTGCCCGCTGGCCGGGTGGCACCTCCACCAGGTGCACCGGCACCCGGCGTCGGTGCTGCAGCAGCACGGCTCGGCCACCGGCAGCCCGGACGTTGCGCACCCAGCCGGCCTGCTCACCGAGCATCGAGACGACGAACTGCGCTCCGTCGACGCTCGCCACCACCAGCGGCAGGGCCACTGGCCGTCCGGACCGGCGGCCGGTGACCACCAGCGTCACGCTGCTGCGGGGGGTGAGGATGCCCAGTGCGTGCTGGCGGGCGATGACGGCATTGGCTGCGCGGGCCAGGGCCGAGGGCCGGCCGTCCGGATACAGGTGTCTCTTCAGACGAGCCAGCAGCGCTGGCACCTGCACGGGC
>DATGRZ010000082.1:0-10769 GCA_035303065.1 Ruania sp.
CCTGATCATCATCGGGACAGGGTCGGGCAACTCGATCCCGGGCCCGGAGCTGGACGAGAAGTCGATCGCGATCATCGAGGCGGGCACGTTCGGCGGCACCTGCCTGAACGTGGGCTGCATCCCGACGAAGATGTACGTCTACGCCGCTGACGTGGCCCTGGAGACCATCCAGTCCGGGCGACTGGGCCTGGACGCCCGCGTGGACGCCGTCGACTGGCCGGGGATCGTCTCTCGCGTCTTCACTCGCCGCATCGACCCGATCGCCGAGGGTGGTGAGGCCTACCGGCGCGGACCTCAGACACCGAACATCGACGTGTACGACCAGCACGCCGTGTTCGTCGCCGAGCGCACGCTGCGCACCGGCCAGGGGGACCAGCAGGCGATCATCTCCGCCGACGAGGTGGTGATCGCGGCCGGATCGCGCCCGTTCGTGCCGGAGGCGATCGCCGCCTCCGGGGTGCGATACCACACCAACGAGGACATCATGCGGCTGCCCACGCAGCCCCGGTCGATCGTGATCGTCGGTGGCGGGTTCATCGCGATGGAGTTCGCGCACGTCTTCGACGCCCTGGGCACCGACGTGACGATCGTGTCCCGCTCCTCGCTGCTGCGCCGCCTCGATGCCGACCTGCACGAGCGGTTCAACACCCTGGCCGGCGAACGGTTCCGGCTGCTGTCCGGGCGCACCGCCATCGGCGCCGAGGAGGACGAGGACGGGGTGACCGTCCGGCTCGACGACGGGTCGACCGTCACCGCGCAGGTGCTGCTGGTAGCCACCGGCCGCGTACCGAACGGTGACCGGCTGGACCTGGGTTCGGCCGGCATCGAGATGACCGAGGACGGCCGGGTGGCCGTGGACCGCTACGGGCGTTCGACCAGCGCGGACGGGGTGTGGGCGCTGGGTGACGTGTCCTCGCCGTACATGCTCAAGCACGTGGCCAACGCCGAGATGCGCACGATCAAGCACAACCTGCTGCACCCAGACGACCTGCGCACGCTGCCGCACGCGAACGTACCGTCCGCCGTGTTCACCCACCCGCAGGTCGCCACCGTCGGCCTGACCGAGGCCGAGGCCCGCGTGCAGGGCTACGAGGTGACCGTGAAGGTGCAGGACTACGGGGACGTCGCCTACGGCTGGGCGATGGAGGACACCACCGGCATCTGCAAGCTGGTCGCCGACCGGACCACCGGCCGGCTGCTCGGGGCGCACTACCTGGGTCCGCAGGCAGCCACGCTGATCCAGCAGATGATCACCGTGCTGGCCTTCGACCTGGACGTGCGCGAGGTCGCCACCCAGCAGTACTGGATCCACCCGGCGCTGCCGGAGGTGACCGAGAACGCACTGCTGGGCCTGGACTTCAGCTGATCACCTGCGGCGCGTCCAGGTCGGCGCCCGCCTCGCTGCCACGGGTGAGTCGTGATCGTTTCCGGGGGGTATTCGGGGGCTGGGCTGGACCCTGCCGGAATGACGAACGGCGCGACCCCGGTTTTTCGTTGGGATCGCGCCGTTCCTTGGTGGCGGGGGGAGGATTTGAACCTCCGACCTCCGGGTTATGAGCCCGGCGAGCTACCGAACTGCTCCACCCCGCGTCGGTAGCCACCACTCTACGGAACGCGTCCCGCAGGAGCAAATTCACTGACGGTGGCTCCAGTCACACTCGGCGAGCACAGTTCTCGGCGGGCAGGTTCCGACCGGACTGGCGGTCCCGGGTGGTGTTCGCCCCGGGACCGCCAGCGGTCAGCAGTGGCTCAGCCGTCGGTGGGCTCCTCGGTGGCACCGTCACCGGAGCCGCCGTCGTCGGAGCCGTCGCCCGCACCGGCGACCGGCTCTCCGGTCAGCTCGGACTCAGCCTCCAACGCCCTGGCCAGCGCCGAGTTCAGGCGCTCCTGCGCCTCCCCGTAGGCGGCCCAGTCGCCGTCCGCCATCGCCTGCGAGGAGTCCTCCATCGCCGCCGACGCCTCCTGCAGGGCCTCGTTCAGCTGCTGCTGGGCATCGGCGTCGGCGGAGCCGGTGTCCCCGCTGTCGCCAGAGTCACCGGTGTCCTCACCGTCATCGGTGCCTTCGTCCTCGTCGGCCGGTTCGTTCCCTGCGTCCCCGGCGTTAGCCCCGGAGTCACCCTGGAACACCTGGTCCAGGGCCTCGTCCAGGGTGTGGGCGAAGCCGATCTCATCACCGAAGGCCACCAGCACCCGCCGCAGCAGCGGGAACTGCGTGGTCCCGGAGGACTGCACGTACACCGGCTGCACATAGAGCACACCGCCACCCACTGGAAGGGTGAGCAGGTTGCCCGGAACCACTGTGGACCCGCCACGGGCGAGGATGTTCAGCTCGTTCGCTGCATCGGTGTCGGAGTCGAAGTTGTTCTGCACCTGCCCCGGTCCGGGCACAGTGATGTCCCGCGGCAGCTCGAGCAACGTGATCGTGCCGTAGTCCTCGGAGATCTGGCCATCCTGGTCCCCCGGTTCAGCGTTCACCGACATGTACCCGGTGAGCACGTTGCGAGTGTCGTCGTCCAGGATGAACTGGGAGGTCAACGAGAAGTTCACGTCCTCCTCGTTGCCGGGCATCGCCAGAGACAGGTAGTACGGCGGCTGCGGCACCTGGTTGGACGAGGTCGGGTCGTTCGGCACCCGCCAGAAGTCACTGGTGGTGTAGAACGTGGCCGCATCGGTCACGTGGTACTTGCTGAGCAGCTCCCGCTGCACCTTGAACAGGTCCTCGGGATAGCGCAGGTGGCTCATCAGGTCGCCACTGATCTCCGAGACCGGCCGGACCGTGTCGGGGTAGACGTCCATCCACGTCTGCAGCACCGGATCCTCGGGGATGAACTCCTCCCCCTCGCTGCTGCCCTGACCCCAGGCGTACAGCGTGACCGACCCGTCGTAGGCGTTCACCACCGCCTTGACCGAGTTACGGATGTAGTTGATGTACTCCGGCAGCTCGGCGATCTGCTGCTGACCGTTGGACAACGAGTCGGTGATCGCCGACTCCAGCTCCTGCCGCGCGGAGTACGGGTACTCGTTGGAGGTGGTGTAGGCGTCCACCACCCAGACGACCTCCTTGGTGCCGTCCCCGTCGGTGTCCACCACGGCCGGGTAGCTGGTGCCGTCGGTGGTCAGGAACGGTGCCACCCGGTTCACCCGCTCGATCGGGTCGCGGTAGTACAGGATCTGCGACTCGTCGGTGACCCGGTCGGAGAAGATGATCTGCTCGCTGCCGAACCTGGCCGCGTACAGCAGCTGGTTCCACCAGTTGCCCACAGAAGGTCCGCCGTCACCGGCGTAGGTGTTGTTCACCACGCCGTTCGGGGCGCTGTCGTCCGGGTAGTCCAGCTCCCACGGTTCAGTGCCCTCCGGGGCGCCGACGATCGAGTAGTCCGGGGCGTTCGGGCTGAAGTAGATCCGCGGCTCGTAGTCGCCCAGGTCCCCCACGCTGGGAATGCCCCGCTCGATGAACTGCGGCCGACCGTCGGAGGTGACAGTGTTGCCGCGGGCGGCAACCACGCCGAACCCGTGGGTGAACACGGTGTGGTCGTTGACCCAGCTGCGCTCACCGGAACCGCTCAGGTCCAGCTCACGCACCGCGACCACCGTGTCGGTGCTCTGCCCGTCGATGTCGTAACGGTCCACCGCGAGGGTGCCCGGGAAGGTGTAGTACTGCTTGTTCTGCTGCAGCTGGCGGAACGTGGGCGAGACGATGTTCGGGTCGAGCAGCCGGATGCTTGCCGTGGACCGCGCATCCTCCCGCAGCGCGCCCGCCTCGGCGACCGTCTCCGCCTCGTACCGTTCCACCTCCACCCGGTTCAGCCCGTAGGCGTCGTAGGTGGCGTCGATGTTCCGCTGGATGAACTCCGCCTCCAGCGCCTGGGCGTTCGGGTTCACCCGCACCGCCTGCACGATCGCCGGGTAGGCCCCACCGACCAGGATGGCCGAGACCACCATCAGCGCCACCCCGACCGCCGGCAGGCGCCAGTTGCCGCGCATGCCGGTCCACACGAACAGCAGCGCCACGAACACGCCGATGACGGCGAGGATCGCCTTGGCCGGCAGCACAGCGTTGATGTCGGTGTAGGAGGCACCGTCGAACCGGTCTCCCACCTGAGACAGCAGCGAGTACCGGTCCAGCCAGTAGTTGACGGCGATCAGCACCGTGATCACGGCCGCCAGGATGGCAGTGTGCACCCGGGCG
Organism: Ruania sp.; assembly: GCA_035303065.1. Taxonomy (GTDB): domain Bacteria; phylum Actinomycetota; class Actinomycetes; order Actinomycetales; family Beutenbergiaceae; genus Ruania. Next base: position 4,190 of record DATGRZ010000082.1, read on the forward strand.
GCGCGGGAGATGCGCTGGCCCTGGTTCATCGGCTGCAGCGCCCCGTAGAGGTAGTGGGTGAACACGGCAGCCACCGCGCTCAGGATCGCCGTGGCCATCAGGAACGACACCACGAACCGCAAGAACGGCAGGGTGAACATGAAGAAGGACAGGTCGATCCCGAACTGCGGGTCGGCGGTGCCCCAGCTTTCCCCGTGCAGTGCCAGCAGCGCGCTCTGCCACTGCGCGGTGGCGGTGGAGCCGGCGAAGAAGGCGGCCACGATCGGCGCACCGATGAACACGGCACGGCGCAGCGGTTCGAACGCCTCTCGGTACCGGTCCAGGTCCTGCTGCTGGGTGGTGGTGGGTACGTACATCGGCCGGTTCCGGTACGCCAGGTGCAGGTTCAACCACACCGCCCCACCCATCACCGCGGCGCCGAGCACGAACAGCACCGCACGGGTGATCCACTCGGTGCGGATCACCTGCGTGTAGCCGATCTGGGCGTACCAGAGCCACTCCGTCCAGAACCGGGACAGGATCAGGAACAGCACGACCAACCCGCCGATCACCAGCAGGGTGGGCAGCAGCGGACCCCGGCGTCGGCGCCTGCTGGGGCCGGAGGCTGGTCGGCTGGCAGCGAATGACACGAAAAAGCACCTCGGTGGAATGTGGTCGGGACGGGGCAGGCCCGGCACTCGCCGGGGCTCTACTGCCACAACGCGTGGGCCTACAGGAAAGTTTCGCACACCCGGGAGCGCCTGCGACCATAGGCGTATGGACACCGAGCTCTCCGCGCGCACTGCCGCCCTGGCCGAAGCTGTTCGCGAGGTGGAGCGGCACGTGGCCGCCCAGGGCTGGGACGCACCGATCGCGGTGTACTCGCTGGTCCGTTCCGTCGACCTTGTCGCGACCAGTCCGGAGATGGCCGCTGAGCTTCCCGACGGCGCAGCCTCCGACCCGGACCATCTCACCGCGATCGTCCAGGAGGGTCTGCCGGAGGCGGACACGCTCGAGGACCTGCTCGCCCAGCTCGCCTGGCCGGAGACCGTGCACGGCACGGCAGTGGTGGTGGAGCGGATCGTGGTGCCCCCGGAGGCAGAGGCATCGATGCCCGAGGGTGATGCTGGTGTGGAGTACCTGATGAGCCACCCGGACCGGCAGGACGTGCGGATCGCTGCGGGGGTGCTGCGCACTGGCGAGTCCTGGTGCGCGCTGCGCTCCCGCGCCAACGACTCCGACGACGCCGTCGGTGGCGGGCCGGACGCCGTCCCCGGCCTGGTCGAGGCACTGGCCGCCACGCTGCGCTGAAGGTTCGCGAACGCCCGCCTTCGCGGCGACACGCCGGGGCAGGGGCCGCGAAGGCGGGCGTTCGCGAGGACGTACGGGGTCAGTCGGCGCAGCTGGGCAGATCGGCGGCGGTGCCGTCGGCGATCGCCTGCACCGCCTGCTCGGCCTCGCCGAGGGTGGCCATCCGGATCACCTGCAGCCCCTCAGGCACATGCCCCACGACCTCCGCGCAGTTGGCCGCCGGGGCGAGGAAGTACTCGGCGCCGTCGCGCGCCGCTCCGAGCATCTTCAGCCGGATGCCGCCGATCGGTCCGACCTGACCACTCGGGCTGATCGTGCCGGTGCCGGCGACCACGTGCCCGCCGGCCATCGGCTCGGGGTTGAGCAGGTCGAGGATGCCCAGAGCGAACATGGTGCCGGCGCTCGGTCCGCCGACGTTGTCGATCTCGATGTGCACATCGATCGGGAAGTCGAAGTCGGCGTTCAGGAAGACGCCGAGGACACTGCCACCGCTGCCGTCGTCCCCGGTGGTGATCTCCAGGTCGGTGGCAGCGCCGTCCCGGTCGACGGTCAGGGTGATGGTGCTGCCGGGCGGGGTGGCGGCCAAGGCGTCGGACAGGTCCTGATACGTCTCGATGGTGTGCTCGCCACTGGGGGTGGTCAGTGCGGTGATCACGTCGTCCGCCTGCACCACGCCGTGGGCGTCGCTGTCGGGAGCGGACCCGACCACGGTCAGCGTGGCCGGCACCTCGTACCCGTGCTCGGTCAGGGCCGCCACGGTCGCATTCTGCTGGGAGGAGGCCATCTGCTGGGTGGCTACCTCGCTGCGTTCCTCTTCGGTGATGTCCGGGCGGAACACCGCTTCAGCAGGCTGGACCAGCATGTGGCTGGACAACCAACCCCGCAGCACGCTGCCGGCGGTGACCGGGAACCCGGGCCCGCCGGCGGTGGTGACCGTGGTCAGCCGGAGCTGGCCCTCGTCGTCCGGGTAGGTGTCCGCACCGTCGATGGTGATCAGCGGGTGGTCGGCGACCTCGCCGAGGGTGTTGAACGTGGGCCCGGAGGCTTCTACGGCATAGGGAACCGGGACCAGCAGCATCGGCACCAGCAGACCGAAGGAGACCAGGCCCGCCGCCGTCATCGTGATCGCCCGGGCGCTGATCCGGTATCGCTGCCGGATCCGCCGCCACCGGGACCGGGCAGGTGGGGACACGCTGGGCTCGGACGTCATCTCTCTATGATGGCGCGCCCTCGGGGATGCTGACCGCCATCCGGCTGCTCGCCACCGCGCAGGATCTGGTGCGCCGAGAGCGAAAGCACCGGCTGCTTGCTGGTCCTACCAGGTCGGTGTGGTTACCGTGAAGCATGACCGAGGACGACCCGCGCGAACAGATGCGCCGGATGCTGGAGCAGATGCTCGGCCCAGATGGTGCCGAAGAGGCGCTGCGGGCCCTGGAGGCCAGCGGGATGGACCCGGCTGCGTGGTCGTCGGCGGGGATGCCGGTCAACCCGGAGCAGCTGCAGGCGGCGATGGCGCAGATGCGCCAGGTGCTGGCCGCCGGTGACGATGACGAGTCCCGCTGGCGGATGGCTCATGATGTCGCCCGGCAGGTGGCGCACAGCGGTGGTGACCCGTCGGTGACCGCCGCAGACGCTGAGCGAGCCCGCGCCATCCTGTCCGTGGCGGACCTGTGGCTGGATGCCGCCACCGAGCTGCCCCCTTCAGGCGGGCAGCATCTGGCCGTCTCCCGTGCGGAGTGGGTGGAACGCACGTTGCCCACCTGGCGCACTGTGGCCGAACCGGTCGGGTCGTCGGTGGCCGAGGCGCTGACCAAGCTCGTCGACCCGGAACAGCTGGCCGAGCAGGGGCTGAACGTTCCGGAGATGCCGATGCTCGCCGGTCTGGACATCGGTTCGATGATGCGCACCATGGGCTCGCTGAGCTTCGCGATGCAGGTGGGTCAAGGGGCCGGCACCCTCTCCCGGGAGGTGTTCGGCGGCACCGACGTGGGTCTGCCGCTGCTGGCTGAGCCGGCGCTGCTGCTGGTGCCGGCGAACGTGGCCGAGTTCGCCGACGGTCTGGACGCCCCGGCGGACGAGGTGTGGCACTTCTTGGCGGTGCGCGAGGCAGCGCACGCGCGGTTGTTCACCCATGTGCCGTGGCTGCGTGCGCACCTGCTCGGCGCCGTGGAGGACTACGCGCGCGGGATCGAGATCGACCTGGAGCAGATGGAGGAGTCGATGCGCGGCATCGACCCGACGGACATGGACCAGCTGCGCTCGGCGATGGCCGGGGGCATCTTCGCCCCGCACCACACCGAGGCACAGACCCGGGCGCTGACCCGGTTGGAGACCGCGCTGGCCCTGGTGGAGGGCTGGGTGGAGGAGGTCACCGCCCGTGCGGTCGCCCCGCACCTGCCGCATGCGGTACCGCTGCGGGAGATGCTGCGCCGGCGCCGGGCCGCCGGCGGCCCGGCCGAGGACACCTTTCGCACCCTGGTGGGCCTGGAGCTGCGCCCCCGGCGGGCCCGGGACGCGGCAACGCTGTGGGCGCTGGTGGGCCAGGAACAGGGCCAGGAGGCCCGGGACGCACTCTGGTCGCACCCGGACGTGTTCCCCAGCACCGCAGACCTGGACTCCCCCACCGACTTCCTGCAGCGGCGGGCGGCCAGCGCCGAGGAGTCCTCGGAGATCGACGCGGCCCTGGAGGCACTGCTGGACGGCACCCTCGGCACCGCCTCCCCCGAGGAGACCGACGACGATGCCGCCAGCGGCGAAGACAGCGCCGACCGCGACAGCGACACCACCGATGACGACGAGCCGCCAGAGCCGCAGACCTGAGTTTCCGGCCCCCGGCTGTCCCAGCGCCGGCCTCAGCTGTCCCAGCGCGGCCTCAGCTGTCCCAGGCGTGGCTGACGCCGAGCAGGAAGCCGCGGGCCCGCTCGGTGTGCGGGTAGCGCTCGAGCAGCGTCCAGAAGTCCTCGCCGTGCCCAGGTTCGATCAGGTGGGCGAGCTCGTGCAGCAGCACGTAGTCGATCACCCAGCCCGGCATGCCCTGCACCCGGTCGGAGATCCGCACGGTGCCCTTCGCCGGGGTGCATGACCCCCATCGGGTGTTCTGGTCGGCGGTCCACCGGATCGAGGCCGGTATCGCCCGCTCGTCCAGGTACTGCCGTGCCAGCGTCTCGGCACGTCGGGTCAGCTCCTCTCCGTCGGGGCTGCGCCGCCGGTCGGAGGCCGCCAGCCGGGCGAGCATCCGGCGCACCCAGGTGTCCTCCTCCGCACGGGTGAACCCGCTCGGGATGGCCACCACCGTGCGCCCGGCCTCCCGGTAGGCAGACACCGTCTTGCGACGCCGGCTGCTGCGCCGGACCACCACCCGCTGACCGTCTACCCGGCGCTGGGAGTCGCCTGTCGTCACGCGGCCAGCCTGGCACAGCCCGCAGGAGTTATCCACAACCTGCACCGCGGCCCGCAGGGTGGGAGGCAGATGTGCCAACCTCGCAGCAGGAGGGAGCGATGATGCGGTTACGTCCTGGCTATGAGGTGTACTGGCGCGGTCCCGGGTCGACCCAGATCGGGGTGGATCCGCGGTGCGCAGTGGTGCTGGACCGGTTGACCAGCGCGGAGCAGCAGCTGCTGGCGGACCTGCCGCAGATGATGGACGTCGACTGGTTGCAGGCGCGCGGCAACGAGCTGGGCATGCAACCGGCGCAGGTACGCACCTTGCAGCGTCGGTTGGCCCGGGCGGGGGTGCTGGTGGACCTGCCGGCCGGGGCTGCGGCAGGCCCGGACGACCAGTACTGGCGGCTGGCCCACGTCGCCGGGGTGAAGCGACCGAAGGATCGCAGCCGCGCAGTGGTAGAGCTCCGCCGAGCCGACCCGCTAGGTCTGCGTACCGGGATGCTGCTGGCACAAGCGGGTGTCGGCGCGATCGTGGTCACCGACCCCGGCCCGGTGCTGACCACAGACGTGGCCGGCGGGCCCTACCGCGGCGATGACCTCGGTGAACCGCGGCAGCAGGCGGCGCTCAGTCCGCTGCGCGCGGTGGCGCCGCGGCTGCGTACCAGCGTCCCGCCGGGCACACCACCGGACGTGGTGCTGCTGGTGGACCACCACGTGGTCGACCCGGTGCCGGTGCGCCGGCTACGGCGCACGGGTCGTGCGTACCTGAACGTGCTGGTCACCGAGGTGGCGGTGCGGGTGGGTCCGCTGGTCGCGGCGGGCGCGGGGGCGTGCACCACCTGTCTGGAGCACTACCGGGGAGAGAAGGACGAACGGTGGCCGGCGGTGGCCGCGCAGGCTGCCCTCCGCCCGCCGGGGGCGGTGGAGACGAGCCTGGTCTGGTGGGGCGCCGTCACGGCCGCGCAGCAGCTGTTGGCGCGGGTGGACGCACGCGCAGTGGCTGCCGACTCAGCGACGCTGGAGCTGACCGCGTGGGACGGGATGCCCAGCCGCACGACCTGGGCGCCGCACCCGGACTGCGAGTGCCGCTCGCAGCGGCGCCGGGGGCGGCCACCCTCACGCAGCTCCACGGCTGCGTGAGGTGGCCGGCGCGTACGGGTCGTTCTTGCGGGGACGTCCGCGGCCGCGCTTGCGGGCGACCACGGCACCGTCGACGAACACCTCACCGCCCCAGACACCCCACGGCTCTTGTCGCTCGACGGCGCCGGCGAGGCACTCTGCCTTCAGCGGACAGGAGGCACAGAGCGCCTTAGCCGCCTCGACCTCATCGGTGCGCTCGGCGAACCAGAGGTCCTGGGTGGTGGTGTCCTGACATGGCAGCTGGGTCTCGACGTTGCCTGCTGGCTCCGGCAGTGCCGGGAAGGACCAGCTGGTGGCCGACCCTCCGCGGGACAGCTGATCGAGTACGGAGGTGTACTGCACGACGTGCTCCTGGTGCGAGTTCTGGATGGTCTGCCAGGTGGGTCCGTGCCGTCGGGATGATGCTGGTTCCCGGAATGAGAAAGGCCACGGACCCGAGGGGTTCCGTGGCCGCTGTGCAGCAGAGGTGATCTGCTCAGAGCAGTCCAGGTTCGGAACCCGGTGCGAGAGTGCCGGTGGGCACACCGGTGCCGCTGATGACGGTGGCGCGCCGCAGACCGGCGGTGCGAGCGATGCGCGGGTAGGTGAACACCCGGGCATCACGTTCACGAATGCCGGTCCTCGACAGGTTGATCGTGTTCATCTCCACAGTGCTCACCTCCTCATCACTCATCGAACCGCTGGTGCTGGCTAGGCACGGCTCGTACCGAACAGGAACGTCACCTACCTTATGGGCGGACGCTGCGGATACCCAAGTCTTTTTCCG
>DATGRZ010000083.1:0-2304 GCA_035303065.1 Ruania sp.
CAGAGGCGTGGTCCTCCTCGGCGATGCCCTGGCATGAAGAGACCCGCACCGTGGTGCGGGTCTCTTTCTGGTGGCTCCGACCGGCGTCGATCCGGTGACCTTTCGATTTTCAGTCGAACGCTCTACCAACTGAGCTACAGAGCCTGGACACAATCGCCCGGCCATGGCGGTGACCGGGCGAATGTTCGCGACCCCGACCGGACTTGAACCGGCGGCCTCCGCCGTGACAGGGCGGCGCTCTAACCAACTGAGCTACGGGGCCAATGTGGTGCTGACATCATGCCAGCCATATGCAGTTGTCGGTGTGGTTCGTACCCCCAACGGGATTCGAACCCGTGCTACCGCCGTGAAAGGGCGGGGTCCTAGGCCGCTAGACGATGGGGGCCCGGCTGCCCGGGACGTCCGGGACGCCCAAGACCTCGGAAAGCATACGACACCGGGCACCTGCTGGGCAAAACGCCTGGTTGTGACATGGCGCACCAGGAGAATTCCGCGGCAGCGTGCGCTTCGGGTCCGGATGTGGCACTGGTGTGCGGCGTGGTCGCCGAAGCGCTCGGCCTGCGACACTGAGGGGCGTGATCGACATGTCGCAGGAAGAGTTCGAGAACGCCGTGGGTGACGGGCTGGACCTCATCCCGGAGGAGCTTGCTCGGCACATCGACAACGTCGTCGTCCTGGTCGAGGACGAGCCGCCGCCGGAGACTGGCGAGGCCGACCTGCTCGGGCTGTACGAGGGCACGCCGCTCACCGAGCGCGGCGAGTGGTGGGCAGCCGGCTCGCTGCCGGACCGGATCACCATCTTCAAAGGCCCCACGCTGCGGATGTGCACCAGCCGCGAGGAGGTCGCCGAGGAGGTCGCGGTCACGGTGATCCACGAGATCGCGCACCACTTCGGCATCGACGACGCCCGCCTGCACGAGCTCGGCTGGGGCTGAGTCGCGGCGCTACCGCAGCGATACGTGCTGCGTGGGTGCGATACCGGAGCGATACGTGCTGCGTGGGTGCGATACCGCAGAGCACGACCCCGCGGAGGAAGTAACGACTGAGTCGATTCAGCGCCCAGGTGAGGGAGTGCGGGGCGGGCGAATAGGCGCGGGCCGTCAGCGGGCCTGGCGGGCGGCCCAGGCGCTGGCCACCATCTCCTCCAGGGAGTGCGTCATCTGCCAGCCCAGGTCCCGGGCCGCTGCCGCGCCGGAGGCGACGATCCGCGCCGGGTCGCCGGGCCGGCGATCAGCGATCTCCGGGCGGAAGTCGATGCCGGTGACTGCGCCGATGGTGTCCATGATCTGCCGCACGCTCACCCCGTCGCCGCTGCCCAGGTTGTACACCGGGTCCAGGTCGCGACCGCGGGCCAGTGCCTTCGCGGCGGCCACGTGTGCGTCCGCCAGGTCGACCACGTGGATGTAGTCGCGCACGCAGGTGCCGTCCGGGGTGGGGTAGTCGTCGCCGTAGATCTTCGGCGTGCGGCCCTCGGCGAGCGCGTCCAGCACCAGCGGGAACAGGTTGTAGGGGGAGGTGTCCGGCAGGTCCGGGGAGCCGGAGCCCACCACGTTGAAGTACCGCAGCGAGGTGTGCCGCAGCCCGGTGGCCCGGTGCTGGTCGGCCAGCAGCCACTCACCGATCAGCTTCGACTCCCCGTACGGGGACTCCGGGGTGGTTGCGGTCGTCTCGGTGACCAGGTCCACGTCCGGGGTGCCGTAGGTGGCGGCCGAGGAGGAGAACACGATCGCCTCCACCTGCGCGGCGGCCATCGCCTGCAGCACGCTGACGGTGCCGGTGACGTTCTGGGTAAAGGTGTGCAACGGCCGCTGCACGCTCTGGCCGGCGTACTTGAACCCGGCCACGTGCACCACCCCCACGCAGGAGTGCTCGGTCAATGCCTGGGTGACCGTCTCGGTGTCCAGGATGGAGGCCTGCACGAACGGGACGCCGTCGGAGACGAAGCTCGCGTGCCCGCTGGACAGGTCGTCCACGACCACCACTTCGATCCCGGCCGCGCGGAATGCGCGGACCACGTGCGCGCCGATGTAGCCGGCCCCGCCGGTCACCATCCAGGTCATGACTGTGCTCCTTCGTCGAAGTTCAGGGCAGGCATCGTGGCGGACTCTCCGTCGTGCACGTGCGCGGCGACCAGGCTCACCGTGGCCCAGCCCGCCGCGAGCAGGCCGGCGTCGGAGTCCGGGTCGAAGGTCACCTTCTCGCTGGCGAACGGTTCGAACAGCAGACGGCGGACCTGCACCTGGCGCTCGTCGCTCACCGCGGTGAACCGGGCCGGGTGGGCGGTGCGCAGCCCCTTCAGCTCGG
>DATGRZ010000084.1:0-12224 GCA_035303065.1 Ruania sp.
TCTTTCAGGTAAGAATGAGTCATGACCGATGCCACGCTGCCTGCGGACAACCCGTTGGCCCAGCCGTCCTCGTTGCCCTACCAGCTGCCCGACTTCGCCGCCATCCGCACCGAGCACCTGCGGCCCGCGATCGACGCCGGGCTCGCCCAGCAGCGTGCCGAGTGGGAGGCCGTGGCCAGCAGCACCGAGGCGCCGACGGTGGCCAACACCCTGGACGCGCTGGAGCGCTCCGGCCAGCTGCTGGACCGGGTGGAGACAGTGTTCGGGACGCTGGTCAGCTCCGCCGGCACCGACGAGCTGCGGGACATCGAGTCCGAGTACGCCCCGGTGCTGGCCGCCCACCAGGACGCGTTCTGGTTGGACGAGCGGATCTACACCCGGCTGGAGCAGGTGCAGGCCGCCGGGGTGCAGGATGATCAGACCGCCTGGGTGCTGCAGCGCTACCTCACCGACTTCGTGCGTGCCGGCATCCTCCTCGACGAGGACGACAAGGAGACCCTGCGCACCCTGAACGGGCAGATCACCGCACTGGAGACCGAGTTCGCCCAGCAGGTGGTCGCCGGGATGGAGGCCGCCGCCGTGCACGTGACCGAGCCGGAGCTGCTCGCCGGCCTCGCCGAGGACGCTGTCTCCGCGCTCGCCCAGGCGGCCGCAGACCGGGGCCAGGACGGGCACCTGGTCACCTTCCAGCTACCCACCGCCCAGGCGCTGGTGGCACAGGCCGGTGACCGCCGGCTGCGCGAGCAGGTGTTCACCGCCTCGGTGACCCGAGGCACTGGCGTGGACGCCGCCTCCGACACCCGCGAGGTGATCGTGGCGCTCGCCGCGAAGCGCGCCGAACGGGCCCGGCTGCTCGGCTACGACCACCATGCTGCCTACGTGGCCGGCGGCGGCACGGCGAGGACCACGGAGGCGATCAACACGATGCTGGGCCGGCTGGCCGCCCCAGCGGTGCGCAACGCCCGCGCCGAGGGCGCCGAGCTCGCCGAGGCGCTGGCTTCCGAGCAGCCCGGGGCGGAGCTGGCCGCCTGGGACTGGGCCTACTATGCCGACCGGGTGCGCCAGCAGCGCTACGCCGTCGACGACGCGGCGCTGCGCCCCTACCTGGAGCTGGACCAGGTGATCGGCGACGGGGTGTTCTACGCCGCCGGCCGGCTCTACGGGCTCACCTTCACCGAACGGGAGGACCTCGCCGGCTACGCCGACGGTGTGCGGGTGTGGGAGGTGTTCGAGGCCGACGGCACGGGCCTGGGCCTGTTCGTCGGCGACTACTACGCCCGGGAGGGCAAGCGCGGCGGTGCCTGGATGCACAACTTGGTGGACGCCTCCGACCTGCTCGGCCACCGGGCGGTGGTGGTGAACAACCTGAACATCACCCGCCCCGCCGCCGGGCAGCCCACCCTGCTCACCTGGGACGAGGTGATCACCGCGTTCCACGAGTTCGGGCACGCCCTGCACGGGCTGTTCGCTGCCGGTCGGTACCCGTCGTTCTCCGGCACGAACGTGCCCCGCGACTTCGTCGAGTACCCCTCCCAGGTGAACGAGATGTGGGCCTGGCACCCGGAGGTGATCGCCAGCTTCGCCCGGCACCACCAGACCGGCGAGGTGCTGCCCGCCGAGACCCTGGACCGGTTGCGCGACTCCCAGTCCTACGGTGCGGGGTTCGCCACGACCGAGTACCTCGCCGCGGCGATGCTCGACCAGGCCTGGCACCAGCTCACCCCGGAGCAGGTGCCCACCGACGCCGCGGCAGTGGAAGCCTTCGAGGCCCAGGCGCTGGCAGCCGTCGGGCTGGACTACCCGTTGGTGCCGCCCCGGTACCGGTCCACCTACTTCAACCACACCTTTGGCGGTGGTTACGACGCCGGCTACTACTCCTACATCTGGAGCGAGGTGCTGGATGCCGACACAGTGGAATGGTTCCGCCAGGACGCAGCCAGCGACGGCGACGGCGGCCTGAACCGCGCCGCCGGCCAGCGGTTCCGGGAGGCTCTGCTCTCCCGCGGGCACACCCGCGACCCGCTCGCCTCGTATCGTGACCTGCGCGGCCGGGACGCCGTGATCGACCCCCTGCTCAAGCGACGAGGACTGCACTCATGACTGACGAGAACCGTACGCCCACCGCCGCCGAGCTCGATGCGGTGACCATCTGCCGCGAGCTGATCCGGATCGACTCCTCCAACTACGGCGACGGGTCCGGACCCGGTGAGCGGGAGGCCGCCGAGTACGTGATGGGCCTGCTCACCGAGGTCGGCTACGACCCGGTCTACTTCGAGTCCGCCGACCGGCGCGCGAACGTGGTGGTACGCATCCCGGGTACCGACCCGGCCCGGGACGCGCTCGTGGTGCACGGCCACCTGGACGTGGTCCCCGCGGAGGCCTCGGAGTGGAAGATGGACCCCTTCGGCGGCGAAGAGATGGACGGCATGATCTGGGGCCGCGGCGCCGTGGACATGAAGGACATGGACGCGATGATCCTGGCCGTGGTGCGAGACATGAAACGCACCGGCTGGCAGCCGCCACGAGACCTGGTGATCGCGTTCTTCGCCGACGAGGAGCACGGCGGCACCTACGGGGCGCGCTGGGCGGTGGACAACAAGCCGGAGCTGTTCGAGGGCGCCACCGAGGCGATCAGCGAGGTCGGCGGGTACTCGGTGGAGGTGAACGGGCGGCGCGCCTACCTGCTGCAGACCGCGGAGAAGGGCATCGCCTGGTTGCGGCTGATCGCCGACGGCACCGCCGGGCACGGGTCGCAGATCAACACCGACAACGCGGTCACCCGCCTGGCCGAGGCGGTCGGGAGGATCGGTCGGCACAGCTGGCCGCTGAGCCTCTCACCCACAGTGCGAGCGCTGCTGGACGGCGTCGCCGAGCTCACCGGCACCGGTTACGACCCCGAGGACCGGACCTCTATCGAGGCGCTCGCCGCCTCGCTCGGCTCAGCGAGCAAGTTCGTCAATGCCACCCTGGCCGCGAACGCCAACCCCACCCAGCTGGACGCCGGGTACAAGGCGAACGTGGTGCCCTCCGGTGCCGAGGCGGTGATCGACGTGCGGTTCCTGCCAGGTGAGGAGGAGCAGACCGTGCAGACCATCCGCGAGCTGGCCGGCGAGGGCATCCGGCTCCAGGACGTGCAGCGCAACATCGCCCTGGAGGTCCCGTTCGGTGGCGAGCTGGTGGACCGGATGGTGTCCGCACTGGACGCAGAGGACCCCGGCGCTGTGGTGCTGCCCTACATGCTCTCCGGCGGTACGGACAACAAGTCGTTGGCCCGGCTGGGTATCACCGGCTACGGGTTCGCGCCGCTGCAGCTACCACCGGAGCTGGACTTCGCCGGTATGTTCCACGGGGTGGACGAGCGGGTGCCGGTCGAGTCGGTGCAGTTCGGGGTGCGCGTGCTGGACCGGTTCCTGCGCAGCTGCTGACCGAGCAGCCGCGAAGGAGCGCGTTCGTGAGGAGGGGATGGGCGTGCTGCGTCAGAGCGTGCTGCGCACGCGGATGATCTTCCGCCGCAGCCACACCTTCCGTGCGCCGCCGATGTAGATGCGGTGCCGAGCCAGCTCCCAGCGCCCGTACTCCGCCTCGTCGGTGAGCAGCTGACGCAGGTCGGCCCGTCTGGTCGTCGCCGGCAGGGTGAGAACCCGAAACTCGTACGCCGGTCGGGAGGTCGCCGGGTGCACGGTCTGACTTGCCATAGCAGCACGATAACCAGCGCACCGGGGTGCGTCGACCACCACCGCCGCTGCGGCGCACCAGTGCGGCTGAAAATCGCCCTCCCCACCGTCAGGTCCGGGTGCTACCGTCACCGTATGGCTACCGACCCGCGTGCCGCGCTGGACCGACTCTTCGCGGCCTTCGAGGAGCACCTGGATGCCGTCGAAGCACTCCAGGACGACGAGGCACCGGTCGTCCTGGCCACCGCCGACTCCCTCGCCGAGGCGTTCGAGAACTACGACGAGGCGCTCTACGAGGAGTACGGCGTGGACACCCCGTTGGTGGTCTACGACGGTGACGAGGACGAGGACGAGGTCTTCGAGTACGACGACCTCGACGATGACGACCTGGACGACGACGGTCTGGACGAGGACAGCCTGGACGAGGACGACCTCACCACCGGGGACGAGCAGGCCGACGCCCGCGGCTGAGCGACCGGCACACCCGTCAGCGGCGCTCCGGGTATCCGAGCCGGGGTGCGGTGACCTCCTCCAGCACCTGCCGGATCTGCTCCGGCAGCTCCAGGTCGTCAGCGGCGAGCGTGCCACGCAGCTGAGCCGGCGATCGCGCCCCGACGATCGCGCTGGCCACGCCCGGGGCGTCCCGGGTCCAGGCCAACGCCACCTCCACCGGCGCCCGGCCCAGCCCGTCGGCTGCGGTGGCCACCGCTTCCACCACCGACCGGGCCTGGTCGTTCAGGTACGGTTCCACGAAACCGCGCAGGTGCGGGGAGGCGGCCCGGGAGTCCGCGGGCACCGAGCGCCGGTACTTGCCGGACAGCACGCCGCGGCCCAGCGCCGACCACGCCAGCACGCCCACGCCCAGCGCTTCTGCCGCCGGCAGCACCTCCCGCTCGATACCGCGCTGCAGCAGCGAGTACTCCATCTGCGCCGCCGCCAGGCCCACTCCGCCGGCCAGCGTGGTGGCGGCGTGCGCCAGCTGCCAGGCGGCATGGTTGGCCAGCCCCACGTACCGGGTGCGGCCGGTGGCCACCGCATGCTCCAGAGTCCACAACGTCTCCGCCAGCGGGGTGCGTGGGTCCGGCGCCTGCACCAGCCACAGGTCCAGATGGTCGGTGCCCAACCGCGCCAGCGAGGCATCCAGGGCGTCCAGCAGTGCACCGCGGGAGGCGTCCACCCGGCCGTCCCGCACCCCGGCCTTGGAGCAGAGCACCACCTCGGAGCGATCCACCTCCTCGGCCAGCAGGGCGCCGATCACCTCCTCGGCGGCGCCCTCGGAGTAGGTGGCGGCAGTGTCCAGCAGCGTGCCACCGGCGTCCAGGAACACCCGCAGCTGGTCGGCGGCCTCGTGCGCGTCGGTGTCCCGGCCCCAGGTCATGGTGCCCAGCCCCACTGACGACACCCGCAACCCGCTGCCGCCCACACGCCGTGATTCCATGGAGGCGAGGTTACCGGTCCTCGCCCCTTACCCTTGGACCCCGTGACCTGGATAGAAGCGCTCGTTCTCGGCCTGGTGCAGGGGTTGACCGAGTTCCTGCCGATCTCCTCGAGCGCACACCTGCGCATCGTCGGCGACCTGATGAGCTCCGACCCCGGTGCCGCGTTCACCGCGATCACGCAGATCGGCACCGAGGCGGCCGTGGTGCTCTACTTCCGCCGGGACATCGCCCGGATCGTGGCCCACTGGGCGAAGTCGCTGCCGGTGGGTCCGTGGAAGAAGCAGCTGCCCAGCTCCGACCCGGACGCCCGGATGGGCTGGTTCGTGATCTTCGGGTCCATCCCCATCGTGGTGCTCGGCCTGCTGTTCCAGGACGCGATCGAGCACGCGCTGCGGAACCTGTACCTGACCGCCACGGTGCTCGCCGTGTTCGGTGTGATCCTCGGCATCGCCGACGTGCGCGGTACCAAGACCCGCACCCTGGACCAGCTCACCTGGAAGCACGCCTGGCTCTACGGCTTCGCCCAGGCGCTGGCGCTGATCCCGGGGGTGTCCCGCTCCGGCGGCACCATCACCGCCGGCCTGCTGATGGGCTACACCCGCGAGGCTGCCGCCCGGTACTCCTTCCTGCTCGCCATCCCGGCAGTGCTCGGCTCCGGTTTCTACCAGCTGATCAAGAGCGGCGGCACCGCCGGCGAGGCCGGGTTCTGGCCCACGCTGCTGGCCACCCTCGTGGCGTTCGCCGTCGGATACGTGGTGATCATCGCGTTCCTGAAGATCGTCTCCACCTACTCCTACCGCCCGTTCGTCTACTACCGGATCGGCCTGGCCGCCCTCGTGGTGGTGCTGCTTCTGGCCGGCGTGCTCACCGTCATGCCCGCCGCCGGTTAGTCTGATCAGGTGCACTCCTGGTTCCGCCCCCATCTGCCCGTCCTCGCCGGTCCCGGCCCTCGGCCGCAGCTGCAGGACACGGCGACCGGGCAACGCACCGATCCGGTCGAGGACGGCGTCGCTGGCCTGTACGTGTGCGGGATCACCCCGTACGACTCCACCCACCTGGGGCACGCGTTCACCTATGTGGCGTTCGACACGCTGAACCGGGTGTGGCGCGATGCCGGTGTGGCGGTCACCTACGTGCAGAACGTCACCGACGTGGACGACCCGCTGCTGGAGCGGGCCGAGCAGACCGGTGTGGACTGGCGTGAGCTCGCCGCCGACCAGGTGCAGCTGTTCCGCACCGACATGCAGGCCCTCCGGGTGCTCCCCCCGGAGCACTACGTCGGCGTGGTCGAGGTGATCGACCTCGTGGTCGCCGCGGTGGAACGCGTCCTGGCTGCGGGTGGCGCCTACTGGGTGGAGCAGGACGTGTACGCCGACCTGAGCGCCGATCCGCGGTTCGGCTCCGTCTCGAACCTCGACCGCGCCGAGATGGCTCGGCTGTCTGCCGAGCGCGGCGGCGACCCGGACCGGCAGGGCAAGAAGGACCCTCTGGACCCGTTGCTCTGGCGTGGCCGACGGCCCGGCGAGCCTTGGTGGGACGGCGCGAGCCTCGGTCCGGGCCGGCCCGGCTGGCACATCGAGTGCGGTGCGATCGCTGCACACCACCTGGGTCTGCCGGTCACCCTCGAGGGCGGCGGGTACGACCTGGTCTTCCCGCACCACGAGATGGGCACCAGCCACCTGCGTTTCCTGCAGGACGGCGCAGACGCCGAACCGATCCGGTCCTACCTGCACACCGGCCTGGTCGCCTACCAGGGCGCGAAGATGAGCAAGTCACTGGGCAACCTGGTGTTCGTCTCCGGACTGCTCGCCGACGGTGTGGACACCCGTGCGGTACGGCTGGTGCTTCTCGGGCACCACTACAGCGAGTCCTGGGAGTACACCAGCGCGGAGCTGGCGGAGGCCACCGAGCGGCTGCAGCGCTGGCGTGCGGCCGCAGCCGAGACTGACCGCACGGCCTCCCACCCGGCACCGACAGGTGCGCACACCCAGCCGACCACACCCGCCCCGGTGAGCCGGCAGGGTGAGCCGGGCTCCGCCGTCGTGAACGAGATGCGCGCAGCGCTGGCCGACAACCTGGACACCGCGGCCTGCCTGAAGGTGGTGGACCGGGCGGCCGCCACCGGGACGTTCGCAGCCGAGGTGATCACCGCCGTCGACGCCCTGCTCGGAATCGACCTGCGCTGAGGCGCTCCCGGGCGGCTGAGACGCCCCCGGGGCGGCTGAGGCGACCCCGGGCGGCTAGTGGCCCGAGTCCCGCCGCCGCAGGTACTTCTCGAACTCCCGCGCGATCGCATCACCACTGGCCTCGGGAAGCTCGGCGGTGTCCTTGGCCTGCTCCAGCTGGCGCACGTACTCCGCGACCTCGGGATCCTCCCCGGCCAGCTCGTCCACACCGTCCTGCCAGGCCTTGGCGTCCTCGGGCAGCTCACCCATCGGCACCGGTTCGCCGAGCAGCTCCTCCAGGGCGGTGAGCAGCGCCAGCGTGGCCTTCGGCGAGGGCGGCTGGGCGACGTAGTGCGGCACCGCAGCCCACACGTTCAGCGAGTGCATACCACGCTCGGTGGCCAGGTGGGTGAGCACCCCGGTGATCCCGGTCGGACCCTCGTACTCGCTCGAGTCCACGTCCAGCAGTGCCTGCACCCGCGGGTCGTCGCTGGAGGTCTGCACCGGGATCGGGCGGGTGTGCGGCACGTCCGCGAGCAGCGCCCCTACGCACACCAGCGTGGTCGCGCCCAGCTCCTCGACGGCGTCCAGCACCTGGTGGCAGTACTCCCGCCACCGCATCGACGGCTCGACCCCCTGCACCAGCACCACCCGGCGGCCCCGCTGCGGGGAGGCGGTCACCGAGATCGTCGTGGCCGGCCAGGTCAGCACCCGGTTGCCGTCGGTGTCGGTGGAGACCATCGGACGGTTCACCTGGAAGTCGTGGAAGGTGTCCACGTCCAGGCTGGAGGACTCCCGGGCATCCCAGTCGGTGGCCAGCTGGTCCACAGCGGCACTGGCCGCCGACCCGGCGTCGTTCCAGCCCTCGAAGGCGGCGATCACCATCGCCGGCGGGATCTGCGGGGTCTCCTCGCCCTCGCCGCTGGGAGCAGGGCCACGATGGCGGGGGGAAGTACTCACTGCACCAGCCTACGGGAGGTGGGCGGGCGTTCCCGATGAGCGGCTCAGCCGGTCGCGAACAGGGCCGCGCCCCACCGAGGCGGGACCCAGCGCGACTCAGGGCAGGATCGGCCGGTGGCTGCGGAACACCCGCTGCGGGTCCTGGGTGGCTTTCACCTGCCGCAGCCGGTCCAAGGTGGCTGGTCGCAGGGCCCGGGTCAGGTCCGGGTCCGGGCCGAGCATGTTCAGGTGCGTGCGCTCGCTCAGGTGCCCGCCGAGCCGGTGCTCCAGCACCCGCCAGTGCTCATGCACACGCTCCTCCTCCGCTGGGCTGCCGGCCAGGGCGAACCCGAACAGCAGGTACTCCTCCTCGATCGGTTCGACGGCGGTGGGCACCTCCGCGCGCAACGCACCACCCAGGTGGCGGATGCAGGCGATCATCGGCGTGTCCGGGTGCGGTGGGTTCACCTCGAGCAGACCCGCGCGGAAGTCCGGGCTCAGCTCGGCCACGAAGTGCGACCAGTCCAGCACCGGCAACGGGTCGGTGGGCTCGTTCGCCACCGAGGACAGCTCGCTCACCGGCAGCGGCGCCACAGTGTCCACCTCCAGACCGGGGACCGCCCGCAGCGGGGCGAGCAGGCGCTCCGCCTCCGCCTCGGCACCCAGGAAGGTGACGTTCAGGTTCACCATCGAGCGTCCGTGCAGCTCCGGTGGGAACGGCTCGGTCGGCGGGAAGGTGATCAGCCACAGCCACAGCGTCAGCTCCGCCGGGGCGGCGCGGGTGACCTCGGCGAACGCGGCCAGCACCTGGGCTGCGTGCTCTGCCGGCCACATCAGCTGACCACCGACCAGCGGGGGAGCGGGCAGCAGCTCGATCTCCACGGCAGTGATCACGCCCAGCCCGCCGCCTCCGCCGCCGAGCGCCCAGAACAGGTCCGGGTCGGACTCGGCGGTGACCTCGGCCAGCGACCCGTCCGCACGGACCACCTGCCAGGCCCGCACCCACTGGGCGGCCGGCCCGTAGGCGCGCCCGAACCAGGGCAGCCCACCGCCGGTGTGGTACCCGACCACGGTCAGGTCGTCGGTGCTGCCCGGGGTTCCGGTCAGCCCAGAGCCGGCCAGTGCTGCGACCAGGTGCGTCCACTTCACCCCCGCGCCGACCCGGGCCCGGCGGGCCTGCACGTCGATGCTCAGGTCCCGCAGTCGGTGCGCGCGGACCATCACCGTGCCGGTCATCGCCTCAGTGGCGCCGTGCCCGTTGCTCTGCGTGGTCACCTGCACCTCGAGGGCTGCGGCCACCCGCACGGCCTCCTGCACGTCGGTGACGGTCAGTGGTTCCACGATCGCCGCCGGCTGCTGGTCCACGTGCAGGTTCCAGCCCCGGCGCACGGACTCCCAGTCCGGGTCCTGCGGGCCATGCACCGGGCAGTGCAGCGCGGTCCTCAGGGCAGTGACGACGTCGGTTCGGGTGGGTGTCTGGGTCGGTACGCTCATGTGCGGGGACAGTAGAGGTGGCGACTTGCACCAGACTTGCACGTGGCGACCTGGTGCCAGGGCACCACGCCAGGGCGGATAGCCTGATCATGACCATTGCACCGAGACCGCTCGGCCCGCTGAGACCACCTGGCCCACCGAGTCCGCTCGGCACCGAGACCCTAGGAGAACCCGTTGCCCGCTCCCGACCACTCTGCGCTACGCGATCGCGGAGCATCCGCCAGCCACGGCCTGCCCGCCGCAGTGCTCTGGGACATGGACGGCACCCTGGTGGACACCGAACCGTACTGGATGGCGGCCGAGGTGGACCTGTCCGCCGAGCACGGCGGCAGCTGGGACGAGAGCCTGGCGCTCGACCTGGTCGGCATGTCCCTGGAGGCCTCCGCCGCCGAGCTGCGGGCGCGAGCCGGGATCCGTGGCACGATCTCGGAGATCGTGCACGAGCTGATGCAGCGGGTGGTCTCCCTGGTGCACACCAACGGCCTGCCCTGGCGACCCGGGGCCCGTGAGCTGCTCGAGGCCACCCGGGCGGCCAGCGTGCCCTGCGCTCTGGTGACGATGTCCTGGAAGCCGCTCACCGACGTCGTGCTGGCCGGGATCCCCGAGAGCACCTTCGACGTGGTCGTCACCGGTGACGCGGTGGACCAGGGCAAACCGCACCCCGAGCCCTACCTGCGGGCCACGGACTCGCTGGGTGTGCCGCCGTCTGCATGCGTGGCGATCGAGGACTCCCTGCCCGGGATCGCCTCCGCCACAGCGGCCGGCGCGAGGGTGCTGGCCGTGCAGGCGAAGGTACCGGTGCCCGCAGCGCCCGGGCGCAGCCGGCTCGCCAGCCTCGAGCAGGTGGACCTGACCGACCTGCGCCGCATCGCCGCCGGAGAGCTCTATGACCTCCTCCCGGCCGGCTGACCGCTCCCGCACCCGCGGGTGGCGCATCGGCACCCTCGGCGGCGCCCCGGTCATCATCACCGCCGGCTGGCTGCTGGTCGCCGCCGTCCTCGTCGCAGTCATCGGGCCCTGGCTGCAGGGCCGTCTCGGTCTGGGGGTCGAGGCCTACCTGTGGGCGCTGAGCGTTCCGGCGCTGCTGCTGCTGTCCGTGCTCGCGCACGAGCTCGCGCACGGTCTGGCCGCCAAGGCTCGAGGTATCCGCGCCCGGGAGTACGTGATCACCCTGTGGGGCGGGCACACCTCGTTCGGCAGCAGCCTGGCCACCCCGGCCGACTCGGCGATCGTGTCCGTGGCCGGACCGGCGGCGAACCTGCTGCTGGCCGTGCTCGGCTGGCTGGCGGGCAGCGTCACGGACGGGCTGGCTGGACTCGCAGTGGTCGCCTTCACCTACACGAACGCGTTCGTCGCGGTGTTCAACCTGCTGCCGGCGCTGCCGATGGACGGTGGCAAGCTGCTCGAGGCGGCCATCTGGGCGACCACCAAGGACCGGTTGCGGGGCATGCTCGTGGCCGGCCGGGCCGGGCAGGTGCTGGCGATCACCGTGGTGGTCGTCTCCCTCGGCTGGCCGCTGGCTCAGGGCCAACGCCCCTCGGTCAGCACCGCTATCTGGGCGATCGTGGTCGGTGCCGTGCTGTGGAGCGGAGCGCAGGCCGCGGTACGGCACGCCAAGGCACAGCTCGGCGCTCGCGGCCTCGACCTGGTCCCGCTCGCCCGTGCGGCGGTGGCCGTGGACGCCTCCGCCACGGTCGCACAGCTGGACGCGGTGGCTGCCGGTGCGCCCACCGGTGCGGTCCCGGCTGGGATGGTCCCGCCGGTCGTGGTCATCGACCAGGGGCGGCCAGTGGCACTGGTGGCGGCCGAGGCCTGGCAGACGGTACCGGCGCACGCCCGTGGCACCACCCCGGTCAGTGCCGTGGCCACGCCGCTGCCTGCCGTCTCGGTGCTGACCGTGCTGCACGGGCCTGCCGCAGCTGCCCGGGTGGCGCGCGCTGCACAGGCGGGTGCTCGACAGCTGGTGCTGGTGGATCCCGCGCGCGGACTGGTCGGGGTGGTCGCAGTGGCAGACGTGGTGCGCCACCTCGGTTGAGTCCCGCGCGCGACGGCGACGGGCAGCTGTGCCGGAGGTTCGACTGGCGCCGGGCGATCGGCGGGTGACCGCGCCGGGCACGTACACTGCCCCGACGTGACCACCCCTGAGAACGACCGACCTGCCGAACCCACCGGAGCTGCTGAACCTAGCGGTGCTGCTCAACCCACCGGGGCTGCGGTACCCACCGGGGCTGCGGGGCGCCGCGGCCCGTTGCGCGCCGGCGACAAGGTGCAGCTGACCGACCCGAAGGGCCGGCTGACCACGATCACCCTGCGCCCCGGGCAGGCGTTCCACACCCACCGCGGCTCCTTCGACCACGACCAGCTCATCGGCGCCCCGGAGGGCACCGTGGTCAGCACCACCGCCGGGATCGAGTATCTTGCGCTGCGGCCGCTGCTGGCCGACTATGTGCTGTCCATGCCCCGCGGTGCCGCGGTGATCTACCCCAAGGACGCTGCCCAGATCGTCACCATGG
>DATGRZ010000085.1:0-2283 GCA_035303065.1 Ruania sp.
CTGGCAGTGGCCGTGGGCACGCTGTTCGCCCCAGCCCTGGCCACCCACGACCTGCTCGACTCCACGCTGCGGGACGCGTTCGCTCCGCCGGGCGGGGAGTACCTCCTCGGCGCGGACTCGGCCGGCCGGGATGTGTGGACCCGGCTGCTGTACGGCGCCCGGAACACTCTCGGCGGAGCGCTGCTGGCACTAGCGGTCGCGATGGTGCTCGGCATCCCCGGCGGTCTGCTGGCCGGCTACCTGGGCCGCACCTTCGACACGGTCGCCAGCTGGGTGGTCGACCTGGTGATGTCGCTGCCGGCGATGATCGTGCTGCTTGCCGCCCGGGCTGTGCTTGGTCCGACCGTGTGGGCACTGATGATCATCCTCGGGGTGCTCGCCGCACCGAGCTTCTACCGGCTGGTGCGCGGCATCGTGCTGAACGTGCGCGGCGAGCTGTACGTGGACGCCGCCCGGGTCTCCGGTCTGCCGGGCTGGCGGATCGTCGGGCGGCACGTCCTGGTGGTGGTGCGGGCCCCGATCATCATCCAGATCTCCCTGGTGGCCGGGGTGGCGCTCGGACTGCAGGCCGGTCTGGAGTTCATCGGCGTCGGATCGTCGACGGCGGTCCCCACCTGGGGCTCGATGCTCGACGAAGGCTTCCAGAACCTTACCCGCAGCCCCACCCTGATCCTCTGGCCGGCCCTGGCGCTGGGGCTCACCAGCGCAGCGTTCGTGCTGTTCGCGGTCGCGTTGCGGGACGTGCTGGAGTCCACTGGTGGGCACGCCACCTCCCGACGGCGCAGCCTCCCGTCGTACCAGCCGGGACGCGGCGTACCGGACGAGCAGGCGCTGCTGTCCGTGCGCTCGCTGGCGATCGCCTACCCCGGCCCGGACGGGACCGCGCGGGAGGTGGTGCGCGAGGTGGACCTGGACGTGCAGGTCGGCGAGATCGTCGGACTGGTCGGGGAGTCCGGCTCCGGCAAGACCCAGACCGCGTTCGCCGCACTGGGTGTGCTCCCTGACGCCGGGCGAGTGGTGCGCGGCCAGATCCGCATCGATGGCACCGATGTGGTCGGCCTGCTCCCGCGGGAGTGGCGCCGGTTGCGCTCCACCACAGTGGCCTACGTACCTCAGGAGCCGATGAGTAACCTGGACCCCTCCTTCACTATCGGCTCCCAGCTGGTGGAGGCGATCCGCGCGGGCAGCACCCGCACCCGCGCCCAGGCGCGTCGCCGCGCCTTGGACCTTCTTGCCCAGGTGGAGATCGCTGACCCGGAGCGCACCTTCGCTGCCTACCCGCACGAGATCTCCGGTGGGATGGCCCAACGGGTGCTGATCGCGATCGCGATGAGCTGCGACCCGAAGCTGCTGATCGCTGACGAACCGACCACCGCCCTGGACGTGACCGTGCAGGCCGAGGTGCTCGGCCTGCTCCGCCGGTTGCAGCGCGAACGCGGCCTGGGCGTGCTGCTGGTCACGCACAACTTCGGTGTGGTCGCCGACCTGTGCGACCGGGTGGTGGTGATGCAGCAGGGCCGCACCGTGGAGACCGGTCGGGTGCAGCAGGTGCTCCGCGCCCCTGCCGAGCCGTACACCCAGCAGCTGCTCGCCGCGATGCTGGCGGACGTCCCGCTGCCGGCCGGGATCGAGAAGGAGGTCCGGCGATGACGCTCCCGTTGCTGCAGATCACCGGTCTGCGGGTGGCCTACGGTGGCCGTGGCCTGCTGCGCCGGCCCACCGAGGTGCTGCACGGTGTCGACCTGGACGTGCACGCCGGCCAGACGCATGGGCTGGTGGGTGAGTCCGGCTCCGGCAAGACCACCATCGGCCGCGCCGTGCTCGGTCTGGCGCCGGTGACCGGCGGGTCGATCCTGCTCGACGGTGAACCGGTCCGGGCCGCCACCGGCCGGGAACGCCGGCGTCTGGCGCGGCAGGTGCAGGTGGTCTTCCAGGACCCCTACACCTCGCTGAACCCCTCCCTGACGATCGGCGACACCCTCGCCGAGCCGCTCTATGGCCAGGGCCTGACCCGACGGCAGGCGCGCAGTCGCGTGGCTGAGCTGATCGAACGCACCGGCCTGCCCGCGGATGCCCTCGATCGCTACCCGCGGGAGTTCTCCGGCGGGCAGCGGCAACGTGTGGCGATCGCCCGGGCGATCGCCATCTGGCCCCGACTGATCGTGTGCGACGAACCAGTCTCCGCGCTGGACCTGTCCACCCAGCGCACCGTGCTGGACCTGCTCGCCGAGGTGCAGGCGGCCACCGGAGTGGCCTACCTGTTCATCTCCCACGACCTGGCCG
>DATGRZ010000086.1:0-7138 GCA_035303065.1 Ruania sp.
GGCGGCAGCGCCGTACCGGTGGCGAGCCGGTAGTAGCCGCCCGGCCCGGGCTGGGTGTGCACCGGGTACCCGTAGCTGCGCAGCCGGGTGATGTCCCGGCGTAGGGTCCGCGCGCTCACGCCCAGTCTGGTGGCCAGCTCAGGTCCGGTGAAGGTGTGGCCGGACTGCATAGTGGCCAGCAGTGCGAGCATCCGCTCGGTCACGTCCGCCATGGTCCGATGGTGGCACAGATGCGGTCAGGTTCCGACCACATCTGCGCCTAGCCTGCCGAGCATGACCACTTCCGCGATGATCTTCCGTGGTATCACCGTCAACAACCTGGTCGGTCTGGACCTGGACATCCCCCGCGAGCAGCTCGTGGTGATCGTGGGCCGGTCCGGGTCGGGCAAGTCCTCCCTCGTGGCGGACACGCTCGCTGCCGAGGCCGGTCACCAGCTGAACGAGACGTTCCCGCCGTTCACCCGCAACCGGCTGCCGAAGTGGACCCGGCCGCACGCTGAGCGCATCGACGGGCTGTCCCCGGTGATCATGGTGGACCAGCGCCGCATCGGCGGGAACGCCCGGTCGACGGTCGGCACGATCACCGACGCCTGGGCCTACCTGCGGCTGCTGTTCTCCCGGTTGAGCACCCCGCACGTAGGTGAGTCGGGACGGTTCTCGTTCAACGACCCGACCGGGATGTGTCCGGCCTGCTCCGGTCTCGGGGAGGTGGTGGTCAGCGCCGTGGAGAAGTTCCTGGACCTGGACCGGTCGTTGGCCGACGGCGCGATCCGGCTGCCCGGGTTCGGCCACGGTGGGTACTGGTACTCCCAGTACGCCGACATCGGGGCCTTCGACGCTGACACCCCGCTGCGGGAGTGGACCACCGAGCAGCGCCAGGCGTTGCTCTACGGCGGCCGGGCCGCGGCGGCGCTCGGCGACCGGGCGCCGTCGGACTACGAGGGCGTGGTGGACCGGTTCGAGCGCATCTACCTGCACACCTCCGACCACCTCTCGGAGAAGAAGCGGGCCACGATCGCCGCCTTCACCCGCTCGGGCACCTGCCCGGAGTGCACCGGCGAGCGGTTGAACGCTGCGGCCCGTGCGGCGCAGGTGCACGGGCACAGCATCGGCGAGCTGGCCCGGCTGGAGCTGACGGACCTGGCGGAGGTGGTCGGCGAGATCCATGAGCCGCAAGTGGCGCCGGTGACCCAGGCGCTGATCGAGCGGCTGGAGGCGATGATCACCATCGGGCTGGGCTACCTGACCCTGTCCCGGGCCACCAGCACCCTCTCCGGCGGGGAGTCCCAGCGGGTGAAGATGGTCAAGCACCTGGGCTCGAGCCTGACCACGATGACCTACGTCGTCGACGAACCGACCGTGGGACTGCACACGGTGGACGTGGCCGCCATGCTCGAGCTGCTCCTCCGGCTGCGGGATGCCGGGAACAACGTGATCGTCGTCGAGCACGACCCGGAGGTGATGGCCTGCGCCGACCAGCTGATCGAGCTCGGCCCCGGTGCCGGGTCGGCCGGTGGCCGGCTGGTGTACCAGGGCCCCTGGTCCGGCCTGCTGAGCGCGGGCACCCCGACCGGCCGCGCGCTGAGCCGCACTCCCCCAGCGGCAGGCACCGTGCGCAGACCTACCGGCTGGCTGACCGTGCGCGACGCCGACCGGAACAACCTGCAGCACCTGACTGTGCAGATCCCCACCGGGGTGCTCACCGTGCTGACCGGGGTGGCCGGCTCGGGCAAGTCCAGCCTGGCCGGCGAGCTGGTCGCCCAGCACGGTGCCAGCGTCGTGGACCAGCGGCCGGTGGCGGCCAACCGGCGGTCGACGCCGATCACCTACACCGGGATCGCCGCGCCGATCCGTTCCCTGTTCGCGCGCACCAACGGGGTCCCGGCCCGGCTGTTCTCCGCCAACTCCGACGGCGGGTGCCCAGACTGTCAGGGCCTGGGCGTGATCTACACCGACCTGGCCTTCCTCGACGGGCAACAGCTGCCGTGCCAGACCTGCCAGGGCACGCGGTTCCGCGCGGAGGTGCTCGAGCACACCGTCGGCGGGCTGAGCATCGCGGAGGTGAACGACCTGACCGTGGACCAGGCCGTCGAACGGCTCCCGGACCCGGGGATCGCCCGCCGTCTCGACCAGCTGCGCGAGGTCGGGCTCGGGTACCTGCGGCTGGGCCAGTCGCTGAGCACCCTCTCTGGTGGCGAGTGCCAACGAGTGAAGATCGCCAAGGAGCTCCGCGACACCGCAGAGCCCACCACCTATGTGCTCGACGAACCCACCACCGGGCTGCACCTGGACGATGTGGAGGTGCTCACCGGGGTGCTCGACCGGCTCCTGGACCCCGGGCACACCGTGGTGGTGATCGAGCACAACCTGCAGGTCATCCGGCGCGCCGACTGGCTCATCGACCTCGGACCGGGCCCCGGGCGCCACGGCGGCCGCGTGCTCTACCAGGGTCCGGTGCGGGGGTGCACCGACACCAGCACACCGACCGGCGCAGCGCTGCAGGCGGAAACATGATCCCTGCACCGGACCGGCGGCCGAGCCGACGCCGCACTGCCGCGCCGGAGGCTGTCGCTGTTCCCGTTCCGGGAGTGGCGCTAAACATACATTGGTGTTCATCAATGTGTGCGCGTAGCCTGTCCGATAGACGTCTATCGATATAAGGAGTTCAGTGCGATGAGCACCACGGCAACGCAGGCGGCGCAGAATGCGGCGCCGGTCACGAAGGAGATGACCTTCCTGGACCGATGGCTGCCGGTGTGGATCCTCGCTGCCATGGCTCTAGGACTGCTGCTGGGACGCTTCGTACCAGGACTCGATACCGCGTTGGACGCGGTGCAGGTCGGCGGGATCTCCGTGCCGATCGCCGTAGGCCTGCTCATCATGATGTATCCCGTGCTGGCGAAGGTCCGCTACGACGAGATGCACCGCGTGACCGGCGACCGAAGGCTGCTCATCCTGTCGCTGCTCCTGAACTGGATTGTCGGTCCGGCGTTCATGTTCACCCTCGCCTGGACCTTCCTGCCCGACCTGCCGGAGTTTCGCACCGGGCTAATCATCGTGGGCCTGGCACGCTGCATCGCGATGGTCTTGATCTGGAACGATCTGGCCTGCGGTGACCGCGAGGCGGCCGCGGTACTGGTCGCCATCAACTCGGTGTTCCAGGTCGTAGCTTTCGGTGCACTGGGCTGGTTCTACCTCCAGCTGCTGCCGTCATGGCTGGGCCTGGAAACCATCTCGGCACAATTCTCCGTCTGGGCGATCGTTGTCTCGGTGCTTGTCTTTCTCGGCATTCCGCTGCTGATGGGGTTCCTCACCCGGGTGCTCGGGGAGAGGGCCAAGGGTCGGCCCTGGTACGAGGACAGGTTCCTGCCGAAGATCGGCCCCTGGGCGCTCTATGGTCTGCTGTTCACCATCGTGCTGTTGTTCGCCATGCAGGGCGAAGCCATCACCTCCCAGCCCCTGGACGTGGCTCGGATAGCGGTCCCGCTGCTGCTGTACTTCGTGCTCATGTTCTTCCTCAGCCTGTTCGTGGCAAAGGCCGTGGGCCTGAACTATGCGAAATCGACCAGCGTGGCCTTCACTGCGTCGGGGAACAACTTCGAGCTGGCTATCGCCGTGGCGATCGGCACCTTCGGCATCGCTTCAGGTCAAGCGCTGGCAGGCGTCGTGGGTCCGCTCATCGAGGTCCCTGTCCTCGTCGGCCTCGTCTATGTCGCCCTGTGGGCCGGTCCCAAGCTCTACCGCAACGATGCGACTGTGCCGGTCCGCTCAGCTCGAGGAGCACGCTCATGACTCACGCACCCAGGACAGTTGATCCGTGACGGCGTCCGCTATCGTGCGTGCGGCTCTCTCTCGAGCGCGTGCTGAGCCTGGCTACGTCACAGTAGCCGCAGCGGAGGGCGGGCGCTGGCGATCATCAGGACTGTGCCGACGCCGGCCAGCACAGTGAGGATCGCAAAGGCGGCAGCGTAGCCGCCGGCAACCTCGGCCAGCACCGCACCAGCCCACGGGGCAAGAGCGGTGGCAAGCAGCACCGGGAGCCCCAGGATGCCGGACAGGTGCCCATAGGCGCGCGGTCCCCACCGGTCGGTGATCGCTGTGGCCTGCAGCAATGTCGCGACCCCACGCCCGATTCCGGCCGTCATCGACAGAGCAACCAGAACACCAGTGGGCGCGGGTATGGCGGCGAGTGCTGCGATGCTCACCGTCACCAGCCCGAACACCGACGCGGTCCGGGCGGTCAGAGAGGCCCGCCGGGCCAATGCGGTGTAGACCAGGCGCCCGGCGACCTGCCCGAGCCCTCCGAGCCCGAGGATCCACGCAGCCGGCTGCGCGGTGAGGCCGCGTTCCAGCATCAACGGGACCAGGGCGAGCAGCGCCGCGTACATGGCGACCGACACCGCAGTAAACCCGACCGCGAGCAACCGGAACCTCCGGCTTGCAACTACCGCGGAGGTGTAGGCCGTTTCTGCCCCCCGGTCATCGTGATGCCGGTGCTCGGTGGTCTGCCAAGGGCGTCGCAGCACCAGGGCGTGGGTCGGGATCGTCAGCAGCGCCAGCACCACGGCCGCCCAGAGATACGTACCGCGCCAGCCCAGCTGTGCGCCCGTGGTCGCGACCAGCGGAGCGAACACGGTGCTAGCAAGACCTGCGACCAGCGTCAGGGTCGCCAAGGCGCCGAGACGCCGGGTGGTAAACCATCCGGTGATCGCCGCGAACGCGGGTGGGTAGAGCACTCCCGACATCGCCGCACCCGCAAGCATCCACCCGGCGAAGAACAGCAGCAGGTCCGGCGCGGCAGCAACCACCACCAAGGCGACGACACCGAGGATCGAACCAGTCGTCATCATCCGCCGTGGCCCGTGCCGGTCGATATGCCGCCCCACCGCGACCCCGGCCAGGGCAGAAACGGCCAGCGCCACGGAGAAGGCGGCGCTCACACTCACTGTCGACCAACCGGTGTCGGCTGCGATCAACGGTGCCAGAACCGGGAAGGCGTAGTACAACAGCCCCCAGGAGACGATCTCTGTCACGCACAGACCAGTCAGCACCGCCGCGAGCCGCGGCCGCAGCACACCAGCGCCCGGTCCGCGGCACGGTTCCCTCCTGTCAGCCAACAGCAGCCCTACGCGGCTGCACAAGCGCGCCGACCACGAAACCGGCGTCGCGGTGCACACCACGCAACGTGTTCGAGGAGAACGTGCGCTGGAACTCCAACCCGAGGAAGCCCAGCCCAGGCTGCACGCGTGAGATGCCGTGCTGGTGGCGCGGCAGGCCGCTGGCATCGAGAGCTCCGAGCGAGTCGAGGTAGGGCAGGTGGGGGCGGTAGCCGGTCGCGAAGATCACTGCATCGATGCGCTCCTGAGAACCGTCGGGCCATACCACGCCGTCGGGGGTGAACGCAGAGAACATCGGCCGCTGGCCCAGCAGCTTGCTGTGCAGTGCCTGGTGGTACCGACCAGCATCGATGACTGGCGTGCCGGTCACGACTCGGCTCAGGAGGGCCGGTGGCAGCAGGTCCGCACGGGTCCGATGCAACCACCAG
Source organism: Ruania sp. (assembly GCA_035303065.1). Classification (GTDB taxonomy): domain Bacteria; phylum Actinomycetota; class Actinomycetes; order Actinomycetales; family Beutenbergiaceae; genus Ruania. The sequence continues at coordinate 5,546 of DATGRZ010000086.1, forward strand.
TGCAGGTCGCGGCCCGCGAAGACCTGGGGAACCAGCCGCACACGATCGCGCACCGCCAGCGTCACGTCCGCATGCTGGGCGAGCTCGTAGCCGACCTGAACTGCCGAGTTTCCCGCCCCGACCACCACCAGCCTCTTACCGGCGAACGGCTCCGGCGACCGGTACTCGGCCACCGTGAGCACCTGCCCGGTGTACTTCTCCTGGCCGGTGACCTGAGGGATGTAGGGGTTGGCGAACGATCCGCTCGCGGCAATCAGCACATCCCCAGACACAGGATCGCCGTCAGTCAGGTGCGCGGTGAAGGCACCCGCACCATCCACGGTGACGTCGGCGACTGGCGACCTGGTCCGGATGTCCACCCCTAGCCAGGAGGCATATCCGCGCAGGTACTCCACGACCTCATCCCGGGCGAGGTAGTCGTGTGCGGGTCCTGGGAACTCGTATCCAGGAAAGCTGCTGAACTGGCGCGGAGAGAAGAGACGGAGGCTGTCGTAGTACGCGGGCCAGGCTCCGACAGGCTCCGCCCCAGCCTCCAGCACAACTGGTTCCCAACCACGGTCCCGACCTGCCCGGGCGGCGGCCAGGCCGGACTGGCCGCCGCCCACGACCAGCAAGCGTGTCCGACTCATCCCGGCTCCCGGACACCCAGTGGGACCAGCTGTGGCTGCGGCGCACAACACCCGGATGCACCTTCGTCTGCTGGAGCGTCGAAGATGCCGCTGCCGCCGCACACTCCGGTATCGGGAAGGGTGAGCTCCACTCTCTTCGCGGCCGCACGGTCACCGGCAATCATGGCGACAACGCTCCGGACCTGCTCGAACCCGGTCAGCGCAAGGAACGTCGGCGCTCGCCCATACGACTTGGCGCCCACGATGAAGAACCCGTCCTCCGGGTGGGCCAGCTCTGCCGCGCCAGTCGCGCGCACACGTCCGCAGGAGTGGACGTTCGGGTCCACCTCGCCCGCCAGCTGCGTGGGAGCCTGCAGCCGCACATCCAGATCCAGACGCACCTCGGTCAGGAACGACAGGTCTGGACGGAATCCCGTCAGCACGAACACCCGGTCCGCAGGAGTCAAACAGCGCCCATCCTCGGCGACGAGCACGGCACGACCGGATTCGGACTCGATGCGCTCGGTGCGGAACCCGGTCACCAGGTCCACCAGCCCGTCGGCGACAGCCTGCTTCGCTCGCAGCCCTAGCGCACCGCGCTCAGGCAGCTCATCCGCGCCTCCGCCACCAAAGGCGTTGCCGACCTGCCCACGGCGCAGCGCCCACGAGACTCGCAGCCCCGGTTGCACCCTTGCCACCTGCGCGAGCTCGATCACAGCGGTCGCCGCCGAGTGCCCGGCACCCAGGACCACGACGTGCCCACCTGCTAACTCCTTCGCCTCAGCAGCGTCAGGAATGCTGTGGCACAGCAGTCCCGCACGGGACGCACCGGTCTCACCCAGTGCCGGCAGCCCATGTGCACCAGCCGGAGCCGGGCTGGCCCAGGTTCCTGAGGCGTCGATCACCCCCTGCGCCTCGATCTGCTCCTCCCGGCCGTCAGCGTGGCGGACGTGGACGATGAAGGGCTGTCCTGTCCGCCCTGAGT
>DATGRZ010000087.1:0-7094 GCA_035303065.1 Ruania sp.
GCTGCACGTGGTCGAACCACACCTGAACGGTGTCGGCGGCGACCTGCCCGCCCTCGGTCACGACGCCCGCACCGGGCGCACCTTCGTGGTCTGCGGCCAGGGCGTCTCGCCGGCCGCAGCCACCGCTCGGGCCTACGCCGACCTCGGCGTCGAGGAGATCCCCGGCACCGGACTGCTGCCCGCCACTGTGCCCGGCGCCTTCGGTGCCTGGTTGGCGATGCTGTCCCGGTACGGCACGATGCACCTGCGCGAGGTCGCCGAACCGGCGATCGGCTACGCCCGCAGTGGTTACCCGTTGGTCGCACAGGCGGCGGCCACCATCGCCCAGGTCGCGCCGATCTTCACCGCGCACTGGCACAGCTCGGCGGAGATCTACCTGCCTGGCGGGCGGCCACCGGGTGCCCGGCAGCGGTTCGCCAACCCGGTGCTGGCCGACACCCTGGAACGACTGGTGGCGGAGGGCGAGGCTGCCGGCCCGGGTCGGGAGCAGCAGATCGAGGGTGCTCGTCGTGCCTTCTACTCCGGCTTCGTGGCCGAGGCCATCGACGCGTTCTGCGCCACCGAGCAGGTGGACGGCTCTGTGGCCGGCCCGCCGGATGCCGATGGCCACACCCGGCACCGTGGTCTGCTCACCGGTGCCGACCTGGACACCTGGCGTGCCACTGAGGAGGAACCGCTGCTGGTCGACTTCGCCGGCCATCAGGTCGTCAAGACCGGTCCCTGGGGGCAGGGCCCGGTGCTGCTGCAACAGCTGGCGATGCTCCAGGCGGCCGGTGTGGACCGGCTCGCTCCCGGCTCGGCGGACCTGGTGCACCTGGTCACCGAGGTCGCCAGCTCGCCTTTGCCGACCGGGAGGCGTTCTACGGTGACCCGGACCATGTGCAGGTGCCTGTGCACGCCTTGCTCTCGGCGCAGTACGCCGCGGAGCGGGTCGGTCTGGTCGCTGCTGTCGCGGACCGCACGCTGCGGCCAGGGTCGCCCGGGGGTCTCTTGCCTCGCCTGGGTCAGCGGGTCCGGGCCGCGATGTCCGACGGCGGAGCCTGGCCGGACGGGCTCGTCTCGCCTGGGCAGGGGGAACCGACGGTCGCCCGTGGGGACACCTGCCACCTGGACGTGGTCGACCGCTGGGGGAACGTGGTGGCCGCGACGCCGTCCGGCGGATGGCTGCAGTCCTCGCCGGTGGTGCCGGGGCTGGGTCTCTCCCTGGGCACCCGCGGGCAGATGTTCTGGCTCGAGCAGCAGCTGCCGGCCTCGATCGGGCCGGGCCGTCGGCCCCGCACCACGCTCAGCCCGGGCCTGGTGCTCCGGGACGGACGTCCGTACCTGGCTTTCGGCAGCCCGGGCGGCGACCAGCAGGACCAGTGGGTGGTGCCGTTCCTGGTGAACCACCTGGTGCACGGGATGGACCTGCAGGCGGCGATCGACGCCCCGACCTGGCACAGCACGCACTGGCCGAGCTCGTTCGCCCCGCGCGTGGCCGAGCCGGCCGGGCTGCACGCCGAGGACCGGCTCGGGCAGCACGTGCTCGACGACCTGGCCGCCCGTGGGCGCCGGGTCAGCGCCGCACCGTCCTGGTCGTTGGGCCGGATCAGCGCGGCCGGCATCCGCGCGGACGGGATGCTGATGGCCGCTGCGAACCCGCGCGGGATGCAGGGCTACGCCGTAGGCCGCTGACTCGCCCCGCGTTCCCCTGACTCTCCCCGCGTTCCCTCGCGCCGCGGGTCGTCACGCTGAGCGTGCGCTACAGCGCGCCCCCGACAGGACGACCTGGTGGTGGATGGTGGCTCAGCGCTGCTCGCTGACCAGCAGAGCGTCGGCCGGGCCGCCGAGCGCCTCGAAGATGTGGGGACCGTCGCCCGGATAGCTGATGAAGTCCCCGGCGGACAGCTCGACTGCGGCATCGGCGGGGCCGACCAGGGCGCGGCCGGAGGCAAGGTAGACGTGCTCGGCGGTGCCGGCGGCATGGGGTGCGGAGTGCTGTGCCCGGCCGGGTTCCGCCGTGATCCGGTAGAGATCGCGGCGGGCGCCGGGCGGGCTGGCTGCGAGCAGGGTCGCCACATACTCCGACTGCGCTGCCGCCATCGAGGGACCGGTGCCCGCGCGGATCACCTGGATGGGGTTGATCGGCGGGTCGATCAGCTGGGACAGTGGGACGCCGAGCGCCACGGCCAACGCCCAGAGCGTCTCCAGGCTGGGGTTGCCGGTGCCGGACTCCAGCTGGGAGACAGTGGACTTCGCCACTCCGGCTCTGCGGGCCAGCTCGGTCAACGAGACGCCTACCCGGCGCCGCTCCCGCTGGATGCTCGTTGCGATCGCCGCCCGCGGCAGCTCGGCCTGCTCTGCTGTCATGTCCGCTGCCCTTCGTGATGACGTGCTGCAACTTGCGGGACGGCCGGTGGCGTCCCCGGCTGGCCGACTTGCTCAACCGACCTGAGCCTGTTCATCATAGCGTCCATGCGTTCGTCTCAGCGAACGGAGGTGATGTCCCTCCGCACGGTCGTGATGATCACGCTCGCCATGGCGCTGGTCGGCATCGCCTACGGTGCCATGAGCGTGGGTGCCGGGCTACCGGTGTGGGTGGCACCGCTGCTCGGGGTGGTGGTGCTCGCCGGCTCCTCGGAGATGCTCTACGTCGGCCTCGCTACTGCCACCTCACCGTGGGTGGCGTTGCCCGCGGCGCTGCTGGTGAACGTCCGGCACGTGCCCTATGGGATGGCGCTGCGCAGGGCGCTCGGCAACGGGGTCGGCCGGGCGTACCGCGCGCACGTGATGAACGATGAGTCGGTGGCGTTCGCCATCGCTGAGCGTGATCCGGAGCGTGCCCGGGTGGCATTGACCCGCATCGGTACCGGTGTGCTGATCGGCTGGCCGGCCGGTGCCCTGACCGGCAGCCTGCTCGGGCGCGGGATCGACCAGCACACCTTCGGTCTGGATGCGATCTTCCCGGCAGTGATCCTGGCGCTGGTGCTGCCGGCGATCAAGCGCGCCCGACTGCGTCCGGCGGTGGTCGCTGCGGCAGTGGTGTCGGTACCAGCCGCACTGCTGCTGCCGCAGGGCCTAGGACCGCTTGCCGGTGTGCTCGCGCTGCCGTTGGCGCTGTGGCGCTCGCGGGAGGTGTTCGAGTCCCGAGAAGCGCGTGCGGCGACCAGCGGCGATCCCGGCACCGGGGGAAGCAGGACGGAGGAGGACGATGAGTGAGCTGTCCATGCTGCTGCTCGGCGGGATGCTGCTGGCGATCGGAACCTATGCGATGCGGGCCGGTGGAGGGGCGATCGGCGACCTGCTCGAGCCCTATCCGCGGCTGCAGCTGGCAGTGGAGGATGCCGCGGTACTCATCCTTGGCTCGGTGATGGCCACCAGCGCGATCACCGACGGCCAGTCCTTCGCCGGCTGGGCCCGTCCTGCGGGTGTGGCGCTCTCCGGTCTGCTCGCCTGGCGCGGTGTGCCGCTGCCGGTCGTGCTGCTGGTCGCGGCAGCCGCGACTGCTGGCCTGCGCGCCCTCGGCGTCGCCTGATCAGCTGCGTCGAGTACGCGCGTGAGCAGGGTGTGGGAATGTGCGATGGAAGGCAGGAACCGCGAACCCACCGTTGGCCGTAGCCGCCATCATGAGCCGATGACCAACGAACCACAGATGCGCCTCCTCGTACCGGCTAACCACGAAGGCAACTGGTCCGACCTTCTGGCAGCGATGATCGAGACCGACCCGCTGCCGGTGCTGAGCGTCTTGGGTGTTGCCGGCATACACAGTCTCCAGGTGGATCGAGAGAGGTCGGTCGCCTGGACGGACGGCATGGGAAAGACCCGAACGGATCGCGCAGACCTGGTGCTCACCCCGGCCAGGGGTGGTGACCCGCTGGCTGTCATCGAGGTGAAGGTTCTTGCTCCGGTCGAGCCGGATCAGCTGGAAAGGTATGCGACCTCGATTCCCGCTGGCCGGTATCGCCTCCTGCAGCTCCGCAGGTTCGAAGTCTCGCCCCAGCACCCGAAGTGGAGTTCTCTGACCTGGGAGACGGTCCTGGACGCGTACAGCAGAAGCACGAACCCCTGGGTCGCGGGCACGGCTCGCGCCTGGCTCTCCCAGATGGCCAGGCTCGTTCCCGAAGTGGACGGCTCGACCGTCTGGCGGGACGTCCGGGACGGTGTCGAAGGGGATGTCGACCTGCGCTCCCGAGGGGCATGGTTGCACGCGCAGATGCAGGGGTGGTGCGACATCGAGCACGGATACAGCCAGGCCAGAGGCGGGCGCTCCTGGGTCGTCGAGATGTCCGCGGACACCTCACGACCGGACTACACCGTGAGTATCGAGCTGGAGGAGGGCCTCCCAGTGCGGCAGTGGAACGGGTCCGCTGGCGACCCACCCCGCTCCGCACGCCTGACGGGTCCAGTCGTGCTGGTCGGGCTGCAGCAGTACGACACCACCGACGCCGCGTCGTTCGACTGGCAACTCCTCGTCCGACTCTTCAAGACCCACGTGCTCGGGCCGCATGCTGAACCGATCGACGGCCGGAAGTGGAGGACGGGCTCAGCCCGACGCGGACACCTCGAACGATGGCGAAGGTATGTCGGAGACCGGAAGACGGTGCCGAGCTGGCTGGGCCAGGGATACGACCAGACTGCGGATGGTAGGTGGTGCCTGTTCGGGGGCAGGTTCAACCTCGCTCCGGACCTGACCCTCAGGGAGGTGGATGCCGAGCTCCGGCGGACCAAGTCTCTCATCGAGGCTCTTGCTGCAGACGTGTGACCGTCTGGCCCGCCATGCGGACACGACTGGTCTCGAGCAGGCGCAAGCAGCGCGACTCAAGCGATGGACCGGGCAGTCAACTGCACCAGACCGGTGACCACTCCCCTGGCTCTGCAGCGGCCTGGACGAGGCCGCGAACTACTGGCTGGCCGGGTCCATGCTGGCGAGGAGGTCGCTGGCCCGCTCGAGCACCTGCACCGCCGCGGCCTGGTCGTAGTCCGCGCTGCTGGAGTCGGTGAACAGGTGGGCGCTACCCGGGTACAGGAAGATCTCCAGCTCCGGGTGCTCGGACTGCACCGCGCGGGCGGCGTCCAGGTCACCGTCGCCGGTGAAGAACGGATCGTGGTCCATCCCGTGCACCTGCACCGGACGGCTCTCCGGCCATGTGCCCTCCAGCTCGGTGGGGTCGATGAACGAGTGCAGGAACAGCCCGCCCAACGCCTCCGGAGTAGTCTGCAGCAGCTGCTGAGCCGGCATCACGCCCACGGAGAACCCGCCGAACACTGCCTGCTTCGGCAGGTCTGCGGCGGCCTCGATCCCCCGCCGCGTGATCTCGTCGAAGCCGATCGTCCCGGCGTAGCCGATCCCCTCGTCGATCGACGGGAACGTGCGCCCCTCGAACAGGTCGGGAGTGTGCACAGTGTGCCCCTGCGCGCGCAGCAGGTCGGCGAAGCTGCGCACGCCGTCGGTGAGCCCGAGGACGTGGTGGAACAGGATGATGTCAGCCATCCCGCCACAGTAGGGGCTACCTCCCACACTGCGCCTCCTGGTTGCGGAAGGGGGGAGGTCAGCCGAGCCGGTGCCACAGTGAGCACACGCAACTATCCTCAGACCATGCGTCACCCGCTGAGCACCGCAGCCGCCTTGGCCGCGCTGGCCACCGGCCTGCTCGCCGGCTGCGACGGCACAGGTGACGACCCGCAGGACACGCCCACCACCCTGCACCCGACCTCCTCGCCCGCCGGGCCTGGCGAGGAGCCCGCCGAACCCACTGAGCCAAGCGAGGAACCCACTGACGGCTCCGGCCAGGTTCCGCAGAACGTGCAGGCCGCCATCGACGATCTCGCGCAGCGGCTCGGCGTGCCGGCTGCGGACATCCAGGCCGGTGGGCTGGAGCCGGTCACGTGGTCCGACGGCTCGCTGGGGTGCCCTTCACCCGGTCAGTCCTACCCGCAGGTCCTCACTGATGGATACCGCCTCATGCTCACCGCCGACGGCCAGGAGTACGCCTACCACGCCGGCGAGGACGGCGAGCTGTTCTACTGCGAGGAGCCGACCGATCCGGTGACCCCGGACACGGAGAGCTCCTGACCGAGATTCGGGCCGAGCTCAGAGCGCCTGGCGAGCGCTCAGCGTGCCGGTGGCTCGTCCGGGCGCTCGGGAGCGTGCCGGCCGTGCGTCCGGTGCTCGGGCACCTCCTCCGGCGCCAGCGGCTCCTCCGTGGGCAGCGGCTCCTCCTCCGGCGGCCCCACCGGCTCCCCGGCCACCGGCGGCGCCACCGGCTCCCCGGCTACCGGTCGCGCACCTGGCTCTGCGGTCCTCTCTGCGCCCAGGTCCGGGTCGAGCGCGTCGGCGTCCAAGCGTTCGCGCTGCACATCGGAGCGGGCCCGTTCGGCGGCGGCGTTCTCCTGCGCGGCCTCCTGCGCCAGCCGGTCTGCATCCAGCTGCGCGGCCTCAGCGTCGAGCTGGGCGCGCCCGGCCTGCGCCTCGGTCCCCTTGGCCGTCACCTCCTGCTCCCGGGCGGCGAGGTCCTGCTCCTCAGCGTGGGCGCGCAGGTCCGCCGCCTGGGCTCGGTTGCGCTCCTCCTGCTCCCGGCGCCGCCGCGCCTCCTCCTCCAGGCGTCGGCGACGTCCACTGGTCATGGCGGCGATCAGCGCCACGATCAGCACGATGATGACGATTGCGATGACGATCCAGATCCAGGTGTCCATGGGTCTCTCCCGTTCGTTGACGTCCTACTCAACGCGCATATCGCAGTTCGTGCGACTCGAACGGGCCAGACGGTCGGACAGCTCGGCTGCCCGCTGCCGGCCGCCACTGAGGCACTTCTCTGCGTGCGAGGCACTGCGCCGCCGCCTCGAATGCCGAAAAGTACCTCCGCAGCCGCGCCTGGCCCTACCGTGGGCGGATGGGAACACTCACCGCCGAGGAGGTACAGGACCGCCTGGGGACGCACGTGCCGGCCGAGCTGCCAGGCCTGACCTGGCTGGTCCGCACCGGTGACCAGGTGATCTCCGGAGCCCTCGGCAGCCGCGACCTGGAGGCGAACGAGGCACTCGAAGCAGACGAGATCTTCCGGATCTCCTCGATGACCAAGCCGATCACCGCCGTCGCCGGCCTGATCCTGGTGGCT
>DATGRZ010000088.1:0-5674 GCA_035303065.1 Ruania sp.
GCTGGCGACTCCCCCGCGCCAGTTTTTCTGCCTTGGTTCACGTCGCTGCGGCGCCGTCGTTCATTCGGCGGCGCCGCGCTCTGTCTGCGCGGGTTCGACCGCTGTCGCAGCGGGCTGGAAGAATGTTCGACATGCCCACCGACCATCCCGTGGACACCCCGCGCCCTGCCGAGATCCGCCGGTGGCGGCGCTACCTGGCCGAGGAGCGGGCGGAGGCAGCCGTCTACACCCAGCTGGCGGCACGGCGGCAGGGGGAGGAGCGGGAGGTGCTGCTCGAGCTCGCCCAGGCGGAGGGCCGGCACGCCGCACACTGGGAGAAGCTGCTCGGCGACCACGCCGGCCGTCCCCGCAAACCAGCCATGCGCTCCCGGCTGCTCATCGCACTGGCCCGCCGGTTCGGGTCGGTGTTCGTGCTCGCCCTCGCCCAGCGCGCCGAGTCCCGCTCGGACTACGGCGAGGACGACCACGCCACTGCCGCGATGGCCGCCGACGAGCAGATCCACGAGGAGGTGGTCCGCTCGCTCGCAGTGCGCGGCCGGGCCCGGATCTCCGGCACGTTCCGGGCAGCGGTGTTCGGGATGAACGATGGACTGGTCTCCAACCTCGCCCTGGTGCTGGGTATCGGAGCCTCGGGGGTGAGCACTGGCACTGTGATGCTCACCGGGCTGGCCGGGCTGCTCGCCGGTGCGCTGTCGATGGGGGCGGGGGAGTACGTGTCCATCCGGTCCCAGCGCGAGCTGCTCGAGGCGTCCACGCCCAGCGACTCTGCGCACCAGGCGGTCGGCGACCTGGACGTGAACGCCAACGAGCTCGCCCTGGTCTACCGTGCGCGGGGGATGTCTTCCGAGGAGGCCCAGTCCCGCGCCGAGGAACGCCTGGCCACGCACAACCCGGCCATCCCGCCCGCACGCAGCGCGGTGCACTCCCTGGAGGAGATCGGCTCCGCCTGGCAGGCGTCCGCATCCAGCTTCTGCTTCTTCGCCTCCGGTGCGATCATCCCGGTGCTGCCCTACCTGTTCGGGCTGACCGGCTGGGTGGCGGTCGCGGTGGCCGCCGGCCTGGTCGGGGCGGCGCTGATGGTCACCGGTGGGATCGTCGGAGTGCTCTCCGGTGCGCCGCCGCTGCGCCGGGCACTGCGCCAGCTCGCGATCGGCTGGGGTGCTGCCGCAGCCACCTATCTCCTCGGCCTCGCGTTCGGCACCTCGCTGGCATGACATCGGTCACGACCGACCACTTCGCGCACGCGGCACCCTGCGCGGGGTGCGACGCTGGAACCATGACAGATCAGACACCGGACGAACGGTGGGTCGGCGTCAAAGAGGGCTCCCAGGCATGGGCCGGCGCGGCCGCCGAGGTCCTGGTCGAGGTGGCCGGTCACTACCGCGGCCTCATCACCTACGCCGACCTCGCCGAGCAGGTCCAGGCACGGACCGGGTTGCGCACCCGCGCCTCGTACCGCAGCTGGATCGGCGGACTGCTCGCCACGGTCGTGGCACGCTGCCACGCGCAGGGCCTGCCGCCGCTGACCTCGCTGGTGGTGCACCGTGTCGACGGCCAGGCCAGCGCCGACGAGGCCACTGTGCACGCCCGGCTCACCTGCTACTGCCGGTTCGCCGACGACGTTCCCGCCGAGGTGCTGGCAGCCGCTGCGGCCGCTGCCCGCGCCAAAGAAGAAGCGGCCCGCGCCGAGCAGGAGGCCAAGGACGCCGCCCGCCGGCGCCGCAGCACCGCCCGCACCCCGCGGCAGCCCCGCGAGCGCCGCAGCCCGGCCGCCGAGGAGGCTCCGCGGATCTGCCCGACCTGCTTCGTGCAGCTGCCGGCCTCCGGCATCTGCGACGAGTGCGGCTGAGCACCACCGCGCCCTTCTCGCTGCCTATCGCACCCGAGCCCCCGCAGCACTCGTCGCCCCTTCAGCCCTCAGCCCTCAGCCCTCAGCCCTCGAACAGTGCCCGGCGCAGCTGCGGAGCGAGGTCGAACCCGTCCGCCCCGGTCAGCTCCGCGGACGGGGTGAACTTGCGCTGCTCACCGGGTTCGACCGTGGGCACCGGTGAGCCGTGCGCGAGCACCTGCTCACCCGGGGTGAGCTCGCGGATCGCGATGGCCGCCACCCGGTTCGGGTACTCCCGGGCGAACTCCCGGTAGATCTGCGGGTCGTGCTGGCCGTCGTCGCCCACCAGCACCCACCGGATGTGCGGGAACTCCGCGGCCAGCCGGCGCAGCGCCACCCGCTTGTGCTCCTGCCCGGAGCGGAACCAGCCGGTGTTCGTCGGCCCCCAGTCGGTCAGCAGCATCGGCCCGGCCGGGAACCCGTGGCTGCGCAGGAACTGCACCAGCGTGGGCATCACGTTCCACGCCCCGGTGGACAGGTAGAACAGCGGTGCTTCCGGATGGTCGGCCAGCGTGCGGGAGTACAGGCTGGCCATCCCGGGCACCACGTGCCGAGCGCTGCCGTGCCGCACGAACGTGTTCCACAGTGCGATCAGCGGCCGCGGCACCAGGGTGACCAGCGCGGTGTCGTCGATGTCGGAGACGATGCCCAGCCGGGCCTCGGCCGAGACGATCCGCACCCGCGCCCGCCGCGGTGGGGCCGCCTTGGCCAGGATCTGCACGTCGTGCCAGCCCGGACCCAGCCCGTGGTCGCTGACCATCAGGTCCAGGTAGCCGCTGCGGTCGGTCACCGTCCGGTGCTCGGTCTGACCGATGCGCACCACCACCGGCAGGTAGGACACCGGTGCAGTGACGTACGAGCGCCAGCCCCGCCGGGCCACCAGGTCCTCCTCCACCGAGACGCCACCGAGGGGATCCTGCACCGGCTGCTGCCGGCCGAGCACCACCCGGCCGAGCACCCGCACGAAGTCGGCGTCGCCGTAGCCGATGTAGCTGATCGTGCGCGGCCGCCAGCCACGCTTGCGCAAGAACGGAATGAGGCGGCGGTGGAAGCCGTCCTCGAAGCGGGCGGCCGCATGCGTCGCTGACATGTGCTCAAGGCTAGGCGAGGGGTACCGCCCGGTGCACCGCCACCGGTCCGGCCGGGCGAGAAGTGCCCAGACATGGGTTGAGGCCGGAGCAGGGGGTACACCGGCCTCAACCAACTGCGCTCCGTTGCGCAGGAACTGGACCCATCGTGGCCCAGATCACGTGCCAGGTCAGCCCCCGGACCCGGATTTCCAGGCAACGATTCGGTCACGATTACTGAATCGATGAAACTTCCGCGGGTTCCTGCGGCTATTCCAGGCCCGCCTCTCGGGCGAGGATCGCCGCCTGCACCCGGGAGCTGCAGCCGAGCTTGGCCAGCACCCGGGAGACGTGCGTCTTCGTGGTGGCCTCGGTGATCACCAGGGTGGACGCGATCGCCTGGTTGGACAGCCCCCGGGCGAGGAGGGTGAGCACGTCCTGCTCCCGGTCGGTCAGCCCGGCCAGCGGGGTCTGCGCCCGCTCTGGCGGGTTCTGCTGCTCGACGGCGCCCGGCCGGGAGGAGGCGAACGCAGCCAGCAGCCGCCGGGTCACCTCGGGTGCGACCACGCCGTCCCCGGTGGCCACCCGGTGCACTGCCGCGACCAGCTCCGTCGCCCCGGCAGACTTCAGCAGGAACCCGGCGGCCCCGGCGCGCAGCGCGGAGAACACGTACTCGTCCAGGTCGAAGGTGGTCAGCACGAGCACCTCCGCCAGCTGCTCGGCGACGATCTGGGTGGTGGCCTCCACACCGTTCAACCGGGGCATCTGGATGTCCATCAGCACCACGTCCGGGCGCAGCGCACGGGCATTGGTCACCGCAGCCTGACCGTCCCCGGCCTCGCCGACCACCTCGATGCCCGGGTCGGTCTCGAGGATCAGCCGCAGACCGGCACGCACCGCGGAGTGGTCCTCGGCGAGCAGCACCCGCACGCTCATCGTGCCTCCTGTCCGTGCACCGCCGCCGGGACCGGCAGCCGGGCCCGCACCAGCCAGCGGTCTCCGTGCTGGCCGGCGGAGAGCTCACCGCCCACAGCGTGTGCTCGTTCGGTCATGATCGCCACCCCGAGCCCCGAACCCTGGTGAGCGGGCAGAGCCGGGTGAGCTCCGCCGTCGGGCAGGGGAAGCACCTGCTCGACGGCGTTGCTCACCTCGATCTGGAGCGTCCCGGTCTCGGTGGTCACGGTGACGGACGTGGGTGCCTGGCCGTGCTTGGTCGCATTCGTCAGCGCCTCCTGCAGGATGCGGTAGCCGGCCTGGTCCACACCGGTGCCCAGCGGGGGAAGGTCGGGGCAGGTGATCGTCGCGCCGTGCTCACCGACCAGCCGGTCGCGGGCCGCGCGGTCGCTGAGCCGGGACGGGGCGCGCTGCGGCTGGGTGCCGCGCAGCAGCTCGATCATCGTGCGCATCTCGGTGAGTGCCTCCAGGCTGAAGGAACGCACGCTGGTCAGTGTCTCGGCCTCGGCCGGGGTGGGGCCGGCCACCAGGGCGGCCTCGGTGCGCAACGCGATCGCGGACAGGTGCCCGGCCACGGCGTCGTGCAGGTCCCGGGCCATCTGCTCCCGTTCGTCGCGGGCGGCTTCCTCGTGGCGCATCCGGGCCAGGTGGATCTGGTCCTCGGCACGGACCTGCGCGAGCTCGGCCAGCTCCCGCTGCTGGCGCACCGAGCGACCCCACCACAGCGGGGTGCCGAGCACCGCGAAGGACTGCAGCCCCAGGAACACCGCACCACGAGGCCCGGCCAGCAGCACCCAGCCCAGGACGGTCAGCAGCCCCACGGCGAGGGCGACCGCGGTGATCAGGTGGCGCAGTGCGGCGGCCGAACCGACCAGCGCCAGGGTGTAGAGCAGATCGATCAGCACCAGCATCACCCCGATGCTGCCGCCGATCAGCAGATCCGCGGCGAACACTGCGGCCCCACCGGCGAGCGCCGCGACCGGGGCGTCGAACTTCACCAGCATCAGCGTGCAGCCGGCCAGCAGCAGCACCGCGTGCCACCACGGCGGCGCGTCGATCCAGCCGGCGTCGGTCATCATGCCGCCGAAGCCGAGGGCGAGCACCAGCAGGCCGACCGCGAGCACTGCGCCGGCATCCACCACCGCCCGGCGCCGGGGTGTGGCGCGCAGACGACCCCACAGGGCGGTCAGCTGGTCCATGCCGACATTCTCGCTGGTGGACGCGCGCCAGGGAATGCGACGAAAGGCGGAGGTGGCCACAGCCGCGTGCCACCCATCCCCGCGGGTCACGCGGCACCCATCCCTGCTCCTGGCCCGGCACCCATCCCCGCGACCGTCACCCCTCGCCCGATCCCCGCTACTGACCCGGCACCCATCCCCGCTACTGAGGCACTTTTGTCCGTTGGAGGCAGGAAAATTGCACCTCCAACGGACAATCGTGCCTCAGTGCGGTGCGCGCCCGCGGAGCCGAGTTCGGCCGTAGCATCGGCAGCGATGACGGGGACCGAGCTGCAGATGCGCGAGCGGGAGCTGACCGGGCCGGTGTCGCTCACGCTGCCCGACGGCCGGCTGAACCGAGGCGCTGTCGGGTGGGCGAGGCAACCCGTCGTGGACACCTCCGGTGTCGGGCGCGGCTGGGGGCGGAACAAGCGTTGGGAGTACTGGGGCGTCGTGACGCCGACCCACCTGCTCGGGCTGACCGTCTCGCACATCGACTACGCGGCCGTGCACGAGCTGTGGGTGCTGGACCGGGGCACCGAGCGCAC
>DATGRZ010000089.1:0-26926 GCA_035303065.1 Ruania sp.
CCCGCGGGATCGCACAGGTGCAGCTGCACACCGCCTCGGCCCAGTCCGACGCCTCGATCCCCGGACTGCCCGAGGCCGAGGCCGCCCGGCTGCGCGACCAGCTCTCCGCCCGCGGTGAAGCACGGCTGGCCGGCCTGTGAGCACGCCGTACCCCGCCCCTGGCGAGCCTCCGGCAGGTGCGCCCGAGCCGACGCCCACCGGGCCGCCCGCCCGTCCCGACGCCGGCTCCGGCACCGGCAGCGGCAGTGGTTCCGAGCAGGGGTCCGGAACCGGCGATGCTCACGACCTGGGCTCCAGCACAGGTGCCGGCCCCGACCCCAGCACCGGGGAGGCTGACGGTGTGGTCTGGCACCGTGTGCACCGAGTGACACCACTCCTGAACGCCTGGAAAGTCGCTGCGGCGATGTTCGCGATCTTCGTCTGGCAGTACTCGGACACCATCGGTCAGCTGGACCTGCCGGTCACCCAGATCCTGCTCATCATCCTGGGCGTGATCATCGTCGGCTCGCTGATCGGCCTCGGGTTCTCCACGCTCGCCTGGTCGCGCACCAAGTACGGTCTGTCCGACGAGAGCGTGTTCCTGCACTCCGGGATCCTGTTCCGGCAGCAACGGCACGTCCGGCTGGACCGGATGCAGACCGTGGACGTGACCCAGCCGCTGCTCGCCCGCATCACCGGCTTCGCCGCCCTGAAGATCGAGAGCGCCGGCGGCGCCGGCTCCAACCTCACCCTGCAGTTCCTCCGTGAGGACACCGCCCAGCAGCTGCGCAACGACCTGCTCGCCCGCGCTGCGGGACTGCGCCCGGGACGCGGGGCAGCCGGGCAGGTACGCACCGCCGGGGCGGGAACAGCAACGGGCGCAGCGGGGGCCGCAGGCACGGTGCCCGGTGGCGTCGCCGCACCTGAGGCGCCCGAGCGTGCAGTCCTCACCCTCACCGCTGCCCGGTTGCTCGGTTCGCTCGCGCTGTCGATGACCATCGTGTTCCTGCTGCTGTTCTTCATCGGTCTCGTGGTCGTGGTGATCGTCACCGGGAACTACGGCGTGCTGTTCGGTGTCGGTGCGCCGATGCTCGGTGGAGCGGCCTACTGGTGGGGCCGGTTCGCCGGGGAGTTCTCCTTCCGGGTGGCCACCTCACCGGACGGCATCCGGGTCCGGCAGGGCCTGCTGGAGACGAAGGCGCGGACCATCCCACCGGGCCGGGTGCAGGCGGTGCAGCTGGTCCAGGCGCCGATGTGGCGGTTCAAGGGCTGGTGGCGGATCAGCGTGAACATCGCCGGCTACGGGCCGGAGGAGACCACCAGTACTGTGCTCTATCCGGTGGCCACCGAGCAGGAGGCCGCCCAGCTGCTCTACCTGGTGCAGCCTGACCTGGGCACCGACCGTCCGCTGGACCTGCTGCACAGCGGACTCCTCGGCAGCGAAGACGCCGAGGGCTTCGTCACCACGCCGCGGCGCGCCCGGTGGCTGGATCCGCTGATCTGGCGGCGCAACGGCTACCGGCTCACCGACACGGTGACGCTGCTGCGCACCGGTCGGTGGTGGCGCACCCTGGTGCTCGTACCGCACGAGCGGGTGCAGTCCCTGGGTATGGAGCAGGGCCCGCTCGCCCGGAAGCTCTCGTTGGCAGACGTCGCCCTGCACTCCACTCCCGGCCCGATCACGCCGCGGGTGGCGCACCTCGACCTCGGGGTCGCCCAGCGCCTGCTGCGCGACCTGACCGAGCAGGCTCGCCGGGCCCGGCGCAGCGCCGGACCGGAACGCTGGATGGAGAGCGTCGACGCCGGCCCGGCCGCGGACCCCGTGCAGCCGGACGCGTCCGCGCTGCGGGCAAGCTACGGCGGCATTCTGCCCTCACCTGCTGCCGACCAGCGCGCTCCCGGCCCGCCCGCCGAGCCCTCTCCCGAGGACATCTAGCGCCACGTCCCACGCGGGGACCACACCAGGACAGCAGCCGCGTGCTGCGTCGCGCGCCGAGTGCGCAACAATGGCCTCCGTGACTTCCCGCCCAGGCCGCCTCGGAGTCGGTGTCGTGGGCGCCGGCCGCGTCGGCGCCGTGCTCGCCAGCGCGCTGCGCTCCACCGGTCACGCGATCGTCGGCGTCAGCGCCACCTCGCAGGACTCGCGGGACCGGGCCGATGCCCTGCTGCCCGAGGTGCCGGTGCTCGAGGTCCCCGAGGTGGTCGAGCGCAGCGAGCTGGTGCTGCTCACCGTGCCCGACGATGTGCTCGGCGAGCTGGTCTCCGGGCTCGCCTCCCTGGGTGCGTTCCAGACCGGGCAGCTGCTCGTGCACACTGCCGGGCGCTACGGCGTGGACATCCTCCACCCGGCCCGCGCCTGCGGCGCCATCCCGTTGGCCATCCACCCGGCGATGACGTTCACCGGCACCAGCGTGGACCTGGGCCGCCTGGTCGGCGCCCCGTTCGGGGTCACCGCCGACGCCCCGGTGCTCCCCATCGCCCAGGCGCTCGTGGTGGAGATCGGTGGAGAGCCGGTGGTGCTGGAGGAGTCCGCCCGCGGGCTCTACCATGCAGCGCTCGCCCACGGCGGGAACCACCTGGTCACTCTGGCCAGCCAGGCGATCCGGGCGCTCGCGGCCGCCGGCATCTCCGACGGCGGTTCCCTGCTCACCCCGTTGCTCACCGCCGCGCTGGACGGCGCATTGCGCGGTGGCGAGACGAACCTCACCGGCCCGATCGTCCGCGGGGACGTGGGCACCGTCGCCGAGCACGTCGCCGAGCTCAGCGCGCTCGCCGGTGCCCACCCGGAGCTGGCCGATGTGCCCACCAGCTACCACGCCCTGGCTCGTGCGACCGTGCAGCGGGCCCTGGCCGGGCAACGCATCAACGAGAGCCAGGCGGCCGCCTTGCTGGACGTGCTCGCCACCCCGTCGCAGCCTGATCCGACGCCCCCGGCCACCGGCCCTGCCGTGCACCCGGGCGAGGCGGCCGGCCGAAGTCCAGCCACCCAGGGCGGGAACGACCAGGCCGGCGCGAGCACGACCCCTGCGCCCGGTGCGGAACCTGAGGACGCGAGCCCCGCCGTCGTGCACACCACCGGCGAGCTACGCACAGTGCGCTCGACCTGGCAGGGGAGCACCGCCGTCGTGATGACGATGGGCGCCCTGCACGCCGGTCACCTCGCCCTGGTGCGCCACGCACGCACCGTCGCTGACCACGTGGTCGTGACCATCTTCGTCAACCCGCTGCAGTTCGGCGCCGGGGAGGACCTGGACTCCTACCCGCGCACTCTGGAGTCCGACCTGCGTGACCTCGCCGGGGAAGGGGTGGACCTGGTCTTCGCACCCACTGCGGCACAGATGTATCCCGACGGCGAACCTCAGGTCTGGGTGCGGGCCGGCACCATGGGCAGCGTGCTGGAGGGCGCCGAGCGCCCCGGTCACTTCGACGGCATGCTCACCGTGGTCAGCAAGCTGCTGCACCTGACCTCCCCGGACGTGGCGGTGTTCGGGCAGAAGGACGCCCAGCAGCTCGCCCTGGTCCGGCGGATGGTGGCCGATACCAACCTGCCGGTGCGCATCGACGCCGTCCCGATCGTGCGCGAGGGCGACGGTCTGGCCCTGTCCAGCCGGAACGTGTACCTCGACGACACCGAACGGGAAGCGGCACTGGTGCTCTCCCGCACAGTGGCCGCCGCAGAGTCCGCCGGCGCCCAGGGCCTGCCCGCCGAGCAGGTGCGGGCCGCCGCCCAGGCGGTGATGGCCGAGGCCGACCCGAGCGTCGCGGCCGCCCCCCAGCCTGGCGAGCGCGGGAACATCGAGGCGTCCGGGGATGTTGCACCAGGGTCTGACGAGGTGAGTTTGGTCACCTGTGACTACCTCGAGCTCGTCGATGAGGGCACCATGGAACCAGTACCAGCACAGCAGAGCAGTGGCACGGCCTTGCTCGTGACCGCCGCCCACGTGGGCCAGACCCGGCTGCTGGACAATGCGATCGTGCGCTGGCCAGAGGCCAGCGAGGCAGTGGGAGCACACTTATGACCAGCTTGATGCGTCCGATGATGGTGGGCAAGATCCATCGCGCCACGGTGACTCAGGCCGACCTGCACTACGTCGGCTCGATCACCATCGACGCCGACCTGCTCACTGCCGCAGACCTCCTCGAGGGCCAGCAGGTGGACGTCGTGGACATCACCAACGGCTCCCGCCTGACCACCTACGCCATCGCGGGACCGGCAGGTTCAGGTGAAGTGTGCATCAACGGCGCGGCCGCCCACCTGGTGCACCCGGGCGACCTGGTGATCATCATCGCCTACGGTCTGCTGTCCGACGCCGAGGCCCGCAGCTATGACCCGCACGTGGTGCACGTGGACGCCGAGAACCGGATCCGTGAGCTCGGTAACGACCCCGGCGCGGTACCGGCCGGCAGCGGGCTGGCCACCGCAGCGGTCGGCTGGCACGGCGCCTGACGCCGCCCACGCCGCGGTGATCGTACGATTGAGGGGTGACCGAGACCGCCCAGAGCACGCAATCGACCACCCCGACCGAGGCTGACACCGACCACCCTGACGGTGTCGACGTCCCCGAACAGGTCCGGGTGCGCCAGGCCAAGCGAGCCCGGATGCTGGCCGCTGGCACCGATCCCTACCCGGTGGGTGTACCGGTCACCGACACCATCGCCAAGGTGCGCAGCAGGTACGCCGACACACTGGAACCCGGCCAGGAGACCCAGGACGCGGTCGGCGTCTCCGGGCGGGTGGTACACCTGCGCAACACCGGCAAGCTCTGCTTCGCCACAGTGCAGGACGGTAGCGGGCAGACTCTGCAGTACATGCTCTCCCAGGGCGAGGTCGGCAAAGAGGAGCTGGACCGGTTCAAGTCCGACGTAGACCTGGGAGACCACCTGTTCGTCCACGGCCGGGTGATCGCCTCCCGGCGCGGAGAGCTGTCCATCTTCGCCGACTCCTGGGCACTGGCCGCGAAGTCGCTGCGACCGCTGCCGGCGCTGCACAAGGAGTCCTCGGAGGAGAACCGGGTCCGGCGCCGGCACGTGGACCTGATCACCCGGCAGGACGCCCGGGACATGGTGCGGCTGCGGGCCGCCGTGGTCCGCTCCCTGCGGGAGACGTTCCACTCGCGGGACTTCCTGGAGCTGGAGACCCCGATGCTGCAGACGATGCACGGCGGCGCGGCCGCACGTCCGTTCAGCACGCATATGAATGCTTTCGACCTCGAGCTGTACCTGCGGATCGCACCTGAGCTGTTTCTCAAGCGTGCAGTAGTCGGCGGGATCGAGCGTGTCTTCGAGATCAACCGGAACTTCCGCAACGAAGGTGCCGATTCGACCCATTCTCCGGAATTCGCGATGCTAGAAGCGTATGAGGCCTATGGCGATTATCACACCATGGCGGCACTCACTCGGGACCTGGTGATCACCGCTGCTCAGGATGCACTCGGCACCACCGTGGTCACCCTTGGCGACGGGACCTCCTATGACCTCGGTGGCGAATGGGATGACATTCAGCTCTATCCCTCACTGTCGGCCGCCTGCGGTGAGGAGATCACGCCAGAGACCGCCTTTGACCGACTTCTTGCCGTGGCCGAGCGGGCAGGACTGTCGATCGATCCTAAGACCGCGATCCACGGAAAAGTGGTTGAAGAGCTGTGGGAGCATTTCGTCGGCGACCATCTGTATGCCCCCACCTTTGTCCGCGACTTCCCGATCGACACCTCCCCGTTGACCCGAGCGCACCGGTCCATTCCGGGTGTGGCAGAGAAATGGGACCTGTACGTGCGCGGCTTCGAGCTGGCCACGGCCTACTCCGAGCTGGTGGACCCGGTGGTGCAGCGGGAGCGCTTCGAGGCGCAGGCGCGGCTGGCGGCGCGCGGGGACGAGGAAGCCATGGGGGTCGATGAAGAGTTCCTGCAGGCGATGGAATACGGGATGCCGCCATCGGGTGGACTGGGAATGGGGATCGACCGATTGTTGATGGCCATGACCGGGTTTGGTATCCGGGAGACGATTCCGTTCCCGCTCGTGAAACCGTTGGAGCACTGATGGCCAGCTTCACTGACATCGTCGTAGCACTGGCGCCGCCATTGGGCATGGCGACACTGTTCATCATCGCAATTCGTGCCATGATCACCGCTGACCGTCGGGAACGGCGTGCACAAGCTAGAGCCGAAGCGCAGCTGCACGAGAGTGCAAGTCCTGCTGAAGATTCTGACTGAATGTCGCACAAGTTTTGACACGGTTACTATTACCGTGCCAATGTTGATTCTCGACGTGGTAATCGCCACGACGAGACAGCGACGAAGGAATGTGCGATGGCCCAGAAGGTTCGCGTCCTGCTCATCGACGATGTCGATGGAACTGACGCCGAAGAGACGGTGACGTTTGCGCTGGACGGCGTCACCTACGAGATCGATCTGAATGCGAAGAATGCTGGCAAGCTCCGGGATGCATTCGCGCCATGGGTCGGCTCTGCCCGACGTAGTGGTGGTCGGAAGATCGCCGGGCGCCGGGGCTCCGCGCGCAGCGGGCCCTCCGAGTCGCAGAAGATCCGCGAGTGGGCCAAGCAGAACGGCTACAAGGTCAGCGACCGTGGCCGGGTCTCTGCCGAGATCCGTGAGGCCTACGCCAAGGCGCACTGAGTCTCGAGGCCTGCAGCACCGTGCAGGACACCCGGTGCACGTCATCGGGATCCCAGGTCATGGCACTCCATCGTAGGGTGGGGTGCCATGACCATGGTGAGGCAGTTCTGGATCGGGACCAAGGCCCAGGACTCATCCAGCGGAATCTGGCGGTTCTACAAGGGCGCCGGCACCCCGTGGAGCGACGTCACAGCGGTGTTGATGGCCGTGGCGCCGATGCCCACGTTCCTGGCAGTGCACCCGCACGCCGAGCGGCTCTACGCCGTAGGAGAGGGCAGCAAGGGTGGTGTGGCGTCCTATGACGTGGGCACTGACTGCTCGCTGCACCGGACCGGCACGATCGCCAGCGGAGGGGTCGGTCCTTGCCACCTGCTCGTGCACCCGCAGGGGCAGTGGCTGTACGTAGCGAACTACGGCGACGGCACCCTCGGGGCGATCGAGCTGACCGAGGCCGGTGACGTGGGCGAGCACGTGCGTCGTTACACCCACAGCGGCTCCGGACCGGTGTCCGAGCGGCAGGACGGGTCGCACGCCCACTTCTGTGCACTGAGCCCCGGCGGGGACTGGCTGATCGTCACCGACCTGGGCACCGACCAGCTGCGCGCGTACCCGCTGGACGAGGGGATGCCCGAGGACGAGCCGGTGCTCACGGCTCTGCCGGCAGGCTTCGGGCCACGCCACCTGGCGATGACCGGCGACCACCTGTACGTCGCTGGTGAGCTCAGCGGTGAGATCGCGACCATCGACTGGGATGAGGGTGACGGCCAGGGCGAGGTGGTGCACACCGAGGCGGCCTCGACCGCCGACGGGCCGCACCAGCTCTCCCACATCGAGCGCTCCGGCGACCTGCTGTTCGTGGGGGTGCGCGGTGCGGACACGCTGGCGACTCTGGCGATATCGGGAGACGGGGCCAGCACCCGCCTGCTCGGCGAGGTGACCACTGCGGCCTGGCCGCGGCACCTGAGCGTGGCCGGCGAGTACGTCCTGGTGGCCGGGGAGAACGCCGACGAGGTGGCCGTGCACCCCGTCACCAACGGTCAGGCCGGCGAGGCGACCGACCGCATCGCCGTGCCCGGGCCGATGTGCGTGCTACCGATGTGAGCTGGGTGTAGCAGGGCGCGGACCCAGCGCGATACTCGGTCCGCGAGGGCGATACCCGGGAGCACGACCCAGCGTGCCACGTATCGCATGAATCGATTCACCGCGATGGGGCGGGGACCGTGCCGGCATCGAGCAGTCCTCGGGATGCGGCACACTGGAACTATGACCTACACGCTGGTACTGCTCCGTCACGGCGAGAGCGAATGGAATGCGAAGAACCTGTTCACCGGCTGGGTGGACGTGCCGCTGTCGGAGAAGGGGGTGGCCGAGGCCGAGCGCGGCGGCCACCTGCTCACTGAGGCCGGTGTGCTGCCCGAGGTGGTGCACACCTCGCTGCTGCGCCGCGCGATCACCACCGCCAACCTCGCGCTGGACGCCGCCGACCGGCACTGGATCGACGTGAAGCGGTCCTGGCGGCTGAACGAACGGCACTACGGTGCACTGCAGGGCAAGGACAAGAAGCAGATCCGCGAGGAGTTCGGCGAGGAGCAGTTCATGACCTGGCGGCGCTCCTACGACGTGCCGCCGCCTGCGATCGAGCCGGGCAGCGAGTTCTCCCAGGACGCCGACCCGCGCTACGCCGGTGAGCCGATCCCGGCGACCGAGTGCCTCAAGGACGTGCTCGCCCGCGCGCTGCCGTACTGGGAGGGCGAGGTGGTGCCCGACCTGCGCGCCGGCAAGGTGGTGCTGGTGGCCGCGCACGGCAACTCGCTGCGCGCCATCATCAAGCACCTGGACGGTATCGATGACGACACCATCGCCGGGCTGAACGTGCCCACCGGCATCCCGCTGGTCTACGACCTGGACACCGACCTCAAGCCGACGTTGCCGGGTGGTCGTTATCTCGACCCGGAGGCCGCCAAGGACGCGATCGCGGCAGTAGCGAACCAGGGGCGCTGACCCGCGGGCGCCCGCCCACCTGCCGACACCACACCTCCCACCCACCCGCACCGTGCCTACCCACTCACCGGCGTGAATCGAATCAGGTGATACTCGGCACGCGAGGTCGTGCTCCCGGCTCACGCCTCGACGCAGGAGGTATCGAATCGGGTCGCCGAGCCGAGCGGTTCGAGCCGTCGACGGCGGAGCATCAGTCCACGGTGACGGTCTCCAGGTCTCCAGTCACCAGGTACGCGATCCGCTGCGCCACCGACACCGCATGGTCGCCGAAGCGCTCGTAGAAGCGGGCGAGCAGGGTGACATCGACGGTCTGCGGAACGCTCCCGGCCCAGTCGTCGGCCAGGGTGGTGGAGAAGGTGCGCTGGTGCAGGGTGTCCAGCACGTCGTCGTCGGCCTCCACCTGGGCGGCCAGGGTGACGTCGTGACTGTCCAGCAGGCGAACGACGTTGCCGGCCACCGTGTTGGCGGCCTCGGCGAGCTCAGTGAACACCGGCACCGCCTGCTCGGGCAGCACCTGGTCCGGGTAGCGAAGACGGGTGACCTGGGCGATGTGCCGGGCCAGATCACCCATCCGCTCGATGGAGGCGCTGATCCGCAGGCCGGAGACGATCACGCGCAGATCGGTGGCAACCGGCTGCTGCCGGGCCAGCAGCGTGATGCACCGCTCGTCCAGGTCGCGCTCGATGGCGTCGATAGCGTCGTCGGCGGCGATCACCTGCTCCGCCAGGTGCAGGTCAGCAGTGGCCAAGGCGATCGATGCGTCCTGTACCCCGGTCTGCACCTGTCTGGCCATCTGCAGCAGTCCCTCGCCGACCTGGCTGAGCTCCTGCTCGAAGATCGCTCGCACTCTCATCCGTCCTCTCCTCGGGCACCGGTGGGTGCCAGCTGCTCGTCGAGCCTCTCATGGCTAGGTGAACGCTGACAGACCGGCAGATGAACATCGGGCGTCACCGCCCGGCGCCGCCCGGGGCGGCGCCGGAGCCGGCACTAGTCTGACCGGTGTGGAGCACATGTCGCTGGTCGTCGGGATCGGTGTGCTGGGCCTGTTCGTGGGCGCCAGTGCTGCTCTGGCGTTCCGCTTTTCCGAGGCGGCGCAACGCAGCGAGAAACCTGCTGAGCCACCGGCGAGCGCGGTCTCGGACGAGGTGGCGGCACTGCTGTCGGCGTTCCGGGCCACCTCGGTGCTGCTCGGTCCGGACGATGAGGTGCTGCGCGCCACCCCGGACGCCTACAGCGCCGGGCTGGTGCGCGCGGGCCAGCTCACCCACCCCGCACTGTCCCAGCTGGTAGCCCGGGCCCGGCGCACCGGGACCGGGGCGGAGGAGCAGATGCTGGTGCCCCGCTCCAGCGTTCCTGGGTCGGACCGGCTCGCGTTCGACCTGCGGGTCGCGCCGATGAGCGGTGGTCGGGTGCTCGTGCTCGCCGAGGACCGCACCGCCGAGCGCCGGGTGGAGGAGGTGCGGCGAGACTTCGTCGCCAACGTCTCGCACGAGCTGAAGACCCCGGTGGGCGCGATCGCCCTGCTCGCTGAGACCGCAGCGGACGCCGCCGACGACCCGGAAGCGGTCCGGCACTTTGCCACCAGCATGCAGCGTGAGACCTCCCGGCTGTCTGCGCTCGTGCAGGAGATCATCGAGCTGTCCCGGCTGCAGGCGCCGGAGAGCGAGGTGGACTTCGTGGACGTGGCCCTCGACGAGGTGATCGAGGAGGCCCTGGACCGGGTACGCGTGGAGGCGGACGCACGCCAGGTGAGCATCGCCGTCGGCGGCCGTACGGACCTGCACGTGCTCGGTGACCATGCGCTGCTGGTCACGGCACTGCGTAACCTGCTGGACAACGCGTTGCGGTACTCCCCAGAAGGAACGCAGGTGAGTATCGGGGTGCGCACCACTGCCGAGATCGCCGAGATCGCCGTGGTGGACCAGGGTGTGGGTCTGACCCCGGAGCAGCAGGAGCGCGTGTTTGAACGCTTCTACCGGGTCGACGCGGCCCGCTCCAGGGCGACCGGCGGCACCGGGCTCGGCCTGAGCATCGTGAAGCACGTGGCCGCCAACCACGGTGGTGAGGTGCGGCTGTGGTCCGCCCCGGGCCGTGGCTCCACGTTCACCCTGCGCATCCCGGTGGCCGACGTCGCCGCCGCCCCGGTGCTGGCCGAGGAACGACCCGCGCCCAGCGGCGCCAAGCCCCAAGTACGGACCGACGCAGAAGGAGAGGACCAGTGACCCGCATCCTGCTCGTGGAGGACGAGGAGTCCTACTCCGACCCGCTGACCTATCAGCTCACCCGGGAGGGGTTCGAGGTCCGGGCGGTCGCCGATGGTGCCGAGGCGTTGGTGGAGTTCGCCCGCAACGAGCCGGACCTGGTGCTGCTGGACCTGATGCTGCCCGGGATGTCCGGGGTGGAGGTGTGCCGTGAGCTGCGCCGCACCTCGTCGGTGCCGGTGATCATGCTCACCGCCAAGGACAGCGAGATCGACAAGGTCGTCGGCCTGGAGCTCGGTGCCGATGACTACGTCACCAAGCCGTACTCGTTCCGGGAGCTGCTCGCGAGGATCCGGGCGGTGCTGCGCCGGCGGGTGGACCCGGTGGCCGACGAGAGCGCAGTGGTCACCGTCGGGCGGATCCGGATGGACGTGGACCGGCACGAGGTGCAGGTTGATGATGTGGACGTGGCGCTGCCGCTGCGAGAGTTCGAGCTGCTGGAGATGTTCCTGCGCAACCCCGACCGGGTGCTCACCCGGGGCCAGCTGATCGACCGGATCTGGGGTGCCGACTACGTCGGGGACACCAAGACCCTGGACGTACACGTGAAACGGCTGCGCGCCAAGATCGAGGAGGATCCGGTGCACCCGGCGGTGCTGGTGACCGTGCGAGGGCTCGGCTACAAGCTCATCTCCCCGGACTGACCGAGCAGTCCGGGGTGCCCAGGGGCGCCGTGGCCAGCGAGCCACGGCGCTGCCGCGCCGGCCGCTACTCCGCCGGTGTCGTGGGGACCTCGTCCTGGTAGTACGACACGGTGCCATCCAGCACCGGTACGTCGAGGGTCACCGAGCCGGACTGTGAGGTGGAGATCTGCACCTGGACCGTCGCTCCCGGTGGCGCTGGGACAGTCGACAGCGTCACCTCGTGGTGCTCCGGGCCGAGCAGCAGGGTCTGACCGGCGGGCACGTCCAGCTGCTGACCGTCGCTGACGCCTTCGATCGCGAGGGAGACGTCGGCATCGGAGGTGCTCTCGTTGACC
Organism: Ruania sp.; assembly: GCA_035303065.1. GTDB lineage: Bacteria > Actinomycetota > Actinomycetes > Actinomycetales > Beutenbergiaceae > Ruania. Next base: position 11,853 of record DATGRZ010000089.1, read on the forward strand.
AGGCCGCCGAGCACAGTGCCCTCGGCGCCTTCTGCAGGGCTGAGGATCAGCAGGTTCTCGATCCTTAGCTGGGTTCCCAGGTCGGCGCGGACACCGTCGCTGGGCGCGTAGGCGTCCATCGTGGTGATCGGGCTGCAGGCGCCGACCCCCAGGGCCGTCACGCCGGTGAGCAACAGTGCGGCCGCGAGACGGCGAGAACTGCGAGCCACAGGGCTCTCCTTTCGCTTTCAGACCTGAGCGGGCGGACTCCTCGCCTGCCGCCTCTACCTTAGTGCCTCTCATCGGGGCGACGTGCCGGTCCGTCTTCACGTCTCCTGCACATCGACCCTGTGCTCGCACGCCTGAGAGCGTCTAGTCCATATCGGATGAGCGGCGCCGATGCAAGGGGACGCGGCGGTCTGGCCGGTCAGTGACCGTGGTAAAGTAGAGCGCGCGAAAGGGGAGTGCGAGCACATGACCTTCACAGTCGGCGAGACCGTCGTCTACCCGCACCACGGTGCAGCTCTCATCGAGGAGATCTCGAAAAGGATCATTCGGGGGGAGGAGAAGCTCTACCTCCGGCTCAAGGTGGCGCAGGGTGACCTGACCATCGAGGTCCCCGCCGAGAATGTTGACCTTGTCGGCGTGCGCGACGTGGTGGGCAAAGAAGGACTCGAGGAGGTGTTCGAGGTGCTGCGTGCGCCCTACACCGAAGAGCCGACCAACTGGTCCCGCCGGTACAAGGCGAACGTGGAGAAGATCGCCTCCGGGGACGTCATCAAGGTGGCCGAGGTCGTGCGCGATCTCTCCCGCCGGGACGCCGACCGCGGTCTGTCCGCCGGCGAGAAGCGGATGCTCGCCCGGGCCCGGCAGATCTTGGTCTCCGAGCTCGCGCTCGCCGAGAAGACCGAGGAGGAGCAGGCCGAGGCTCGCCTCGACGAGGTACTCGCGTCCTGAACCCAGCACACGACGGCCCGGCCACCACGACCGTGGCCACCGTGCTCACCGCTGTCGGCAGCGGTTCACGCCCGGGTGGGGATCCTTCCTGTCTGGGCGCGGACCTGCCGAAGGTGCTCGTTCCGCTGGCCGGTGTGCCGCTGGTCACCCATGCCGCCTCCGACCTGGCCCACTCCGGGCAGGTGCACGAGCTCGTCATGACCGCGCCGGTGGGGTGACCGACACGATTCAACGAGGTGGACGTCGCCCGCGCCGTGCGGTGCGCACTGTGCATCGGCAGCACCTGTGCGCGGTGCGGACCCCGCAGCCGTTCCGCGCTGAGCTGCTGCTGGCCGAGCTAGGGATGATGCCGCTTGCTGCGCCCAGCTAGCCCGCCTGCCGAGCACAGATGTTGAAGGAGGACCGATGACCCTGCCCCGTACCGGCATCGGGATGGACGTGCACGCCTTCGTCGCCGACGGCAGGACCGGGCTGGCCCTGGCCGGCCTGCACTTCCCGGACGAGCCCGCACTGACCGGCCACTCCGACGGGGACGTGGCCGCCCATGCCGCCGCCGACGCGCTGTTCAGCGCAGCGTCGTTGGGGGACCTGGGCTCCCAGTTCGGCACCAGCGACCCGGAGTGGGCGGGGGCGGCCGGCACTGCGCTGCTGTCCGAGGCCGCGGTCCGGGTACGTGCCGCGGGCTTCGAGATCGGCAACATCGCGATCCAGGTGATCGGCAACCGCCCCCATCTCAGCGCTCGCCGGGAGGAGGCGCAGCGACTGCTCAGCCAGGCGGCGGGCGCACACGTGACGGTGTCGGCCACCACCACCGACGCGCTCGGCTTCACCGGCCGCGGTGAGGGGCTCGCGGCGATCGCCACCGCACTGATCGTCCCACCGGACGATCTCAGCCTGCCGGTCTGAGCCGGCTGCCGGTCTGAGCGGGCTGCTGGCCTGAGCGGGCTGCTGGCCTGAGCGCTCACCCCCGCTGTGAGGGAGGGCTAGCACCACTGCACCTCGGGTGCAGGCCCCATGGTCGCGTGCGCCAGCAGCGACTTGGCTGGCCACATGAGCTCAACGACAGCACCTGTCCACACGTTCGGTGGTTCGGGGCAGGTAGGGGGCTTCCTCGCCCTCACCTTCGCCATCAGCTGGCTCTCCTGGGCGACGGCGTTGCTCCTCGGCGGCAACATCGCCTCACCGGTCGTGTTCGTGCTCTATGCGCTCGGCGGTGCCGGGCCGACGCTGGCCGCACTGGTGCTGAGGCTGCTCGGGGTGCGCAGCCCGCGGATGGCTCGTGCTGGCTCAACCGTGCACTGGCTCCCGGTGGCGATCGGGTGCGCAGCGGTACCGGCCGTGCTGGCTGCGGTGCTCGCACCGGTGCTCGGCGCCCCGGCACTGACCGGTGCGGAGCCGAGCGTGGCGCTCGCGGAGGCCGGCGGCCCGCTGCTGTTCCTGATCACCGCGGTAGTGGCGGGCCCGCTCTCGGAGGAGTTCGGCTGGCGCGGCTATCTGCAACCTCGGTTACGCACTCGTCTCACCCCGGTGGTCACCGCTGTGGTGCTCGGCGCCATCTGGGCGCTGTGGCACGCTCCGTTGTTCCTGCTGGTCGGCACCTGGCAGTCTTCTCTGGGTCTGGGGGCAGGCCTGGGGTTCTTGGTCACGATGGTGCCGATGTCTCTGACCTACTGGTTCGTCAGCGAGCGGCTCCGTGGTGGCGTACCGGGTGCCGTGGTGCTCCACCTGGTCGGCAACATGGCACTGACCCTGCTGCCGTTCACCGCTCTCCTCGGCGGCGTGGTCTACCTTGTCGCCACGGGCGGGATTGCCCTGGTCGTGCTGTTCCTGCCGGGCAGTGGTGCCCGCCGCGAGTCTCTGCGGGCACCGGGCAGTGCCGCTGGCAGCCGGTCGGAGCGGGTGCCTAGCTCTGACCGATAAGGGTGCGCAGCAGCTGTTTCAGCTCTTGCTGCTCGCCCTCATCGAGGCGGTCGAACATCGCCTGCTGGGTCTCGTGCCGGGCCTGCTCCACCTGGTCGGCCAGCTCTCGGCCGGCGTCCGTCACCCGTACCAGCACCGCCCGGCGGTCCTGCGGTGCCGGGCAGCGCTCCACCAGTCCTCGTTCTTCGAGAGTGTCCACCACCTCGGTGGCTGAGCGCGGGGCGATGCGCAGCCGTGCGGCCAGGTCGGAGACCCGGTCGCCGTCGCCGGCCTCTGCAGTGCGCAGCGCCATCGCCTGGTGCGGGGAGAGCCCCCACTGGGCCAGCGACTCGGCCCAACCGCGCCGCATCTGATGGGCAGCGTGCAGCAGCAGCTCGCTGACATCGGCATCCGGACCAGGGGGCTCGCGGTGCCGGCGTGGCCACGATCTCATGCACCCACTCTAGCGCCACACCCACATAATGAGGTAGCCTCACTACAGCGTTACCTCGGTACCGCATGGAAAACGCTTCGGTACCACCTCGAAAGGAGGTGCTCATGCGAGCGGATCCTTCCTCCCGCATCGACCCGCGCGACACCGCCCAGCTCGCCGCACACCCCGTCTCCGGCCGGCGGATCGCAGCATTGTTCCGTCCGCACACCGGCCAGATCGCCCTCGTCCTGGCGCTCATCGTCGGCTCCTCGTTGATCGGTCTGGCCACTCCGTTCCTGACCCAGCGCGCCATCGACGACGCCCTGGTCAACCAGGACGTGCCGCTGCTGCTCATCCTGGTCGCCGCGATGATCGCCGTCACCGTGATCACCAATGTGCTCGGCGTGCTGCAGACCTGGTTGTCCACCAACGTGGGCCAACGGGTGATGCACCGGCTGCGCACCAGCGTGTTCGCCCACCTGCAGCGCCAGCCGCTGGCGTTCTTCACCCGCACCCGCGGCGGTGAGGTGCAGTCCCGGCTGACCAACGACATCTCCTCGATGCAGTCGGTGGTGACCACCGCGGCCACCTCGGTGGCGTCCAACGTGACCACTGCCGTCGGGTCGATCGTCGCGATGGTGGCGCTGAGCTGGCAGCTGTCCCTGTTCTCCCTGCTCGTGCTGCCCCCGTGCCTCCTGCTCACTCGCAAGGTGGCCCGGATGCGGCGCGCGATCACCGCCGAGCGACAGCAGACGATGGCCGGCCTGCACTCCCAGATCGAGGAGTCCCTCTCGGTCAGCGGGGCGATGCTCGGCAAGACCCTCGGCGCCACCGGCTACCTCACCGAACGATTCACCGCCAGCTCGCTCAGGCTGCTCGGCCTGGAGGTCCGCTCCCAGCTCGCCGGCCGGTGGCTGATGGCCACGATGACCATCGCCGTCGGGATCATCCCGGCCTTGCTCTACCTGGCCGCCGGCCTGCCGATCGGCGGGCAGATCACCATCGGCACCCTGGTGGCGTTCGTCGCGCTGCAGTCCGGGCTGTTTCGCCCGCTGATGGGCGTGCTGAACGTCGGTGTGCAGGTGGTCAGCTCGATGGCGCTGTTCTCCCGCATCTTTGAGTTCCTCGACCTGCCCGTGCCGATCGACGACCCGGCCGACCCGGTGGCCATCGACCCGGCCGCCGGCCGCGGCCACCTGCGGCTCGAAGGTGTCAGCTACCGATACCCCGGCGCCGAGCAGGACGCCGTGCACGACCTGAACCTGGACGTCCGGCCGGGTGAGCACGTGGCACTGGTGGGGGAGTCCGGCGCCGGGAAGAGCACTGTGGCCGCACTGCTCGCCCGCCTGCACGACGTGGACTCCGGCGCGATCCGCATCGACGGCATAGACCTGCGCGACCTGCGACTGACCGATGTGGCCGCGCTGGTCGGTGTGGTCTCCCAGGAGACGTACCTGCTGCACGACACCATCGCCGAGAACCTGCGCTACGCCCGTCCGGACGCCACTGACAGCCAGCTCGAGCAGGCCGCCCGGGACGCGCAGATCCACGACCTGATCGTCAGCCTCCCGGACGGGTACGGCACAGTGGTCGGCTCCCGGGGCTACCGGTTCTCCGGCGGCGAGAAGCAGCGGCTGGCGTTGGCACGCACGTTGCTGCGCGACCCCCGGGTGCTGGTGCTGGACGAGGCCACCAGCGCCCTGGACAACGAGACCGAGCGTGCGGTGCAGGCCGCCCTGGAGACGGTCAGTCGCGGCCGGACCACTGTGACCATCGCGCACCGGCTGTCCACGATCCGCGACGCCGACCTGATCGTGGTGCTCGAGGCCGGTCGGGTCGCCGAGCAGGGTACGCATGAGGGGCTCATCGCTCAGGGCGGACGGTACGCCACGCTAGCGAGCCGTGAGCCGGTGCCGGTGGCCGGGTAGCTGGGTGCCGCTCCGAGGAGCAGCTGCCGCCACCGATCAGAACAGCACGTTGCCGCGGGACTCCAGGTCCAGCAGGTACCGCTTGGTGGCCATCCCGCCGCCGTACCCGGTGAGCGACCCGTCCGCACCGATCACCCGGTGGCACGGCACGATGATCGAGATCGGGTTGCGGTTGTTCGCCAGCCCCACCGCCCGCGCAGCCCCCGGCTGACCAAGCCCGGCGGCGATCTGGCCATAGGTGCAGGTCTGGCCGTAGGGGATCTCCTGCAACGCCGCCCAGCAGGCCAGCTGGAACGGGGTGCCACGCGGTGCGAGCGGCACGTCGAACGTGGTCCGCTCACCCGCGAAGTACTCCTCCAGCTCCTGCACGACGGCGGAGAATGGCCGGGCATCGTCGGTCACGTCGGACTCGGGTCGGCTCGGGTGGGCGGGGTAGGACAACGCAGTCAGTGCCGCACCGTCGCCGAGGAGCACGAGGGGGCCCACCGGTGAGGAGACCTCGTGCCGGTAGATCATCGCCGCACCTCCCTCGCTTCTCCACTCTCTGCCTGCCTAGTACTGGATCGGCCTCCGGGCGCCGAGGCACTCGTGGTACATGGAGGCAAGAAAATCCTGCCTCAGTGTCACAAAACTACCTCGGTGCAGGGGCTGGCGGTGCAGGGGCTGGCGGTGCGGGGCCGGCGGGGGCTGGCGGTGCCGGGAGATCAGCGCCGGGCGAGCTGCGCTGCGCGCCACAGGTGGTGGGCGGCGTAGGTGCGCCATGGTGCGAACTCCGCCCCGGTGGGATCCAGCGGCGCACCGCTGAGACGTTCCGCCGTGCGTCGGAGCACCAGATCGGTGCCGCAGAAGGCGTCCGGGTCGTCCAGTGCGCGCATCCGCACGTACTGCGCGGTCCACGGCCCGATCCCGGGCAGTGCGAGCAGCGCCTGCTCCACCGCATCCGGGTCCCCGGCGGCGCTGTCCCCGCCGGTATCGCCCAGCCCGGCGGCGGCCGCCTCTGCCAGGGCGAGCACTGCCCGACGGCGACTGGCGGGCATGGCCAAGGCTGCGCCGTCATCGGCGAGCGAGAGCACCTGGACCGGCGTGGGGAACAGGTGCGTGAGAGACCCCACCGGCGCCGGCAGCGCCGTACCGGCAGCCTGCACCACCCGCGCGGTGACCGTACGCGCCGCCCGCAACGACACCTGCTGGGCCAGCACGGCCCGCAGCGCGATCTCGAACGTGCCCGGATGGTGGGGCGCCCGCAGCCCGGGCCGGGTGCGGACCAGCTCGCCGAGCCACGGGTGGGCGCCCAGTCCGTCGAGCACCGCCGCTGGGTCGGCCGCCGCGTCGATCGTCCGCAGCGCGAGCTCGCGGGCCGCTCCCGCATCGGCCGCCGCGGACAGCACCGCCCCGGCGCGGACCTGGTCACCGCTTCGCCGCAGCACCAGCACTCCCGGGCCGCCGGGCAGGTGCACAGCACGCCGGTAGGTCAGCGGGTCGCACTCCTCCACCCCGGCGATCACCCGGGCGGCCAGGTAGTCCCAGAGCGCCTCGGCGTCCAGCGGCGTGGTGTAGGCCACGTCGAGATCGACCAGCGCGTGCATGGGGCGATCTTTGCATGCCCGCCGAGTGAGGTATGCCTCGCCTGCACCGCCGGCGTCCGTGGGGTACGGTCACGACCATGACAGCAATGTCGGAGGAAGCGAAACGCCTCCTCGATGAGCCGGAGTACGCAGTTCTGGGGACTGTTGAACCGGACGGACGACCGCAGCTGTCCGTGGTCTGGATCGCTCGTGACCATGACGACGTGCTCGTCTCGACGGTGCGCGGCCGTCGCAAGGAGCGCAACCTGCGCGGGGACCCCCGCGCCACGTTGCTGGTCTACCCGGCCGACAACCCGCAGGAGTACGTCGAGGTGCGCGGTACGGTCAGCATCGAGGACGACCCGTCCGGCTCGCTGATCCAGGCGCTGAGCCAGAAGTACACCGGCGAGCCCTTCACCGAGGACGAGGGCACCGACCACCAGCGCGTGATCCTCCGGCTGCGTCCCGAGCGCGTGGTGCACCGGCGCGGCGGCTGACCAACCCCGGGCACCGGTAAACTCCGCCGGGTGAGTGTTCGCCTGCATGATTCCGCCACCCGTGAGGTCCACGACCTCGTTCCCCGCACCCCTGGGCACGTGGGCATCTACCTGTGTGGCGCCACTGTGCAGGGGGCCCCGCACATCGGGCACCTGCGCTCCGCGATCGCCTTCGACATCCTGGTGCGCTGGCTGCGCCGGTCCGGCCTGGAGGTCACCCTGGTGCGCAACGTCACCGACATCGACGACAAGATCCTGATCAAGTCGGCCGAGGCGGGCGTGCCCTGGTGGGCCTGGGCGCACCGGTTCGAGCGCGAGTTCTCCGCCGCCTATGACGCCCTCGGTGTGCTGCCGCCGGACTACGAGCCGCGCGCGACCGGGCACGTACCGGAGATGATCGAGCTGATCGAGCGGCTCATCGAACGCGGCCACGCCTATGCCGGCGACGAGGGCAACGTGTACTTCGACGTGCGTTCCTGGCCGGCCTACGGGGAGCTCACCCACCAGCGGCTGGAGAACCTCACCACCGAGGAGGAGGACGCCTCGGACAAGCGCGACCCGCGGGACTTCGCGCTGTGGAAGGCCAGCAAGGACACCGACCCGGACGGCGCCAGCTGGGCCACCCCGTGGGGCCGTGGTCGGCCGGGCTGGCACCTGGAGTGCTCGGCGATGTCGCGCAAGTACCTCGGCGAGGGCTTCGACATCCACGGCGGCGGCATCGACCTGCGCTTCCCGCACCACGAGAACGAGAACGCCCAGTCCAAGGCCGCCGGCTGGGACTTTGCCGGCCTGTGGATGCACAACGCCTGGGTGACCGTGGGCGGGGAGAAGATGAGCAAGTCGCTCGGCAACTCCCTGACCGTGGCCGCAGTGCTGGAGCGCAGCTCTGCGGTGGTGCTGCGCTACGCCCTCGGCGCCGTGCACTACCGCTCCACGCTGGAGTTCAGCGACGCCAGCCTGGCCGAGTCCGCCTCCGCCTGGGACCGGATCGCAGGCTTCGTCACCAAGTCCGCCGAGCGCACCGGTGCGGCCACCGCCGAGGAGGTCGTCGCCGCCGAGCTGCCGGACAGGTTCGCTGCCGCGCTGGACGACGACCTGAACGTCTCCGCCGCACTCGCGGTGCTGCACGAGCACCTGCGCCAGGCCAACTCTGCGCTGGCCGCAGGGGATGATGCCGCGGTGGCCGCCGCCCACCGGCAGGTGCGGGGCATGCTGGACGTGCTCGGTCTGGACCCGCTGGCCGAGCAGTGGTCCGGTGCTCAGGCCGGTGACGGCGCAGCTCACCAGGCGCTGTCCGTGCTGGTGGACCAGGTGGTCGCCGAGCGTGCGACCGCGCGTGCGGCCAAGGACTTCGCCCGCGCTGACGAGCTGCGGGACCGGCTCAGCGCTGCGGGTGTGGTGGTCGAGGACGGCGCCGCCGGTGCCCGGTGGAGCCTGCGTGGAGGAAACGATGGCCGGTAACTCCCGACGACCGGGTGCGGTGCGCCGCACCGGCAGCAAGAAGGGGCCGCAGGTCGGCACCGGCGGGCACGGTCGCAAGGCGCTGCGCGGCAAGGGCCCCACCCCGAAGGCCGAGGACCGCCCGTACCACCCGGCCGGCAAGCGCAAGGCTGCTGAGCAGAAGCGCAACCAGGCCCGGCCGAAGAGGCGCGGGCCGAAGACCGCCGGGAACGAGGTGGTCGCCGGGCGGAACGCCGTGGTGGAGGCGCTGCGCGCCGACCTGCCGGTGCGCGCCCTGTACCTGGCCTCGGCCGCCGACGCCGACGAGCGCACCCGGGAGATCCTGCAGCTGGCCGCCGATGCCGGTGCCCCGGTGCACCAGGCCACCCGCGGGGACCTGGACGTGCTCACCGGCGGCAGCGCCCACCAGGGTGTGGCGATCGAGGTGCCGGAGTATCGCTACGCCGACCCTGCCGACCTACCAGACCGTGCCACCGGTGCGGGACGTGCACCGCTGATCGTTGCCCTGGACGGCATCACCGACCCGCGCAACCTGGGCGCCACGCTGCGTTCGGCCGGCGCGTTCGGTGCGGACGGCGTGGTGGTGCCCGCCCGCCGGGCGGCCGGGGTGACCGTGGCCGCCTGGAAGGTCTCGGCAGGTGCTGCGGCCCGGGTGCCGGTGGCTCGGGCCACCAACCTGGTGCGCACCCTGGAGGCCTACAAGAAGGCCGGTTGCTTCGTCGTCGGGCTGGACGGAGACGGCCTGACCGGTATCGCCGACCTGGAGCTGGCCCCCGAACCGCTGGTGCTGGTGCTCGGGTCGGAGGGCAAGGGGTTGAGCCGGTTGGTCAGGGAGACCTGCGACCTGGTGGTCGCCATCCCGATCGCTTCGGCGGTGGAGTCGCTGAACGCGGGCACCGCGATCGGAATCGCACTGTACGAGGTGGCCCGCCGCCGCGGCGCCTGACCGCCACCCGGCCCGTCCCACCCGGCGCCCCACCACCTACCCCTTCCCGCGCTGAATCCATTCAGTCGTGACTTCCTGCGTGCGGTCGTGCTCTGCGGTATCGCCCTGGCGGGAGAAGTCTCGAATGTGTTGCGCGCGAGCGGAGCATCCCCAGCGCTGGGTAGGCTGACAGCATGAGCACGTGGCAGCGCACATCGGGGCAGGTGGACGCGCCTGCCGCCAGGGTGCACCGCAGCACCGGCTTCCTCGACGGAGCCCAGGTGGTCGCCCGGCTGGAGTACGACCCACAGGATCCGACCAGTGCCTGGGTGACGGTCGCCGTCGACGAGGAGAACCGGGTCGCAGTCCTCGGTGAGAGCGGGGCGGACGTGGTGGCGGGCCCGCCGCTGGCTGACCTCGTCGCGGCGCTCGCCCAAGAGGTGCAGGGGGTGGTCACGTTCGCCGACGAGACCGCACGAGCGCTGCCGCCCGGAGAGGGCGACGAGGAGGAGGACGACGACCCGTTCGACCCGCAGATCGGTATCGCAGTGGTCGCCGACCGGGCGGTGGTCTGCACCCCGGCCGACCGGGACAGCCTGGAGCACCTCGCCACCCAGGCCGGCACCGCAGTGCAGGTGCTTCCGGTCGCGTTCGGGCACGCCGTGCTCCTCGAGGACGGGCCGGCCGTCGAGGACCTTCCACTTGAGCTGCTCAGTACGCCGGCAGTCGTGCTGCAGCAGACCGCCGACTACCCGGCGCTCGGTGTGACCGGTGCGGACGAGTGCCAGTACGTCTGGGGCCTGCAGGCAGCGGTCGTTCCCCTGCACGCTCCGACAGCGGAGGCGTTCGCTGACGAGGTGCTCGGTCTCGGTGCACTGGCCGGCCAGGTGGTCGGGGCTGTGCCCGGTGCCGACCCGGTTCGGGTGCGTGAGGGTATCGAGTCCGGAACAGGGCCGTTGGACGTGCTCCCCGGACTGCTCCCCGACGATCCGGTCGCCGATCTGCTCGCTGAGTTCCTCTCCGGCCGGACCGATCTGGTCGATCTTGCCGACGTCGTGACCATCGAACCAGTCCCGCTCGGCGAGGCGATGCGCCGCCGCGCCCAGGAGGCTGCTGACGACGCCCGCCGAGCAGCCGAGGACGCCCGCCGGGCCGCCAGCCAGGCCGCTGATGACACTCGCCGTCGAGCCCAGGAGGCCGCCGAGGATGCCCGCCGGATGGCCGACGAGGCGCGCGCGAACGCTGTGGCATTCGCCGACGCCGCTGAGGAGCCGGTGCGCGCCTGGGGCCCATACGGGGCAGCGGGAGTGGACCTGCTGATCGGGGCGCTGCTCTGGCGCAGGTCCGGCCGGGCAGCGCGAGCCGGCCAGCCGATGAGTGCCGGCGCGAAGGTGGTGCGCGGGGTGAGCGTGCTGCTGTTCGCAGCGGCCGCCACCAACGTGGCCGCGGCAGTGCTGGACCGGCGCCGCGCCACGAGAACGCAGCACGTCGACTGAGGTGTGGATCGGGCCGGGTACGCCGCTGACCGGACCATCGGGCAGCACAGCCGCGCTGCCGAGGAGAAAGCGATTTCACCGCTAGGCTGGTCCCGGTGCCGGTCGCTGGACCGGTGAGTACGTCCGGATAGAGCAGGGGAGGAGTGCCTGGTGGCCCGACGTTCGTCTGCGATCACGATCGCCGATGTCGCCAAGCACGCCGGGGTCTCACCGGCCACCGTCTCCCGGGTGATGAACGGCCGGTTCCTCGGCGAGCCCGAGGTCGCCGAGCGGGTACGAGCCTCCGCCCGCGAGCTGAGCTACTGGCCGAACCAGCGAGCCCGCAGCTTCGCGATGGGGCAGACGAACGCGATCGCGTTCCTGGTGCCGGACCTGGCGAACCCGTCGTTCCAGGTGGTGCTGGCGGGTCTGAGCAAGGCAGCCGGGGACGATGGCTACCGGGTGATGGTGGCCGACTCGGCCGAGGCCGTCGAGGACGAGCCGCTGCTCGCCGCCGAGATCCGCCGTCGCTGCGACGCCGTGGTGCTGTGTGCACCCCGGATGAGCGAGGCCGCGCTCGTCCAGGCCACTGAGATGCTCGCACCAGTGGTGCTCGTGCACCGGTTCAGTCCGGCGGTCTCCGTGCCCACGCTGACGGTCGACTCCCGTCAGGGCGCGGAGGGGCTGGCCCGCTACTTGCACGGTCTGGGTCACCGCCGGTTCGCCTACGTGGCCGGACCGAGCGGGGTGGCCAACGAGAACCGGTTGCGGGGACTGGCCGACTTCGAGGCCTTCGCGCCGGACGCGCAGATCGTGCACGTGCCGGGAGGTGCCGGCAGCGAGCAGGGTGTGGCGGCGGCGGACGAGGTGCTCAGGAGCGGTGCGACCGCGGTGCTGGCGTTCAACGACCTGGTCGCGATCGGCGTGGTGCACGGGCTGCTGGAACGCGAGGTTCCTGTCCCGGAGCAGATCTCGGTGACCGGGTTCGACGACATCCCGTTCGCCCGCTACATGGCGCCGTCGTTGACCACCGCGTCCGTACCGCAGGACGTGCTCGGCGAGCTCGCCTGGAACCGGATGCACGCACTGATCCGCGGGGAGACGCCGGAGCACAACGTGATCTTCCAACCCCGGTTGGAGGTGCGCCGATCCACTGCACCCCCACCCGCCTGAGCAACGACACCCGGCACATCTGGACGCATTGATTGCGCGGTGCAACTAGACTGGCGGCACCCGAGAATCGACGAGGATCACTGTGACTTCTGCTTCTACCCCCGACCGGCGAGCGCTGGTGGTCCGGGGCGGCTGGGACGGGCACGTGCCCGAGGCTGCGACCGACCTGTTCATCCCGTTCCTGGACCAGCATGGTTTCCAGGTGACGGTCCACGACGACCTGGACGTCTACACCGACGCCGAGACCCTCGCGGCCACCGACCTGATCATGCAGTGCTGGACGATGGGCACGATCACCGGCGACCAGGTCTCCGGACTGCGCACAGCAGTGGAGAACGGCACCGGGCTGGCCGGCTGGCACGGCGGTATCGCCGACTCCTTCCGCGCCTCCTCGGACTACCTGCACCTGGTCGGGGGCCAGTTCGCCACCCACCCGGCGCTGCCCGCGGAGCAACGGCCCGGGGGAGAGGCGGACAACTATCTGACCCACACCATCCACATCACCGACGACCACCCGGTGGTGGCCGGCATCGAGAACTTCGAGCTGACCACCGAGCAGTACTGGGTGCTCACCGACGACCTCATCGACGTGCACGCCACCACCACCCATCCGGCCCGGGAGGACCAGCCCTGGCACCGGGAGATGACCTGTCCGGCGGTCTGGACCCGGCAGTGGGGCGCAGGCCGGATCTTCGTGGCCACCCCCGGCCACTCCGTCGATGTGCTCGAGCACCCGAGCGTGCGCACCATCGTCGAGCGCGGCCTGCTCTGGGCGGCCCGATGAGCGAGCCCGTCGCCGGCCCCGACGACCCCACCAGCACGGCGACCGCCACCACGCAGGTGAGTCCCGCCGTCGACGAGGAGTGGCGCAACGGCCAGGAGGCGCGCATCGGGATCGTGGGCCTGGGCACCATCCTGCGCCAGTACCTGGACACGTTCGAGCGTGCGCAGGGCGCCAACGTGGTGGCAGTCGCCGACCTGGACCCGGTACGGGCCACCGAGGTGGCTGCCCGTACCGGAGCCCGGGCAGTGGGCGTGGCCGAGCTCGTCGACGACGGCGAGGTCGACGTGGTCCTCAACCTCACCGTGCCAGCAGCGCACGCTGAGATCGCCCAGGCGGCGTTGGCCGCGGGCAAGCAGGTGTACGGGGAGAAGCCGTTGGCCGCCACCAGCGAGCAGGCCGGGGTGCTGCTGGCGGCCGCGGAGAAGGCCGGGCTGCGCACCGGCGGGGCTCCGGACACGGTGCTCGGCACCGGCGTGCAGACCGCGCGTGCGGTGATCGATGCCGGCACCATCGGTGTCCCGGTCGCAGCCAACGCCACGTTCGCCGCCCCCGGGCACGAGCGCTGGCACCCGAACCCGGACTTCTACTACCTGCCCGGCGGTGGCCCGCTGATGGACATGGGGCCGTACTACCTGACGGCGCTGGTGACCCTGCTCGGTGGGGTCACCTCGGTGATCGGAGCCGCGAGCACCTCCGCGCCCGAACGGGTCATCGGCTCCGGGCCGCGCGCCGGTGAGCACATCCCGGTGCAGGTCGCCACGCACGTCACCGGTGTGCTCACCCATGCCGGCGGGGCACTGTCCACGATCGTGATGAGCTTCGACTCGGTGGCCACCCAGGCGCCGCGGATCGAGGTGCACGGCAGCGCCGGGTCGCTGAGCGTTCCGGACCCCAACGGCTTCGACGGACCGGTACGGCTACGCACGGTGGACGCGGACCAGTGGCAGGAGGTTGCGCCGTCAGCCGGCTACCTCGGTGCGGGACGCGGAGTGGGACTGCTGGACCTGGTGCGCACCCCACGTGGGCGAGACGGGCGGGCCTCCGGGGCGCTGGCCGCGCACGTGCTTCAGGTGATGGAGGCGGTGCTCGCTTCTGCAGAGCAGCGCCGGGCGGTGCCGATCACCACCCGCATCTCGCGACCGGCTCCGGTGCCGCTGACCCGGGTCTGAGCTCGTCCCGCGGTCTCGGAGGCACTCCTGTGACACTGAGGCGCAAATTTCCACCCTCCCTGTCACAGAAGTGCCTCAGTGCACTCGAAGCAGGGCGGCCTCAGTCCCCTTCGATGGCGCGCAGCGTGGCGGTGTCCAGCCCGAGGATGGCTTCTTCGTCCGGCCGGTGTCGCAGCACGTTCTCGATGTAGGAGTCCACCGCCTGCGGCATCGCGATGTCGTGCCCGGCGTTCTGTGCCATGAACCAGCGGTGCTCGAGCAGCTCGTGGAAGAACTCCGCCGGCTCCAGCTTTCCGCGCAGGTGCCGGGGGATGGCGCGCACTGTCGGTTCGAACACCTCTGCGAGCCACTCGTGGGCGACGAACTCCTCGTTCTCGCCGAGCTGGTCGGTCGCCGCCTGGTAGGTGTCCATGTCGTTGAGCAGCCGGCGTGCCTGGTTCTCCTCCACGTCCAGGCCGGTCAGCCGCATCAGCCGGCGGTGGTGGTGCCCGGCGTCCACGACCTTCGGCTGGATCGCCACCGTGGTGCCGTCGATGTCGGTGGTCATCTGCAGCTCGCCCACGTCATAGCCGAGCTCGTTCAGTCGCCGGATCCGGTCGGCCACCCGCCAGCGCTCGGTGGTGCCGAACTCCTCCACTTCGGTGAGCTCGTCCCACAGCTCGTGATAGCGGCCGACGATCATCTCGCCCACCGCCACGGTGTCCACCTCCTCCAGCAGCAGGTCCCCGGCGTCCAGGTCCATCAGCTCGCCGATGATGTTCACCCGGGCGATCTCCAGGTCGTACTCGCGCTGCCCGGTGGTCAGCGAGTTGTGCAGCTCGCCGGTCTC
>DATGRZ010000090.1:0-7819 GCA_035303065.1 Ruania sp.
CGTGCCGCCAGGGCTGGGCGGCCAGGGCGGTGGCCACCGTGTCGATGGTCGCCGGGGCACCGAGCATGCCGATCTTCACCACGTCCAGCTCGTGGCAGGTGGTGGCGGCCTCGATCTGGTCGGCGATCACCTGCGGGTCGACCGGCACGAACCGGTGCGCCCACACGTTCTTCGGGTCGAAGGAGACGATGCAGGTCAGGGTGCCCACGGCGTAGGTGCCCAGCGCCTGGAAGGTTTTCAGGTCCACCTGGATACCGGCGCCGCCGGTCGCCTCGGAGCCTGCGATCACGTAGGAGAGAGAAGTCACCCCACCACGGTACGCCGCTGATGGGGTGCACGGCGCCCGCAACCGGCACTTCTCCTCATCAACGTCACTAGAAACCGGGCACCGGTGCCCGAGTCTTATTGACGTTGCGGGGGTGGGTGCGGGGGTGGGGTGGGTTGGAGCCACCTGTCGGACTCGAACCGACGACCGTTCGCTTACAAGGCGAGTGCTCTACCAGCTGAGCTAAGGTGGCGGGTCCGGTGCGCACCGGACGCCGACGAGTGTGCCAGATGCACCTGGGGGAAGGCGAAACGCCCTACTCCAGGCCGGCCTGCACCGCTGCACGCAGTGCGCCCTCCTGGTCCCAGCTCGCCTCGAGCGTGCTGCCGTCCAGCCGGACCAGCGGTGTGGTCTGCTCACCGGTGTCCCGTTGCATCTGGTTCGTGGCGGCGGTGACCCAGCCGGGGAACATCGCATCGGTGAACGCGTCCACTGTCTGCTGGGAGACCCCGGTCTCCAAGGCGAGCGCAGCCAGCTCCTGGTCGCCCAGCGAGCGCATCTGTTGCCCCTGGGTGCCCAGGATCGCGCCGACGAACGCTGCGAACATGTCCGGTTCGTAGTGCGCGACCACGATCGCTGCCTGTGCCGCGCGCTGCGAGGCGCCGGCGTTGCCCGGGTCCACCAGCGCTACCGGGTGGTAGCTGACCGTGACCTCGCCGGAGTCGCGCAGGTCGTTCAGGTCGCGACCGTTGGCGGCGAAGAACTGCGCGCTCTGATCAGACATGAAGTCCACGTACACCTCCAGCACCGGCAGGTCCTCATCCACCTGCCCGGCGGTCCCCTGCGCGCCGACCTCGATCCCGCCGTGGCGGTCGGAGTGGTCCGGTACCGAGTCCAGCTCGTCGATGTAGGTGCGGCCGGAGGCCTGGACGAACACGACGACGCTCACCGCCACCAGCACCACCACGACCGCCGCCACCACTGCGAGGGTGAGCCGGCCGGTGCGCCGCGACCCCTCGCGGGCGGCCTTGGCGAGCCGCTCGTTGTGCTTGCGGTCACTGGTGGCGGTGTTGCGCCCTCGTGCCATCGCTGGTCCTCAGCCGGCCGCCTGGATGTCGGCGAGCAGCTCGCCGGGGTTGGTCCGGTTGCCGTTCCACTCCTCACCGTCGATCAGCACGGCCGGGGTGCCGCCGATGTCGTCGTGCTTGCTCGCCTGCTCGCTGGCCACGGCGACCCACTCGGTGTAGGTCCCGTCGGTCATACCATCTGCCACGTCCTGCGGCACTCCCGCCTCGACGGCGATCTCGGTGATCTCCTCGTCGGTGAGACCGGCGGACCCCTCCTCTGGCTGCTGCGCGAACAGGGCAGCCATGAAGTCCAGGGCCTGGTCCGGGGCCTCAGTGGCCACGTAGGCGAACGCGGCCGCGGTCCGGGTGGAGTACTCGGTGCCCTCGGAGAACCGGTCCAGGTAGTTCAGCGGGTGGTAGATGATCGTGGCCTCACCGTCGGCGGCGGCCTGGGCCAGGTCCGGGCCGTTCACCTGCTCGAAGTCGCCGCAGTAGGGGCACATGAAGTCCAGGTAGATGTCGACCTCTGGGGCGCCCTCGTTGGTGCTGCCGGCCCCCTCTGCACCGAACGGGATACCGCCGTGCAGGTCGGAGCTGGCGGGCATGGCGCCCTCGAAGTCGGAGAGCAGGGTGCGGTTGGCCTGCTGGGCGATCACCACCACGGCGGCGATGATCAGCGCGAGCACGGCGGCTACGACGACCACCAGGATGCGCCGGCTGCGCTTGTCGCGTGCTTCCTGGGCCTTACGGAGCCGTTCGGCCTCTTTGCGTGCGGCCTCGCGCCGCTGGGACTTGGTGAGCTTGGCTTCTGCCATCGGATCGGTCCTTGGTCTTCTCGCCTCGTCGGCGAAGGGTGGGTGCGGCTGGGCCGCGGGGTCTGGGGATGCCTCGCCGTGACCACCGGGAGCCGTGCGGATGCTCCCGGGACGGGCGATCACGCCGGGTTCGGCGGTCCGCGTCGCCAGAGCAGCAGGTGCAGTCCCCCCGGCACGACGGCGGTGCCTCGCCAGTCCGTGAGGGTCACCCGGGCGGCGGTGCTCCAGCGGCGCAGCAGCCGCGGCAGCGGCCGGCTCAGCGCGGCCAGCAGGGCCCGGGTGGCGTTCCCGACCCGACCCAGCCAGTGCGCGAGCACCCCTGCCGCTGCGTGCGCGATCACCAGACCAGCGAGCAGGGCGCTGGCGGCACCCACTGCGGCGAGAGTGTGCGGGCCGTACCCCAGGGTCCCGCTGGGGCAGGCGGCGACGCTGCGCATCTGCGCGAGGTTCTGGGCGACGAAACCGCTGACACCGGCAGCGTCCACGCAGTCGACAGGGCGCAGTGCGCTGGAGAGCAGCACGGCCAGCACCGACCAGGCGAGGCCCACGCCGGCCAGCGCCGCCGGGGAGGCGGGGCGCGTGAGCGCGCGCCCGCGTGCCATCGCCCGTCCGGTCATGCGGCCAAGGATACGCACCGCGTCTGGGCGGTCGAAAGCCACTGCCGGGCGGCCCCTTTTGCCCGAACGCTCTGGTTCGCGGCGCGGGACCTCTCACGAGCCAGAGAACCGGGCGTTCGGTATCGACGGGGTCAGAAGAACGAGAGGGGCGGCGCCGGGAACGGGTTCCAGTGCGGCCCGTTCCCGCCAACCAGGTACATGAGCACCCCGATCGCAGCGATCGTGATCCCAGCCAACATCCACAGCCCGCCGCCCAGGCCTCGGGGGGCAAGCACCCGCAGCACCACCCGCTCCCCCTCCCGGGCCCGCCCGCTGGAGGGTGTCCACCACAGCAGCAGCGCGGCGACCGCCACGGCGCCGGGCAGCACAGCGTCCATCGGCAGGCTGTCCACGCCCAGGATCCACACGATCGCCGCCCCGGCGGCGGCCACCAGCACTCCGGGCAGGGTGAGCAGGGCAGCGAGCAGCAGATGTGCCGGGAACGCCACACCGATCCAGGTGCGGTCCCACCGTCCCGGGCCACGTTGCAGCCGGCGCCGGCGCAGCGCATGGGCGGCGGAGCCGATGCCGCCGAGGAGGCCGACGAGCCCGACCAGCACGAGCAGCACCACTGCCGGGTACACCAGTCCCAGGCCGACCACCGCGAGCAGCCAGCACAGCGAGATCCACCCGCGCGGGGCGGCAGGTCGGAACCAGGCCGGCAGCTGGTCGGCCTGTGGGGAAGGCGGCGGTGGCTGCCACGGGTCCGCAGCGGGTTGCCAGCCCAGCGGTGGCGGCGCGCCCGGCGGCACGCTCGCCGGTGCGGGCTCGCCGGCACCGGGCTGCATCGTGGTGGGCAGGTACGCAGTACGTGGACCGAGCGGCGCACCGGCCGCTCCGGCCTGCGGCTGCTCACCGGGAGCGTAGGTGGGGGGCAGCACCGCCGGCGCGTCTGCCAGCTCTCCCTCGGGCGCAGATGCTGCGGTGGACAGGTCCTCACCCGGCTCGTGGGCCGCGGCGTCCTCATCTGCCAGCAACGTGGTGACCTCGCGGCCGGCAGCGTGGTCTGCGAGCGCCTGGCGCACCACCTCGGGGCGCATCCGCCGTTCCGGGTCCGGATGCAGTGCACGCCGCAGCACCTGTGCGGTGCGCGGAGGCAGACCTTCGGTGTCCACCCGCCCGGACTCCACCCGCAGCAGCACCCCGGGGCCACGGCCGAACGGCTGGCGACCGGTCGCGGCGAACACCAGCACGGCGGCCCAGCCCCACCAGTCACCGGCGATGGTCGGGTTCGAGCCGTGCATCACCTGCGGGTCGACGTAACCGGGGGTGCCGGTGACCAGGCCGGTCTGGGTGATCCGAGGATCGTCGGCGAGCTGGGAGATGCCGAAGTCGATCACCACCGGGCCGTCGTCGGTGAGCATCACGTTCCCGGGCTTCAGGTCCCGGTGCAGCACCCCGGCCGCGTGCACGGACTCCAGCGCACCGGCGAGCCCGTCAGCCAGGTCGACGAGCTCTTCGGCGTCCATCGGGCCGTGCTCGCGGATCGAGTCCTCCAGCGACTGCCCGTCGATCAGCTCGGTGACGATGAACGCCTCTGCGGACTCTGCCTCGGCGTCCAGCACTCGGGCGACCGACTCGCCCTTCACCCGGTGCAGGGTGGCTACCTCCCGTCGCAGCCGCTCCCGAGCGGCCTCGTCAGCGCTGAACGCCGGGTGCAGCAGCTTGAGCGCCACGTGCCGGCCCTCGGCGTCGACCGCTTCGTAGACGGTGCCCATCCCACCGGAGCCGAGCGAGTGCAGCAGACGGTAGCCCCCGACCTCCCGGGTCGACGGCTGTTGCTCGCCGCGCTCGCCCGCCATATCAGGCAACCTACGCCACCACAGCACGCCGGGCCGCCACCCACACCGGCCGCGCCCGACACCTGCACAGGACCCTTGCAGCCACCGTGCGCCAGGCCACAGCAGCCCGGCCCCGGGCCCGGGCTGCTGCGCTGCAGCGGTGCGGCTGCCCGGCTAACCTGGCCGGAGAAACCGAAGAGTGAGGGACATGTCTGGATCGCACGAGTTCGTCGTCGTCGCCAACCGCCTGCCTGTGGACGTGCGGGTGAGCAGCAAGGGCAAGGTCTCCTGGGACCGGTCCCCCGGCGGCCTGGTCACCGCGCTGCACCCGGTGATGCAGTCCCAGGACGGTGCCTGGGTCGGCTGGTCCGGTCGTGCGAACACCGACCTGGAGCCCTTCGAGGCGGACGGGATGCACCTGGTGCCGGTGCGGTTGTCCCAGGACGAGGTGGCGCACTACTACGAGGGCTTCTCCAACGCCACCCTGTGGCCCCTCTACCACGACGTGATCGTCGATCCGGTGTACCACCGGACCTGGTGGAACGCCTACCTCGAGGTGAACCGCCGCTTTGCCGAGGCAGCCGCCGAGGCGGCGGCCCAGGGCGGGACGGTGTGGGTGCACGACTACCAGCTGCAGCTGGTGCCGCAGATGCTGCGTCGGCTGCGCCCGGACGTGCGGATCGGGTTCTTCAACCACATCCCGTTCCCGCCGGTGGAGCTGTTCGGCCAGCTCACCTGGCGCAAGCAGGTGGTCGAGGGTCTGCTCGGTGCTGACCTGATCGGCTTCCAGCGCACCGGTGACGCCGCGAACTTCCTCCGGGCGGTGCGCCGGTTCACCGACTTCAACCCTCGCGGGCAGTCGGTGACCATCGGCCAGCACTGGACCCGTCCGGAGCGGCACGTACGCGTGGGCACCTTCCCGATCTCGATCGACTCCGCCCAGGTGGACGAGCTGGCCCGATCGGAGAAGACCGCGCAGCGGGCCGCTGAGCTGCGCCGCGAGCTCGGTGAGCCGGATGTACTCCTGCTCGGTGTGGACCGGCTGGACTACACCAAGGGCATCCGGCACCGGATCAAGGCGTTCGGCGAGCTGCTCGCGGAGAAGAAGGTCACCGTGCCCACCACTGCGCTCGTGCAGGTGGCCAGCCCCAGCCGGGAGCAGGTGGAGCAGTACCGGAACCTGCGCCAGGAGGTGGAGGTGATGGTCGGTAACATCAACGGCGAATACGGCTCCTGGGGCCGCTCGGCGATCTACTACATGCACCACTCCTACCCGCAGGAGGAGATGGTGGCCCTGTACCGGGCAGCCGACGTGATGCTGGTGACGGCTCTGCGGGACGGGATGAACCTGGTGGCCAAGGAGTACGTGGCCAGCCGGCACGACCTGGGCGGGGTGCTGGTGCTCAGCGAGTTCGCCGGCGCCGCGGACGAGCTCGGTCAGGCGCTGCTGGTCAACCCGCACGACATCGAAGGCCTGAAGTCGGCGATGATGCGGGCCGCCACGATGGAGCCGCCGGAGCGGCGGCGCCGGATGCGGGCGTTGCGCAAACGGGTGCTGTCCGGGGACGTGCAGACCTGGGCCCGCAAGTTCCTCACCGCCCTGTCCAACGATCACAATCCCCATGAGTGAGTCCACCAGCTCCCGGCCCAGCGGCACCGAGCCGGTCGACCCCGGGCTGACCCGGGCGCTGCAGTCGTTCATCGCGGCCCCGGAGGTGCTGGTGGCTCTGGACTTCGACGGCTGCCTGGCACCCTTCGTGCTCGACCCGGCCGATGCCCGTCCGCTGCCAGCCTCCGCCGAGGCGCTGCACCGGCTGAGCGCTGAGCCGGGGGTGCACCTCGCCCTGGTCTCCGGCCGCCCGTTGGCCGACCTGTTCCACCTGGCTGCTCCCCCACCGGGCACGCGCCTGGCGGGCAGCCACGGCGCCGAGCACGGCGAGGTGTCCACCACCGGTGAGCTGCACCTGACCCCGGTCGAGCTGACCGAGGACCAGCAGAACCTGCTCGCCCAGGTGACCTCCGCCGTCGAGCAGATCGCCCGCGCCCACCCCGGGGTGTGGATCGAGCACAAGCCGGCCTCCGCCGTCGTGCACACCCGGGCCCTTGCCGCCCACCGTGCTCCCGACGTGCTGCAGGAGGCGATGGCCGGACCGGGAACGCTGCCCGGGGTCAGCCCGATCCAGGGCAACCAGGTGGTCGAGCTCGCCGTGGTCGACGCCACCAAGGGCGAGTCGTTGCAGGAGCTGCGGGCCGCCCTGCCCGGGGTGCCGGCTCTGTACGCCGGTGACGACGTGACCGACGAGACCGCGCTCGGGGCGCTCGGCCCTGGTGACGTGGGGGTCAAGGTGGGCGAGGCACCGACCGTGGCCGAGCACCGGGTCGCCGGGGTGGAGGAGGTCGGGCAGCTGCTGAGCCGTCTTGCTATGTGGCGGGCGGCACAGCCCTCGCGCTGAGGTGTGTAACAATACTCTCGGCTCGGCCACGGGGTCGCAGCTGTGTCAGCGGAGACACCTGACACTCTTCACAACGGATCGTCCGGCACGTACCTGCCGGTGAAGGGAAGAACAAGAGTCATGGCAACTGTGACCTTTGATCACGCGACCCGGGTCTACCCTGGCACGGAGCGCGCCGCAGTAGATGCACTCAACCTCGAGGTTGCCGACGGCGAGTTCCTCGTCCTCGTCGGCCCGTCCGGTTGCGGTAAGTCCACCTCGCTGCGGATGCTCGCCGGCCTGGAGGACGTCAACTCCGGCCGCATCCTGATCGGCGACCGGGACGTCACCGATGTGCAGCCCAAGGACCGGGACATCGCGATGGTGTTCCAGAACTACGCGCTCTACCCGCACATGTCCGTGGCCGACAACATGGGCTTCGCGCTGAAGATCGCCGGCACCCCGAAGGCGAAGATCCGGGAGAAGGTCGAGGAGGCCGCGAAGATCCTGGACCTGTCCGAGTACCTGGACCGCAAGCCGAAGGCGCTCTCCGGTGGTCAGCGCCAGCGTGTGGCGATGGGCCGGGCGATCGTGCGGGACCCGCAGGTGTTCCTGATGGACGAGCCGCTGTCGAACCTGGACGCCAAGCTGCGTGTGCAGACCCGCACCCAGATCGCCTCGCTGCAGCGCCGCCTCGGTGTCACCACCGTGTACGTGACCCACGACCAGACCGAGGCGCTGACCATGGGTGACCGGATCTGCGTGCTGAAGCTCGGTGTGCTGCAGCAGGTGGGCACCCCGCG
>DATGRZ010000091.1:0-8713 GCA_035303065.1 Ruania sp.
GCAGCCGGAGATCCCCGCCTCGGTCGGCATGACCGAGGAGGAGATGTACGCGATGTACCGGCTGCTCGCGCTGGCCAAGTACGACGAGCGGTACGTCATCCCCACCGCGCACGGGGAGGAAGCGCACGCGCTGGAGGAGCTCGCCACCGACTGCCCGGTCAGCGGCTTCGACGAGGAGCTGACCCGCGGCTCGGGTCCGTTCGGCGAGGGGTCCGGTGGGTACTCGACTGTGGCGGTGGAGAACTTCCAGATGCTGCAGAACCGGCAGACCTCCGACCAGCTGGTCGGTGGCGGCTCGAAGGCGGGTCGGGTGAACCTGCTCAACTGGGACGGCAAGGGCATGCCGCCGGGGCTGTTCCCCGAGCGCAACGGCGATACTGCCGACTCGGCCAGCTCCGGCGGTCCGGAGCAGCCATGATGCGCATCTGGCGCCGGCACCGGCGCACCCGACCGGCGATGGACCCGCAGCAGCAGGCCGCCATCTGGCAGAGCGTGTCACTGCTGCTGGAGTACCCCGAACCGGAACTGATGAACCGGCTCGACCTGCTCGGCGAAGTGGCTGCGGAGCTGCCCGCACCGGCCGGGGAACCGCTCGGGGCGCTCGTGACCGAGATGCAGGCTCGGGACCTGCGCGAGCTGCAGACGCAGTACGTGGACACCTTCGACGTCACTCGTAAGTGCAGCCTGCACCTGACCTACTTCACCGATGGCGACACCCGCAAGCGCGGAGTGTCCCTGGTGCAGTTCAAGCAGGCCTACCGGCGCGGCGGGGTAGACCTGGCCGACGAGCAGGCCGAGCTGCCGGACCACCTGTGCGTGCTGCTGGAGTTCGGCGCCGCGCACGACCCGGACGGCGCCTGGCGGCTGCTGAACGACCACCGGGTCGGCATCGAGCTGCTCTACCAGGCCCTGGAGCAGCGGGAGTCGCTGTGGCGGTATGCCGTCCAGGCGTTGCGGGCCACGCTGCCCGAGCTCGCCGGCGACGACGAGCAGGCCCTGCGGCGGCTGATCGCCGAGGGCCCGCCGACCGAGCAGGTGGGTCTGGACTCGGCGCCGTACGCGGCCTTCGACCCCGCGCTGGACGAGCCCGCCCAGCGTCACCCGTTGGCGCTGCCGCCGGGTATGGCCCCACCTGCCGGGGTGCACGCCAACGGGCAGGTGGCCGACCTCGGTGCCACGATCCGCGTCGGAGCACCGCGATGACCCCGAGCCATCCGAAGAACCCTGGCCGTCCGAAGAACCCTGGCCGTCCGGCGCGCCTGCGCCGACCGACATCCCCCTGCCGACCTTGCCCGATCGGAGCCTGGCGATGAGCACACTGTTGTGGATCGTGTTCCCCTACGTCTGTCTGGCCGTGTTCATCGGCGGGCACGTCTGGCGGTACCAGTACGACAAGTTCGGCTGGACCACCCGCTCCTCCCAGCTGTATGAGCGCAAGCTGCTCCGGATCGCCAGCCCGCTGTTCCACTTCGGCATGCTCGGCGTGTTCGTGGGGCATGTGCTCGGCCTGGTGATCCCGCAGTCGTTCACCGACTGGCTGGGCATCAGCCCGGCGGCCTACCACATCATCGCGATGGCCGGCGGTATCCCGGCGGGGGTCGCAGCGCTGCTGGGTCTGGCGCTGCTGATCTATCGACGGCGGACGGTCGGTCCGGTCTTCCGCGCCACCACGGTCAACGACAAGGTGATGTACCTGATGCTCGCCGTGGTGATGGTGCTGGGCATCTGGAACACGATCGCTGGTGGCGTCTTCGAGATCGGCGGCGAGTACAACTACCGCGAGGGTGTCTCCCCCTACTGGCGGTCCATCTTCTACTTCCAGCCGGACGTGTCCCTGATCGAGAACGCACCGCTCGGTTTCCAGCTGCACGCACTGACCGCGTTCCTGCTGTTCGCGATCTGGCCGTTCACCCGCCTGGTGCACGTGTTCAGTGCACCGATCGGGTACCTCACCCGCCCGTACATCGTCTACCGCAGCCGGGACGTCCGAGCGGGTGCCGGCACCGGCAGCCGCGCCCCGAAGCGCGGCTGGGAAAAGGTGCAGTGACTCCAGTGGGGGCTGCCGGGCAGGAACCGCCGGCCCGGGGGCAGGAACCGCCGGCCGGTGCCTCCACCAGGACGCAGTTCGACGCAGTGATCCTGGCCGGCGGACAGGGCCGTCGCCTGGGTGGCCGGGACAAGGCTGCCCTACCGGTGGCCGGGCGTCCGATGCTGGAACGGGTGCTAGCCGGCTGCACCGGTGCCCAGCGGGTGGTGGTCGCCGGCCCCGGGCCGGTGCCCGACGGCGTGCTGCGGGTCCAGGAGGACCCGCCCGGTGGTGGGCCGGTGGCCGGGATCGTGGCCTCGATGGCGCAGGTGGTCAGCCCGTGGGTGCTGGTGCTGGCGGTGGACCAGCCGGACGCCGCCCGGGCCGTCCCGGCGCTGCTGGCCGCACTGGCCGCCGACCCGGCGGCCGACCTGCTCTGCCAGCGGGACAGCACCGGGCACCCGCAGTGGCTGCTCGGCGCCTACCGGACCGCGGCGCTGCACTCCGTGCTCACCGGAGTGGGCAGCGGGCACGGTGTGCCGGTGGCGCGGGTGGCCGACGGGCTGCGGATGGTGGAGGTGACCGACGGCGCCGCGCACGTGGGCGATGTGGACACCTGGGCCGACCATGCCGCGTGGGAGCAGCGGCTGTCCGACGGGTAGCCTCACCTGCGCGCGCGGAGGCACTCCTGTGACACTGAGGTACGATAATCGCACCTCCGTGCGCGGAAAGTGCCTCCATCGCCCGCAAGCATGGTGGGTCCGCCTCCGTCGCGCGCAGACGAGGTGGGTCAGCGGGCGCCGAGGATGTCGACGACGAACACCAGGGTGTCCTCCCCGCCGATGCCGGCCTGCGGCACGCCGCGGGGACCGTAGCCCTCGTGCGGCGGGACGGCCACCAGCACGCGGGAGCCGATCGGCTGGCCGACCAGGCTGTTGTCCCAGCCGGCGATCACGGTGCCCACACCGATCGGGAACTCGATGGAGGAGCCACGGTCGTAGGAGTTGTCGAACATCGACCCGCCCCAGACCTGGCCGTAGTAGTTCACCTCGATGGTCTGACCGGCCTCGACGAGCGGGCCGTCACCGGGGCTGAGCACCTGCACGGCGAGCTCAGCCGGCGCCTGGCTGTCCGGGAAGGTGAGGGTCGGCTTGTCGCCGAAGGAGCCGGAGGCGGTAGGCAGATCGGTCATGGCGGATTCCGTTCCTGGTCGGGGGCAGACCGGCACCACCCTATGGGCCCGCCCGCTCCGGCCACCAACCCGTCCCGAAATTGCTCGTCGATCCGGCTCCCCACCGTGACCACTTCGAGGAGCAATTTCGGGTCTGGCGCTCGGGGCTGCAGACAGCAGCAGGGGCGCCCGGCTGGTGCCGGACGCCCCTGCTGGGAGGCTTCGCTGAGTCGGGACTCAGTCGCCGCGCAGGATGGCCAGGATGCGCAGGAACTCGATGTACAGCCAGATCAGCGTCACGGTCAGACCGAACGCCGCGGCCCAGGCGTACTTGCGCGGGGCGCCGGCCTGCACGCCGCGCTGGATCGCGTCAAAGTCCATGATCAGGCTCATCGCGGCCAGCACCACGGCCACCAGGCCGATCACCACGCCGAGCGGGATGCTCATCCCGAGCACGTTCAGCTCCATGCTGCGCACCCCGAACGCGCCACCGAAGTCGGTGAACCACATGATGCCCAGGTTGATCAGGCAGAAGATGCCGTAGCTGATCATGCCGATCATCAGGAACCGGGTGAACTTCGGGGTGACCCGCACCTTGCCGGACTTGAACAGCGCCAGCGTCACACCGAAGGTGATGAACGTGGCCAGCACCGCTTGCACCACGATCCCGGGCCAGAGCATCTCGAAGACGCCGGAGATCATGCCGAGGAACACACCCTCGAGGGCGGCGTAGGTGAGGATCAGGCCGGGGCTGGGCTCCCGCTTGAACGCGTTCACCAGGCCGAGCACGATCCCGCCGATCAGGCCGACGAACATCGCCGGCATCTTCAGCCCGTCCGGCACGATGAACCAGGAGGCGACCGCCACGCCGACCACCACGGCCAGCACACCGACGCTCTTCATGATCACGTCGTCATAGGTCATCCGCCCGGTCTGCATCGATCCGGCGGACGGTCCGTAGAACGACTGCTCCACGCCCGCGAACTGCTGGTCGTAGCCCGGGGCTGGTGCAGTGGCCTGTCCGGCAGCCGGCTGCTGGCCCCACGGACCCTGCGCCTGGTTCGGCGCCTGCGCACGGCCCGGGTAGGGGTTCACGGCACGGCGTTGGTCGCCGAAGATCTTGCTGTTGCTGAAGTACGGATTGCTCATCGTGCCTCCTGGTCGCGGCAGCCAGACCGCGGTCGCGGACTGACGGGGGCGTTCCTGGGCCCCATCCTAGGTGCTGCCCCCGCGTTCACCGACCTGGCACGACGGGGATCTCTCCCCGGCTCGACCGGGCCGACGGCACACCGGGTGCGTCTACCTGTGCAACGACCGACCAGCCCCCGGTGTTCCCGCTCCCCCGCGAGCGGCCTCCACGGCCGGGCCCTCCGCCTTCAGGATGAGGACTCCACCGCCAGGACGACGCCAGCGCCCGCACAGAATCCACCCACAGCGGGTGCCGCACCGAGGCGAGCCGCAATAGCGTGGGACACGATCGACGAGAAGAGAGCGAGAACATCCATGATCGAGGCACACGGCCTGACGAAGAGATACGGCGACAAGCTCGCCGTGGACAACGTCTCCTTCACCGTCGAGCCCGGCCGGGTCACCGGCTTCCTCGGCCCGAACGGTGCGGGCAAGTCCACCACCATGCGGATGGCGGTCGGGCTGGACCACCCCACCGGCGGCACCATCACCGTGAACGGCAAACCGTTCGCCGAGCACGCCGCTCCGCTGCGCGAGGTCGGCGCCCTGCTGGAGGCCAAGGCGGTGCACACCGGCCGCAGCGCCACCAACCACCTGCGCGGACTGGCCGCCACCCACGGCATCAGCCGCACACGGGTGGACGAGGTGATCGAGATGACCGGCCTGCGCGCCGTCGCCGGCAAACGGGTCGGCGGATTCTCCCTGGGCATGGGACAGCGCTTGGGGATCGCCGCGGCGATGCTCGGCGACCCCCGCACACTGATCCTGGACGAGCCGGTCAACGGCCTGGACCCAGAAGGGGTGAAGTGGGTACGCACCCTGGTGCGCTACCTGGCCGACGAGGGGCGGACGATCTTCCTCTCCTCCCACCTGATGAGCGAGATGGCGATCACCGCCGACGAGCTGATCGTGATCGGCCGCGGCAAGATCATCACCCAGGGCCCGGTGCAGGAGATCATCGACTCCTCCAGCCACGGCAGCGTACGCGTGCGCTCGCCGCAGGCCAGCGAGCTGGCTGCCCGCCTGCAGCGCGACGGCGTCACCGTCACCTCGGTGGAGGGCTCGCTGCTGGACGTGGCCGGCCTGACTGCCCCGGAGGTCGGCGAGGCCGCAGCCTCCGCCGGGATCGTGCTGCACGAGCTCACCCCGCAGCGCGCCTCGCTGGAGGACGCGTTCATGACCCTGACCGCCGACGATGTGGAGTACACCTCCGCCGACGTCGCCCCCACCGAAGGAGCCCTGCAGTGACTGCCGTCGCACCCACCCACCGCGCCGACCCGCTGGCGGGCGCCCACGTCACCTTCCCCCGCGTGCTCCGCTCGGAGTGGATCAAGTTCACCAGCCTGCGCTCCACGGTGTGGACGATCGCCGTCACCCTGGTGGTGATGGTCGGATTCTCGGCACTGATGGCGTGGGGCATGTCCTTCGCCGCTGAGGCTCCAGAGGGACAGGGTCCGCCCGCCACAGACGGGTCCATGATGGGCGCTGCCGCCGTGGTCACCAGCTACGGCCTGGCACAGATCGTGATGGCGGTCTGGGGCGTTCTGGTGATCAGCGGGGAGTACTCCACCGGTCAGATCCGCTCCACGCTGACCGCCGTGCCCACCCGGCTGCCTGTGCTTGCCGCCAAGGGTCTGCTGATGGCACTGGCATCGTTCGTGGTCGGTGTGGTCGGTGTCGCACTCTCCGTGCTGGTGACCGCGCCGATCCTCTCCGCGAACGACATGTCGCTGGACCTCGGCGACAGCGCGACCCTGCAGATGCTGCTCGGTGTGCCGTTGTACCTGATGGCCATCGCGCTCCTCGCACTGGCGGTCGGTGCGCTGGTCCGCCACTCCGCCGGCGGGATCGCGATCGTGCTCGGGCTGATCATCGTCCTGCCCATCCTGACCACCATCCCGCTGGACTTCATCGAGACCATCGCCCCGTACTTCCCGTCCACCGCCGGTGAGCGCATCGTCCAGGGCGAGACCCCCGGGGCCGTGCTCACTCCGTGGCAGGGCTACGGGGTCTTCTGGATCTACCTGGTCGTCACCATGACGGCCGCTGCCGTGCTCCTGCGCCGGAGGGACGCCTGAGCACACACGGAGGGCAGACGCCGGCGAGCAACCGCTCGCCGGCGTCTGGTGTGCCCACCCAGGGCGACGGCGGACCTCACCCGGGCACCGCCCCTGCCCCTGCCGCTCAGGCCGAGGCCGACGGCGGTGCTCACCCGGACAACGCGCCTCCCCCGCCGGAGGCGGTCGAGCAGGACTTCGCCCGCCGAGGACCCATCCGGCGGTTCGTGCGCACCCACCCGTGGGTGATGGACCTGGTGGTGGTGGCCTGCTTCCTGCTGCCGGCGGTGTTCAGCTCCACTGTGGTCGGCTACGGCTGGTCGCAGCTGATCATCACCCTGCTCGCAGCGGCCGGGCTGATGTGGCGCCGGAAGTACCCGGTCGTCCTGCTCGGGGCACTCCTGCTGCTCGGGGTGCTCGGGATGGCAGTCCTCGGCTCGGTCGGGGACGTCGACCTGGCGATCGCGTTCACGCTGTACGCGGTGGTGACGGTGCGCGGCACCCGGCCCGGCTGGCTCGGTCTGATCGGCGCCACCGCCGTCTACACGATCGGACTGGTCGCGTGGGCCGACCCGGCCGTGCTCGGCGTCGTGGGCGTGGCGCCGATCGGGCGCACCCAGTTCCTGGTCAGCAACATCGCCTCCCTGCTGGTCGTCTGGCTGATCGCGGTGGCCATCGGGCTGAATGTGCGCAACCGCCGGGAGCAGATCCAGCGCCTGATGGACCAGGCGAACCAGTTCCGTCTGGAGCGGGACCAGCGGGAGCTGCTCGCCGCCGCCGCCGAGCGCGCCCGGATCGCGCGGGAGATGCACGACGTCGTCGCACACAGCCTCTCGGTGATGATCGCCCTGGCCGACGGTGCGCAGGCCAGCCTGGCGAAGACCCCGGACCGGTCGGCCACGGCGCTCAACGAGCTGTCCCGCACCGGTCGGTCGGCGCTCACGGACATGCGCCGCATCCTCGGCGTGCTCCAGGCCGAGCCGACGCAGGCCGAGGCCGCGCTCAGCCCGCAGCCGGGCGCTCCCGCCCTGGAGGACCTGATCGACCGGTTCCGCGCCGCCGGGCTGGAAGTGGCCTACAGCCACACCGGGCCGCCGCTGCCGGAGGACACCGGGCTGCAGCTGACCGCCTACCGGGTGGTGCAGGAGGGGCTGACCAACGTGCTCCGACACGCTCCGGGCGCCAGCGGGATCGAGGTGGCCGTGACCCATCGGGTCGGTCCCGGTACCGGCGATCCCGGCACGGTCACGATCACCGTGCGCAACGACCGGCCGTCCCGGCCCGCGGATGCTCGGGCCGGCCGCGGCCAGGGGCTGGTCGGCATGCGCCAACGTGCCGCCGTCTACGATGGCACCGTGGAAGCCGGACCGGACGGGGGCGGATGGACGATGACCGCGACGCTGCACGTCCCCGACGAACCGGGGGGCGCCGGATGATCTCGGTCCTGCTGGTCGACGACCAGTCGTTGCTGCGCCTGGGCTTCCGGATGGTTCTTGAGGCCGAGGAGGATCTGCAGGTGGTCGGCGAGGCAGCTGACGGTGCCACCGCTGTGCAGATGGCCCGCGAGCTGCGCCCGGACGTGGTGCTCATGGACGTGCGCATGCCCGGCACCAACGGCATCGACGCGACGGCGCAGATCACCACCGACCTGTGCGACTGCAAAGTGATAATCCTCACCACCTTCGACCTGGACGAGTACGCCTTCGCCGGCCTGCACGCCGGAGCCTCCGGTTTCCAGCTGAAGGACTCCGAGCCGAGTGAGCTGGTCACCGCGATCCGCACTGTGCACCGCGGCGATGCGGTGGTTTCGCCCAGGATCACGCGGCGGATGCTGGAGATGTTTGCCGACCGGCTCCCCGCCCAGAGCGCCGAACCAGGCACTGGGACCCCACCCCCGGAGCCTGCCGACGACCTCACTGCGCGGGAGCAGGAAGTGCTGTTGGCGATCGCCGAGGGCCTGTCGAACTCGGAAATTGCCGCCCGTTTGTACGTGTCCGAGGCGACAGTAAAGACTCATGTGGGTAAGGTGCTGGCAAAACTGGGGTTGCGAGATCGCGTCCAGGCAGTCGTGTACGCCTATGAGACCGGCTTGATCCGCCCCGCGTAGTCGCATGGTGCATCCGCACCGGGAAGGGCATGAATTGGCTGAGCAGGTCCGCCAGGGACCCGTCGGCGTCCGGCCTGCCGGCCCAGAGGACGCCGAGTTCCTCGTCGACATGCTCCTGCAGTGTGTGAACTGGTCCGGCGAGGAGCGCTACACCCGCAAGCAGG
>DATGRZ010000092.1:0-23100 GCA_035303065.1 Ruania sp.
CCAGCCGAGCGCGTAGTGGCTGATCGGGCGGCGCTTGCCCTTGTAGGTGCGGTGCAGCACCTCGGACTTGTACTGGGCCATGTCCACTCCGGCCGGGCAGTCCGAGGCGCAGGCCTTGCAGGACAGGCACAGGTCCAGGGACTCGTGCACGTCCGGGGAGTCCCAGCCATCGACAAGGGTGCCGTTGGCCATCTCCTGCAGCACCCGCGCCCGGCCGCGGGTGGAGTTCCGTTCGTCCCGGGTGGCCAGGAAGGAGGGGCACATGAACGAGTCGGGCAGGTCCGCGCGGCACTTGCCCAGACCCACGCACCGGTGCACGGCGGTGGTGAAGTCGCCACCGTCGTGAGCGAAGGAGAAGCCGGACCCGGACAGCAGCGGCAGCGGTCTGGCCTGGGGCCGGCGCAGGTCGGCCTCGACCGGGCGTGGCCGGACCACCACACCGGGGTTGAGCAGGTCCGCTGGGTCGAAAAGCCCCTTGACCTGTTCGAACGCCCGGATCGCATCCGGTGAGTAGATGGCTGGCAGCAGCTCGCCGCGGGCCCGGCCGTCGCCGTGCTCACCGGAGACCGATCCCCCGTGCCGGGCGACCAGGTCGGCAGCCTCGAGCATGAAGGAGCGGAACGAGCGCGCCCCGGCCTCGTCGGTGAGCGGGAAGTCGATGCGGATGTGGATGCAGCCGTCGCCGAAGTGCCCGTAGGGCAGACCGGTCACGTCGTAGCGCTGCATCAGGGACTGGAACTCGCGCAGGTAGTTGCCGAGGTTCTCCGGGGGGACGGCGGCGTCCTCCCAGCCGGGCCAGGCCTGGGCCCCGCTGGCGGTGCGTCCGGCAAGGCCCGCACCGTCGGCGCGGATCCGCCACATCGCGGTGGCCTCCGGACCGGCCGGGATGACCTGCACTGCCTCGGTACCGGCGTCCGCGGCCACTGCGTGGGCGCGGTCAAGAGCGTCCTCGGGGCTGTCGCCGCCGACCTCGATCAGCAGCCAGCCGGCCCCCTCCGGAAGATCAGGGATGGCGTGGTCGCCCTTGTGCTGGCGCACCACGTCCACCAGCTCGGCATCGAGGCCCTCCACGGCGAGCACGTCGTGGCGGAGCATCGCCGGGACCGCATCGGCGGCTGCCGGCATGTCCGGGTAGCCGAGCGCGAGGAGCACGGGGGAGGTGGCCAGCGGCACCAGGCGCACGGTCGCCTCCAGCACGGTCACCAAGGTGCCCTCGGTGCCGACGAGGAACTTGGGCAGGTCGGCGCCGTTCTCCGGCAGCAGGTGCTCCAGGGAGTACCCGGAGAGCTGACGGGAGAACCGGGCGAACTCGGTGCGGATGGTGGCCAAGTTCGCCTGCACCAGGTCGGCCAGGCCGGGTACCGGGTTCAGGTCACCGGCGCGCGCGGTGAACCGGCGGCCGTGGCCGTCGACCACGTCGAGGGTGATCACCTGGGCGGCGGTGTGCCCGTAGGCCACCGCGTGCGGGCCGCAGGCGTTGTTGCCGATCAGTCCACCGAACGTGGCGCGGGCCTGGCTGGAGGGGTCCGGCCCGAACCGCAACCCGTGCACCGCAGCAGCCTTCTGCAGGTCGGTGAGGATCACTCCGGGCTGCACCCGGGCGGTGCGTGCCTCCGGGTCGAGCTCCAGGATGGCGTTCAGGTGCCGGGAGAACTCGATCACCACACCTGGTCCCACCGCGTTGCCGGCGATCGAGGTGCCCCCTCCCCGGGAGGTGACCGGCACCCCGTGCGCGCGAGCGACCTCCAGGGCGGCCACCACATCCTCGGTGGTGCGCGGGAAGACGACCGCCTGCGGTACGACCCGGTAGTTCGAGGCGTCCGTGGAGTACTCCGCCCGGCGCCGGGAGCTCGCGTCCACCTCGCCCTGGACCGCGGCGCGCAGCGCGGTGATCAGCTCGGTGCTGACTTCGGTCTCGGTGCTCACGCTCGACACCCTTGCAGTCTGCCACGGAGGGCTCCCGCCTCATGCAGGAGTTCACACCTCGAGCACCCGCAGCGTGCGGCACAGGAGACCTCGTTCAGCCAGTGCGGTCACCGGTCAGACGTGCTGCTGCAGCCTCGTCGAGAAACCAGGCGACGTTCGGATGCGCCTGGAGCAAGCTACCTGGGCAGTCAGAGCTGAGCGGACCCTCGAGTGCCCGGACAACGGCTGGCGCCTTTTGTTCGCCGAGCACGGTCACGACCAGCGACCTGGCACTGATGACGGACGGGACGGTCAGTGTGATAGCCGAGGTCGGGACGTCCGCGAGGGTCGAGAACAACCCCTCGTCCACCTGCTGCTGGCGGGACGCGAGATCCAGGCCTACCTGGCGGGCCTTCTCCGGGTCAGTGAGGCTCGAAACACCCGGCTCGTTGAACGCGACGTGCCCGTTGACTCCGATGCCCATGCAGGTGACGTCAATCTGGTCGGCGGTGACCAGAGCGGAGTACCGCTGGGCTTCTGCTTCGCCTTGACTATCAGCGCTGATGCGGGAGAAGCCCGGCAGAGCAGCTGCGGGCAGCCGGTCCGCCAACCACTGGCCGAAAGCCTGCGGTGCCGATGCAGCGATGCCGACGTACTCGTCCAGATGGAACGACCGCACCCGGGCCCAGTCGATCCGTGGATCGTCGCCGAGCCACGCCAGCATCGCCTCCTGGGACGGCGCGCTGGCAAAGAGCGCCCGAGCTGCGCCACGGGCCTCGATCGCGGTGACGATCGCCTCGGCCGCTCGAGCGGCCGCTGCTCTGGCCGCAGCGTCTGCTGTCGCGTGCACGTGGACGGCAGGACGATGCAGTTCGGGATCGGTCAGCGACATTCTCACCTCAAAGATGCAATCGGTTGCATCCTGACTCTACCTATCCGGCACCGGGCGGGTCAATGTGCACCGGGTGCGGACCTGGCTCTTCGAGCAGCAGCGACCTCAGGGCTGGACGGGATGCGTTCGTGCCAGACCGGTCTACGACCGCCGCACCTTGCCAGAAGTGCCACGCAGGGCGAGAACACCGTCGAGCTGTACCGACCGCGGCGGTTCACCAGCCAGCACGCGGTCGAGGAGGTTCACGGCGTGATACCCAAGATCTTCGATCGGAGCGGTGATCGTGCTCAATGACGGTGTCATCGTGCGCGCAAGCAACACGTCGTCACAGCCGAGCACGCTCATCGCAGCAGGCACCCGGATCCCCACGTCGGCCAAGCCGGCGATCACACCGCAGGCCATCAGGTCGTCAAAGGCAAGCACAGCGGTGGCCCGTGACGCGGCGACATCGGCTGCGGCCTCCCGGCCGTCGTCAAATTGCGCCTCGAAGGGGCCATGCTCGATCAGGTCGACACCGGTATCGGCCGCCGCGCGGCGCACCGCCTCGGCTCGTTGTCGAGCCGCCCAGGCACCTGCCGGTCCACGAAGCAGCGCCAGGACCTGGTGCCCGTCTGCCACCAGCGCACGCACTGCGGTGTGGATGGCCGTCGTGTTGTTGCAGACTACGCTCGCCATCCCTCGGATCACCCGGTTGACCACGACGGCGGGTGTGCGGCCGACCGCTGCAGTCAGATCTCCTGCGGCAGAGCGTGGCGCAACCACCACCAGGCCGTCCACCTGCGCCTTCAGCCGCACCACGAGCCCGGGTTCAGCTGCCCCGTTCGCACGGGCGTCGACAAGCAGCACCCCGGAGTCCCGCTCAGCAGCGGCCATCTCGATCGCGCGCACCAACGGCGGCACGAACGGGTTGGTGATGTCTGGTACCAGCAGGCCGATGAGACCGGTTCGCCCGGTGGCCACACTCCGGGCCGCCCTGCTTGGCTGATAACCGATCTGGTCTGCCGCAGCCAGGATCTTCTCCCGGAGTGAGTCTCGGACCAGGTCCGGACGGGAGAATGCGCGTGAGACCGTCGAGGCCGAGATGCCCAGCTCGGCGGCGATCGAGTAGATCGTTGCTCGCCCCATCGTGCGTCCTTCCGTCAGTTCGTCCATTCAGCCGATCCCGACGTCAAGGCTGGCACACTCCGCCGGGCCACGGTGGAAGTCGACCTCACCCGACGAGAAGCACCCTGCCAGTTTGGCCTGGTTCAGATGCCAAATCGCTCTGGAGCGCCCTGGTGATCGGCGCTACGTTGGGCGAGCAGTGCCACCCGGGTGGCGAGCAGGCTGGTTGCGGTGCTGATCTCGGGCTCCCTGTCGGCCTGGACCGCGTCGAAGAAGTAGGCGGCGGGCCGTTGCGGCTCAGGCAGGTCTTCCTGCCAGGTCTCCCGATCGTGCGTGGCCACGGTGAGAGTGTTGTAGGCCCAGTCCAGCTCAGCCGTTCCCTCCGACCCCGTCAGGCGCATCCGATAGTGCCCGTGGACATCGGCGGCCTGCGGAGACAGCCAGTTCGCTTCGATCGTCGCCGAGACCGAACCTGCCTGGAGCAGCACGGCCACGTGGTCGTCAAAGTCCGGGTGGTCGGCGCGACGGGCGTTTCCGGTGTGTGCAGACACGGTGCCGCTGCGCGCGCCGGTCAGGGCAAGCACCAGGTCGATGTCATGCACCGGTAGGTCACCGGCTATGCCACCGTATCCGGCACGGGTGAGGAACCAGGGCGGTCGGCTCGACTGGTTCAGCTTGTGCGGGCCCGTGCTCGCCACCAGGGCGAGGTCGCCGAGCACACCGTCGGAGAGCAGCCGCCGAGCGGCAAGGGTAGGTGGGTAGAAGCGCTTCTCGAACACCACCGAGACGTGCCGGCCGGACTGGTCTGCGGCCGCGGCGATCTCCTCGAGCTCGCCAAGACTGGTGCACAGCGGCTTGTCCGCCAGCACGTGCGCACCGGCCTCCAGCGCCAGCCGGGTATCCGTCCCTCGCCGCGTGTAGACCCCGGCCACCAGCGCCACGTCTACCTCATGAGCATCGAAGAGCGCCTCAGCAGTGTCGTAGTGAGGGATGTCCGAGGGTAGGTAGGTGCGCCGCAGCTGCTCGTCCGGCTCGCAACCGGCTACTAGCTCGACGCCCGGCCGCGCCGCGACCTCCGTCAGCGCGTAGTCGACATGCGGGTGAGCCGCACCGATGATCGCGACCTTCATCTCAGAGCTCCTCGGGACGGACGGTGCGACCGGTATCGGCGGCGCGATAGACCGCACAGAGCAGACGGACGGTCTCGGCACCGTCGGCAGCGCTGACTGCGGGTGCGGCACCGGTACGTATCGACGTGAGGACGTCGCGCCACTGCTGGACGTGACCGGCAATGCCGATGGCGGCCGGGTCGGCAGCGCCACTGCTGATACCACTGGTACCCACGGGTTCAGGGACACCATCGACGTCCCAGCGCCGCACCTCTCCCTGGCCGAGCTCGACTACTCCACGGTCCAGGTGCAGCGTGACTGTGGCGGGCGAGCCCGGTGGGGTGGCTGTGGACGTGCTGATCATACCCAGCGCACCGTTGGCGAACTGGAGCGTAGCCACAGTCGTGTCCTCAGCCTCGATGTCGTGGGCCAGCGTTCCGTACTGCGCGGTCACCGCGGTGACTGGACCGCACAACCAGCGGAGCAGGTCCACGTTGTGCACCCCCTGGTTCATCAGGGATCCGCCACCACCGGCCATCGAGGAGCGCCAGGGCGCCGCCTGGTAGTAGTCCGGCTCTCGCCACCAGTGCACTTGTGTGGTCGCCAGCCGCAGGCGGCCGAGCGCCCCGCGGGCCAGCTTGTCCTTCAATGCGGCGTACTCCGGCTCGAGACGCCGCTGCGAGATCACCGCCGCCACCACGCCGTGCTCGGCAGCGAGGGCGACCACCCGGTCGGCGTCCGCGACCGTCAGGGCGAGCGGCTTCTCCACCACGACATGTCGCCCTGCTGCCATAGCAGACATCGCGTGGCTGGCATGCTCCGCGCTCGGTGAGCACACGGCCACCACATCGACACCCGGTGACCGCACCAGCTCCTCCGGCGCGACCTGCACAGCGTCTGGCCAACCTGCCTCACCTGCGCGCTCTGCATCTCCCCCGCTGAAGGCCTGCAGCCGCACATCCGGTGCGATCTCTCGCAGCGCCCGAGCATGGGTGAGCCCGATGCCACCCAGGCCGAGGATCCCGACGCCTAGCTCCTTAGTCACCCGACCTCCTTCGTCGCCTCCGGCACCAGCCTGCCAGGAACATCAGATGGTGCAGGCTGCCGCGGCAAGATCCAGGATGACCTATCGGAGGGTTGACGTGCAACCGATTGCATACCAGGCTGGCAGTTATCTATGTCCCACCGTGATTGGAACTCACGTGACCCGCATCGGATTCATCGGCACCGAGAACTCGCACACTGATCACTTCATCCGGTTCCTGAACGCCGAGTCCCGGCACCCCGGCTTCACCGCCAGTGCGCTGGCCGGCGGACGGAACCCTCGCAACCAGGACCTTGCTGCAGCAGACGATCTGGAGATCGTCGAGGAGCCTGAAGACCTCATCGGCACGGTGGACGCCGCCATCATCTCCACCCGGGACGGTGCGCGTCATCGCGAGCAGGCCGAACCGCTGCTCCGAACTGGCATGCCGGTGCTGGTCGACAAGCCACTGGCCACCACCGTGGCCGATGCCCAGGAGATCATCGCCACGAGCCAGGAGTCGGGCGCCGTCCTGCTTTCCTGCTCGGCGCTCCGCTTCCTCCCGCAGATCACCGAGCTCAGCGAGGGCGGCGCGAGGTCACTGCGCCAGCTCACGGTGATCGGACCAGCCGACCCGGACAGCCCATACTCCGGGCTGTTCTTCTATGGCATCCACCACGTCGAGGCTGCCCTGGAGATCCTCGGCAACCCGACCGTCGAACCTGGGTCCGTGGCCGTCAACGTGACCAGGAACGGTGACACCACCGTGGCGCACACGGTCATCGCCGGAGTCGCCGTGACGTTCACCTTCGTCGTCCCCGCCGAGAACACCAAGGTGCCCTTCTACGCTGTGGCCACCCGCACCGACAGCGTCACTGCCCGGGAACTGGTCCTGGGCAGGGACTACAACGCCCCGTCGGTGGCCCGTTTCGTCGATGCGATCTCCGCTGGCCGCTCCTCGATGACCGCTGCCGAGCTTCTCAGTCCCGTTGTGGTCCTGAGCGCGATCGTGGATGCGTTAGAGGGCAGCGGGAACGCCGTGTGACCTGAGAGCTTGACGGTTCGATGGAAGACCGGACGCGGGCGCCGGTCAGCTGGTGAAGTCGAAGGCGTCCTCGGCCAGTGCGGGCACGGTCCAGGTGCCCTCGGTGCCACCGGCGCTGGTGCCGGTGAGCGCGTAGCCCGGTAGCAGCAGCACCCCCGCACTGGTGCGCGCGGAGACCACGGTGAGCTCCGCCGTCGTGATCTGGACCTGCCGGAGCGACCACGGCACAGGGGCCCCAGGGGACAAGGGCTCGGCAGGGGCCGGTGGGTGCGCCGGGCTCGAGGTGCTCTGGTCGCTGGAGCCGGTGCCGAATCGTGGGTCGGG
The DNA here is from genome assembly GCA_035303065.1 of Ruania sp. GTDB lineage: Bacteria > Actinomycetota > Actinomycetes > Actinomycetales > Beutenbergiaceae > Ruania. Next base: position 7,404 of record DATGRZ010000092.1, read on the forward strand.
TGTTGCCACCACGCCGCCGGAGCTTGCCGCGAACCGGGGGTCCGGCGTCGCCACTATCCCGCTGCCACCGGAGGCGAATCGCGGGTCGGACAGTCGCTGCACGGCCTCGTCCGGACTGATCAGCGGGTACTCTCCCAGGTCGTACGGGGTGGCGATGTTCCCCCACACAGCGGCGATACCGTCAGCGACCACAGTGGCGCTGATCGTCACCTCGGTGGGCTTCCCGTCCGCGCGCAGTGTGCCGGTGACCGTGGCACTGCCGCCGGCCTCGGCGACGTCGACGTCGTAGCTCTGCGGGTCCAGGCCAGCATCGGTGAGGAACCTGACGAAGGTGGCCTGGGCGTCCGGTGGCGCGGGCGTGTCCGCATCCGAGCAGTCGAGCGAGCCGCTGCTGCCGGAGCCGCTGCTTCCTGAGCTCGGCGCTGGCGCGGCACCGGAACCGGGTTCGGTCATCGGCTCCACCGGCAGGCACAGCAGGTCGCGCAGTGCCGGATCGGAGTAGGACACGCTGCCGTCGGCCTCCAGGTGCAGCACCGGGTCGCTGTCGTCGTCGCCGCCCACCACCCAGGTGCCGTCCTGCTCGTGCGGCTCACCGGCCATCCCGAGCGCGGCACTGAGCTGCGCTGCACGCTCGTCCCCCGGTCCGGCGTCCAGACCCCAGACGTGCTCCTGTCCCGGCCCGGACGGGAGGTCACCGGCGGTGAACACTGTCGGCGCCAGGGCCGGCCACGGCGCACGTTCGGAGTCGCTGGTCGGACCGGAGGACGCACCGTGCTGCCCGCCAGAGCTGGTGCCGTCCGGTGCGCTCTGCTGACCGGCGTCAGGCTCGATCTCGGGTGTGCCGGAGTCGGCGGCACCCTGCTGCTCTGCGCCCTCCTGGGCACCGGTGTCGGCAGAGCCGCCGCCGGCCGCCCCCGGCCCGGTGCCCACACCGAGGGCATAGCCGCCCCCGAGGAAGAGCACCGCTCCCACCGCAGCAGCCGCATACCGCAACGGGCGCCGCCGGCGGGTGGCCAGCTCGTCCGCAGCACCAGTCCGCTCGTGGGACGTGCTGCTCCTCTCGCTGTGTCCGTCGTCAGCAAGCCGTGCGTTGACGCCAGCCTGCACTCGCCCATGGTCCGGTGCCGGATGGCCTGCCGCAGGATCAGCCGCGCGCAGCCGCTCCAGGGGGTCGTCCTGGTTGCTGTCGGTCATCACAGTCTCCAGCGGATCGCAGTGGGTGGTCTCACTGGGCCTATGTGGCCGAGCAGGCGAGTGTTGCAGCCCGCCGACATCGCCGTCCTGACTCCGCCGCCCGGTCGACGCAACGCCTGAGCACGCCAGGGCATGCTCATCCGACCTGCTCGGACCACGCCTCCCGGAGCCGGGCCCTGGCCCGGGACAGAGCCGCAGCAGCTCCGCCCCGGGTGAGGCCGAGAGCATGACCCAGCCCTTCGCCGTCGAGGCCCTCCCACGCGTGCAGCAGCAGCACGTGACGGTCCTTGGCACTGAGCCGGCCGAGCACCTCCTGCACGGCAGCATCTGCCACTGCGATCTCCGCGGGGTCCGGGGCGTGCTCGCCGTCGTCGGGCAGGAGCTCCACCGGTTCTGCTCGACCCTTGCGGCGGAAGTTGGTCAGCAGATAGCCGGCAGTGCGATACAGCCAGGCGAGCTCATAGCCCTGCGGCAGGTCGGCGCGGCGGCGCCAGGCGGTGGTGAACACGTCCGCACACAGGTCCTCGGCGTCGCCACCGGCGCCGCGGCGCAGGAGGAACCGGTGCACCGCGTCCAGATGGGTCTCGAAGAGGTCCTCGAACCAGTCCCGTTCCCGCAGCCGGTGCGGACGGGCAGCAGCCGGCACGGCGGCGACCTCATCGGCGTCGCTCATCGGCAGCTCCTCCGGCAGGATCGGACCCAGGGCTCATGGAGTCTGTGTCGCGATGGCCCCGATCGTTGCACACCAGGTTCGCCAGCGCTCTGGTTGGCGGCCGGAGAACGCCCTCCAGCCGCGAAAGCGGGCGTTCGCGGCTCGCGGACGGCTCAGAGCTGGTCGAGCGGTACCTGCGGGTCGGCGAGCCGGGCCGGGTCGATCTCCCGGCCGATGTGCTCGCGCAGCTGGTCGGAGACGTCCCAGATGTTCACGTTCATCGCCGCAGTGAGCACACCGGAGCGCAGCCAGAACGCGAGGAACTCCCCGGAGTCGATGTCGCCGCGGATCACCACCTCGTCCGCCGGGGTGCTGCGGCCGACGTACTCCATGCCCAGGTCGTACTGGTCGGTGAAGAAGTACGGCTGCCAGTCGTAGACGTCGTCGGTGCCGACCAGCACCCGTGCGGCCAGCTTGCCCTGCCGGATGGCGTTGTCCCAGTGCTCCACCCGGATCCGTTCACCGAGTGCGGTGTTCACCGCGTTCGCCACGTCCCCGATCGCGTAGATGTTGCCCCCTGCGCGCAGCCGCTCGTCCACCAGGATCCCGTTGTCGACGTCCAGCTCGGCGGACTCCGCCAGGTGGGTGTTCGGCGCTGCCCCCACGGCCACCACCACCGCGTCGGCCGGCACGGTCTCCATCCCCACCCGCACACCGGTGACAGCATCGGTGCCCTCGATCGCGGCGGCGGACATCCCGGTGCGCAGGTCCACTCCGTGGTCGGTGTGCAGCCGGCCGAAGTACTCCCCCAGCTGTGGGCCGAGCGGTCCCGCCAGCGGCACTGTGGCCATCTCCAGCACGGTCACCTCCGTGCCGGCCTGCCGGGCAGCGGCGGCGACCTCCAGGCCGATCCAGCCGGCGCCGATGATCACCAGCCGCTTGCTCTCACCGAAGGTGGCCTTGATCGCCTCCGAGTCCGGGATGCGGCGCAGCGTGTGCACCCCGGGCAGGTCCATCCCCTCGATCGGCAACCGGCGCGGGGTGGCTCCGGTGGCCAGCACCAGGTCCGTATAGCTCACCTCGGTCCCGGAGGCCAGGCGTGCGGTGCGGTTGTCGGGGTCGATGCTCTCGACGGCGTCATCCCAGCTGGTCTGCACGCTGCGGCTGTCGTAGTGGTCGGCGTCGTGCACGTAGACCGACTCCATCGGATCGTTCCCGAGGAGCACACCCTTGGACAAGCCAGGGCGTTCGTAGGGGCGCTCGCCCTCGTCTCCGGCTACCAGCACCGTTCGCTCGTCCCCGGCGTCCCGGAGCTCGTCCACGAGCGAGGCGGCGGCCAGCCCGGCCCCCACGATCAGCAGGTCAGCGTGCGTCATGATCTCCTCCTAGGGATCGGGCACCCTGCTCCCCCTGGACCCGCGATCGGACCAGAGCCGGGTGCGCGCTGATTCCACTTTGACACCTCGCGCCCGGATGCACGAGTGCGCACGTCCTGCGCTGGGCAGGGACCGGCCCGGTGACGATGTAGCCGCCTGCCCGCTCGTCCCGGTCCGGTCCAGGCAGCCGGGGCCGGAACGGCGTCCCTCCCGGCCGCCTGCTCCGGTCGGGAGGGGCGCCTGGTGTACCCCCGGTCCGTATGACGCTAGCACTGCGGCTGATCCGTTGCCTGCTGATTGGCGAGGCTTCTCGGTACGCCGACGCCGGATCCTGGCCTGCACGCCACGGGCGTCGCGGGCGGCAAGCCCGGCCCCCGCAGAAGCGAGCATCCCAGGCCTGAGCAGTGCTCGGACCTGGGACGATGGAGCCGCCTGTGGGAATCGAACCCACGACCTATTCATTACGAGTGAATCGCTCTGCCGACTGAGCTAAGGCGGCGCAACGGCGGGCCCACTGTACCTGGCGCCCGGACCGGCGAGCAAAACGCGGTGGTGCGACCCACCAGCAGCGCCCGGTCAGCAGGACAGCCCGTCCTGAGGCACCACCCCGTCGACCAGGAACCCTTCCACGGCATCGTCCACGCACGCACTGACGCCGCCGTAGGCAGTGTGGCCGTCGCCGTCGTAGCTGATCAGCACCCCGGAGTCGAGCTGTTCGGACAGCGCGTCGGCCCATTCGTGCGGTGTGGCCGGGTCGCGGGTGGTGCCGATCACCACGATCGGCGGGGCGCCCTCGGCGTGGATCGGCTCACGCACCGCATCTGAGCTGACCGGCATCGCGGCGCAGCCCACTTCGCCATAGCTGAACGCCTCGCCGAACAGCTCGGAGATCTCGGCGTTCTCCTCGGCGAGCTCGCGAGAGTGCTCCCGGTCCAGCTCCACCGGGTAGTCCGAGCAGTCGATGAGCCGGAACGCGCCCTCGTCCTCCGGGTACTCGCCGTTGTCGTCCCGCTCCATCGCGTAGTCGGCGAGGAACCGGATCTGGGCGCCGTCGTCCTGCATCAGGGCGGCCATCGCGCTGGTCAGCACCTGCCAGGAATCCGGGCTGTACAGGGCGATGACGATCGCGTTGTACAGGTCCGACTCGGTGACCGGACGCTCCGGGTCACCGCTGTCCACCGGAGTGTCGGCGAGCTGGTGGACCAGCTGGACCGTCTGGTTCACCGCATCGTCCACGTCCCCGGTGAACGGGCAGTCCGCGGAGCTGAGGCAGTCCTCGAGGTAGGACCGGTAGGCCCGGTCGAACGCTGCGATCTGACCCTGCGTGATCTCGGTGTAGTTCAACGCAGGATCGATGGCACCATCGAGCACCAGCCGGCCCACCGTGTCCGGGAAGTGCTCGGCGTAGATGGCCCCGAGGAAGGTACCGTAGGAGAAGCCGAGGTAGGAGAGCGACGGCTGCTGCAGCACGGCTCGGAGCACGTCGAGATCCCGCGCCGCGCTCACCGTGTCCAGGTGGTGGACGAGCTCGCCGGTGTTCGCCTCACAAGCCTCGCCGTAGGCAGTCAGGTCGGACATGTACTGCTCGAAGCCGCCGTCGGTGGCCAGGTCGTAGGTCTGGGAGAACAGCTCATCCAGCTGCTCGCTGTCGTAGCAGCGCACCGCAGTGGAGGCACCCACGCCGCGCGGGTCGAAGCCGACGATGTCGTAGTTGGCCAGCAGCGCATCACCGAACATGTCCGAGGCGCTCTCCACGAGCTCGATGCCGGAGCCGCCCGGACCGCCTGGGTTGATGAACAGTGCACCGCGAGACTGACCGCTGGCCTGCAGCACCTTCAGCGCGATCGAGATGGTCTCTCCGTCGGGCTGCTCATAGTCCATCGGCACGGTGACGTCGGCGCACTCGTACCCGTCACCGCACTCGCTCCAGTCCAGCTCCTGGGTGTAGTACGCCTCAAGCTCTTCCGGAAAGGGGGCAGCGCCCGCTGTAGGTTGCACCATCGGCGCGGACGCGGCGCACCCGGCCAGCAGCGCTGCTGCTGCCGCGGTCGCGAGCGCGGCCGAGACCGAGCGCGTTGTTCTCAAGACCACAGGGGGCAGTCTATGCATGCCGCGCCCCAGCTCAGCCCTGCGGGCGCAGCGCCACTGCCAGCGCCTCCACGGTCAGCAGCGCCGCAGCGTTGGTGGCGAGCCGCTCCCGGGCGAGCCCGACAGCCGCCATCCGGCGCAGCGACTGCTCCGGGGTGGTGGCCCGGGCCTGCTCGGCCACCGCGTCAGCCTCCGCGGTGTTCACCAGCTCGGCACCGGTCTGCAGCTGGGTGACCAGCACATCCCGGTAGAAGGAGAGCAGGTCGACCATCGACCGGTCCAGCAGATCGGTCAGCGCCCTCTTCCCGCGGCGCTTCTGGTCCTCCTCCAGCCCACGCACCTGCGCCCGCAGCGCCGGCGGCACCCGCGCCCCCTCCTCCACACCCAGGGCACGCAGCAGCGCGGCCCGCTCGGCGCCGTCGCGCTCGGCGGTGGCGGACTTGGACTGCTCGGTGGCATCCTCGACCAGCTCTTGGGCGGCCAGCACCGCGTCCCCCACACCCCGGATCCCGGTGGCCAGGTGCAACACCTTGCGCCGGTAGGCCCGTTCCTCCGGGTACAGCGCCAGCCGGCGGGCCACCCCGATGTGTGACTGCGCCGCCCGTGCACACTCCAGCGCGAGCTCGGGCTCCACCCCGTCGCGGGTGTGCAGCAGGTCCGCGACCGCCTGCACCGGCGGCACCCGCAGGTTCACCAGTCGGCAGCGGGACCGGATCGTGGGCAGCACATCCACCGGGCTCGGAGCGCACAGGATCCACACCGTCCGCTCCGGTGGTTCCTCGATCGCCTTCAGCAGCACGTTCGAGGTGCGCTCAAGCATCCGGTCGGCATCCTCGACGATCAGCACCCGATAGCGCCCCTGGGACGGTGAGCGCTGGGCGAGCAGCACCCAGTCGCGCACCTCGTCGATGGCAAAGCTCGGCTTGTCGGTGGTCAGCACCGCCACATCGGCATGCGTGCCGGCAAGCACGGTACGCACCTGGTGCCCCTCGCCGGCAGTGTCCGCCGGGTCCTGCAACGCGGCGGCGAACGCCCGGGCCGCCACCGACCGCCCCGAGCCCGGCGGACCGGTGATCAGCCAGGCGTGGGTCATCGCGGTCGGGCTCGCCACCGCAGCGCTCAACGTCTCGATCGCCTGCTCCTGCCCGACCAACCCACGCCACACGCTCACCGGTCCCCCTCCCCCCGGGCCGTCCGGTCAGGCGTGCGCCCTGGCACGCTCCCCGCATGACGACCCGCCTCGGGCGGTATCGCGAGCAGCGGGGCGACGCGATCCCGGACCGCTGCAGCCAGCTCCACCACGCTGCGGGACGCATCCAGCACCAGCCAGCGCTGCGGATCCCGGGCGGCCCGGTCCAGGAACGCCTGCCGGGTGCGGATGTGGAACTCCCCGCCTGCTCGCTCCAACCGGTCCGGGTCGTCGGTCAGGCGCTGCGGCAGGTGTGCCGGGTCCAGGTCGAGCAGCACGGTCACCGCGGGCAGCAGGTGGTCGGTGGCGAACAGGGACAGCTGCTCCACCTGTTCGGCGGACAGCTCCCGGCCCGCACCCTGATAGGCCACCGAGGAGTCCAGGTACCGGTCGGTGAGCACCACGGCACCCCGGTCCAGTGCAGGGCGGACCAGCGAGGCCACGTGGTGGGCGCGGTCAGCGGCGAACAGCAGCGCCTCGGTGCGGGCGTCGATGTCCGAGCCGTGCAGCAGCACCTGGCGCAACGTGCGCCCCAGCTCGGTGCCGCCCGGCTCCCGGGTGCACACCACCTCCCGATCAGTCGCCTGGGCGACCCAGTCGGCCAGGCGACGCAGCTGCGTGGTCTTGCCCGCGCCGTCGCCGCCCTCGAAGGAGATGAAGAGTCCGCTCACCCGAGCACCTTAGCCGCCACCACCCACGCTTCGTCTCGTCGTCCCCAGCCCCTCACTCGCCCGGCAGCCGCACACCGAGCTGGCGACGCGCCTCGTCCATGGTCGCCATCACCTCGACGGTGCCTGCCCAGGAGTGCACCGGGGACTCCAGCTCACCGGCGTGCACGCGGCGGGCCACCTCGGCGGCCTGGTACTCGAACCCGCTGCCGACGGCGGGACGCACCTGCCGTTCCTCCCCCTCCCGGGGTCGGATGGTCAGTGTGGAGGGAGCGTAGAAGGTGCCGGCGATCTCCACCCGCCCGTCGCTGCCGGTCACCACCGCAGCGTTCGGGGTGGCTGCGGTCATGCTGGCACCGAGGATGGCTAGCGCGTACCCGCCGTAGCGCAGCGTGATCGACTCGCTCGCGTCCACACCGGTCTCGGTCAGTGTGCCCAGGGCGGACACCTCATCGGGAACCCCGAGTACGTCGTGGGCGAAGGAGATGGGGTAGACGGTCAGGTCGAGCATCGCCCCGCCGGCCAGGGTGGGGTCCTTCAGCCGGTGCGTGGCGGCCACGTGGTCCAGCCCCTGACCGTGCTCGGCGGTGAGCATCCGCAGCTCGCCGATCTCACCGGCCGTGAGCAGCCCACGCAGGGCGACCATGTGCGGCAGGAACCGGGTCCACATCGCCTCCATCGCGAACAGCTCATGCTCGTCGGCCGCGTCGAACAGCTCCCGCGCCTCCGCGGCGTTGCGGGTGAGGGACTTCTCCACCAGCACGGGTTTGCCGGCCTGCAGCGCGAGCAGCGCGTGCTCGAGGTGCTCCGAGTGCGGGGTGGCGATGTACACAGCCTCGACCTGCGGATCGGCGACGAGCTCGGGATAGCTCGCATGCGCCGTCGGGATGTCGTACTCCCCTGCGAACGCCTCGGCGCGCACGCTGCTGCGGGAGCCGACCGCGACCACGGACGAGGCGGTATGGGCAGGGATGTCCCGGGCAAAGCGGCGGGCGATCCCGCCCGGGCCGAGGATGCCCCAGCGCAGCGGCGGGGCGGCGGCCGGATCAGGTCCGAAGGAAGCGTCATGGCTCGACATGACGCTTAGCCTAGAGGGCTGCCCACAGCGGCCGTCACCGCGTCTCAGCGTTCCCGCAACACCACCCGGCACCGTCGGGCGGTTGACATCGAGAACATGTTGCGCCATCTTTAGTCAACCTTCTAGTTGATTAACTAGAAGGTTGACTACAAGGAGAGGGTGCAGTGTCCGAGAACCGGGAGTCCGAAGCGGACCTGAACCGCGCGTTCATGGCTCTTGCCGATCCAGTGCGGCGACAGATCATCGCCGTGCTGAGCCGGGGGCCCGCAACGGTCAACGAGCTCGCAGAGCCGTTCCCGATCTCCAAGCAGGCGATCTCCAAGCACATCCAGGTGCTCGAGCAGGCCGGACTGGTCACCCGCACCCGGGAGGCGCAGCGTCGGCCCGTCCACCTCGTCCCGGAACGCCTGGAAGCGATGACCGCCTGGATCGACCGCTACCGCCTCGTCAAGGAGAGCCAGTTCCGAAATCTCGACACGCTCCTGGACCAGGACACCGCCCCCACCAAGTCCGGGCGCACCGGCGCCCCCGACCTCCAAGGAGACCATCATGAGTAACGCACTGACCGTGACCGCCCCTGACGGGCTGCCGTTCATCGACTTCACCCGGGAGTTCGATCACCCGGTGGCGAGGCTGTTCCGCGCCTACACCGACGGTGACCGAGTGGCACAGTGGCTCGGCCCGCGAGGATACGAGATGCGGGTGGACCGATACGACTTCCACACCGGCGGGTCCTACGCCTACACCCACATCGACCCGGACGGCAACGAGTACCGCTTCCGCGGGACACTGCACTCCGTCCGGGACAACGAGATCGCCATCCAGACCTTCGAGTTCCTCGGCTACCCGGACGTGGTCAGCATCGAGACCCTGCGCTTCGAGGACCTCGGTGGCGGTCGCAGCCGGCTGACCGGGCACGCTGTCTACCCGTCCCTGGAGGCCCGGGACGGCATGGTCGACTCCGGGATGGAGACCGGTATGGCCGACGCGTTCGACCAGCTCGAAGAACTGCTCGGACAGTAGCCGCGACCGGTCTGTCCACAGCCCCCGGCGGCAGCCCCGCCGATTCCGGCACCCTGGACGACATGGTCGAACCGTCCCGACTGGCCACGATGGTGGGCCTCTACTCCATCCCCGAGCTGGAGGCCCGGGGTGTCGACCGTTCCCGCCGTGACCAGCTCGTGCGGCAGGGCCGTCTGGTCCCTGCCGCACGTGGCTGGTTCGCTACCGCCGAGGCTGACCGTTCGGCGCTCGGCGCGATCCGGTCGGGGGTGCGCCTCACCTGCGTCTCGGCGGCACGTCTGCACGGACTGTGGACACCAACGGCACCGGGTACGCATGTCTACGGCCGGCGCGGGCTGGTGCCACCGAGCTTCGTGCCGCACGGCCCCTACCGCGACCGCTGGCCCGAGACCACCCCGGTAGCGAGTCTTCCCCTCTGCCTGGAGCACGCGGCACGGTGCCTGCCCGCCGAGCTCGCGGCCACCATGATCGAGTCGACGTTGACGAAGCGTCTGCTCCACCCTGCGCAGGTGGACCAGCTCACCCTGCAGCTGCCGGCCCGGATCCGAGCCAGGCTGCTGCCGCTCTCCGGACTCAGCGAGTCAGGCTCCGAGACCCGGGTCGCCCGGTGGCTGCGGGCCCGGTGTGTGCCGTTCGCCCAACAGGTCCAGATCGACGGTGTCGGCCGGGTGGACTTCCTGGTGGGTCGTTCCTGGGTGATCGAGGTGGACAGCAGAGCACACCACACCTTGGTGGCGGACTACGAGCGGGACCGGCGTCGGGACCTGGCCGCCCGGCTCCGCGGCTACACCGTCACACGGCTCAGCTTCACCCAGGTGTGGGACTCCTGGCCGGCCACGCAGGCAGATCTGGCAGCCCTCGTGGCCACCCGGCGGCATCTGCGACCGCCGCGACGGGCAAACTGACGGTCATACGGCACGAGCTCGGCCATATGCCGAGCTCGTGCCGTATGACCGTCGATTCCGCGGCTACTTCTTCGCGGCGGACTTCCTGGCCGGCTTCCTGGCCGGCTTCCTGGTCTTCTTCGCCGGCCCCTTGGCCCGCTTCTCCGCGATCAGCTCATAAGCCCGCTCGGCGGTCAGGGTCTCCACCGGGTCCGCCTGGCGCAGGGTGGCGTTCGTGGTCCCGTCGGTGACGTACGGACCGAACCGGCCGTCCTTGACCACCACCTTCTTCCCCGAGACCGGGTCCTCGCCGAACTCCTTGAGCGCCTTGGCGCTGCTCGCCCCGCGGCCTCGCTTGGGCTGGGCGTAGAGCTCCAGGGCTTCTTCGAGGGTGATGTCGAAGATCTGCTCCTCCGCGGTCAGCGACCGGGAGTCGGTGCCCTTCTTCAGGTACGGGCCGTAGCGGCCGTTCCGGGCGGTGATCTCCTCCCCGGACTCCGGGTCGGTGCCCACCACCCGCGGCAGGGACAGCAGCCGGAGCGCCGCGTCCAGGTCCACTGTGGCCAGGTCCATGCTCTTGAACAGGGACGCGGTGCGCGGCTTGGGCTTGGCGGCCTTCTTCTTCCCCTTCGACGGCGCAGCCTCCTCAGTCTCGGGCAGCACCTCGGTCACGTACGGGCCGAACCGGCCGTTCTTGACGATGATGGTGTGCCCGGTGGCCGGGTCGGTGCCCAGCTCGCGACCGTCCTCGGCACTGGCGGCGAACAGCTCCTCGGCCCGTGCCAGAGTGAGCTCGTCCGGGGCGATGTCGTCCGGTACCGAGGCCCGCCGGGCCTGACCGCCTTCCTCCTTCGGCGGGCCCTCCAGGTACGGCCCGTAGCGCCCCACCCGCAGGGTGATGCCTTCGCCGAGGTCGATGGAGTTGATCTGCCGGGCGTCGATCTCGCCCAGGTCCTCCACCAGCGCCTGCAGCCCCTGGGCTCCGTCCCGACCGAAGTAGAAGCCTGCCAGCCAGTCCACCCGGTCGGCCTCACCAGCGGCGATGCGGTCCAGGTCGGACTCCATCTCGGCGGTGAAGTCGTAGTCGATCAACCGAGGGAAGTGCTCCTCCAGCAGCCGGATCACCGAGAACGCCGTCCAGCTGGGCACCAGGGCCTGGCCGCGGCGCAGCACGTAGCCGCGGTCGGTGATCACCGAGATGGTGGCCGCGTAGGTGGAGGGTCGGCCGATGCCACGCTCCTCCAGCGCCTTGACCAGGCTGGCCTCGGTGTACCGGGGCGGCGGCGAGGTCTCGTGCCCGTCGGCGGTGAGCGACTCGGTGACCACCTGGTCCTTCGACTGCAGGTCCGGCAGCCGGGCGCTCTTGCCGTCGCCCTCCTCGTACCGGCCCGCGTCCCGACCCTCCTCGTAGGCGGCGAGGAAGCCCCGGAAGGTGATCACCGTGCCGGAGGCGGCGAACTCCGCCGCCCGCCCGTCGGAGGCCGTGGCGGCCAGCCGCACCGAGGCGGTCGACCCCTTCGCATCGGCCATCTGCGAGGCGACGGTGCGCTTCCAGATCAGCTCGTACAGCCGGAACTCGTCCCCGCGCAGCGCACCGGAGACCTGGGCGGGGGTGCGGAAGGAGTCCCCGGCCGGCCGGATCGCCTCGTGCGCCTCCTGCGCGCCCTTGGACCGGGCGGCGTAGGTACGCGGCTTGTCCGGGACGAACTCCGGTCCGTACAGGTCCCCGGCCTGCCGGCGGGCAGCGGCGATCGCCTGCCCGGACAGCGCCGCGGAGTCCGTTCGCATGTAGGTGATGTAGCCGTTCTCGTACAGGCCCTGGGCCAGGCGCATCGTCTGCCGGGAGTTCATCCGCAGCTTGCGGGAGGCCTCCTGCTGCAGCGTGGAGGTGGTGAACGGTGCGGCCGGGCGTCGGGTGTAGGGCTTCTCCTCCACCGAGGTGACCGCCACCTGCGCATCCTCGAGTGCCGCGACCAGGCCGTGGGCTGCCTGCTCGTCCAGGTGCAGCACGTTCTTCGCCCGCAGGGTGGCGTCGTCGCGGAAGTCCTTGCCGGTGGCCACCCGGGTGCCGTCCACGGCCACCAGCCGGGCGCCGAAGGTGGTGCCGGCGGTGCTGCCGCGCCCGCCGGTGAACTCACCGCGCACGTCCCAGTACTCGGCGGCGCGGAACGCCATCCGTTCCCGCTCCCGCTCGACCACCATCCGGGTGGCCACGGACTGCACCCGCCCGGCGCTCAGCCCTTGCCGCACCTTGCGCCAGAGCACCGGGGACACCTCGTAGCCGTACAGCCGGTCCAGCAGCCGGCGGGTCTCCTGGGCGTCCACGAGCCGGGTGTCCACGTCCCGGGTGGAGGTCAGCGCCCGGTCGATCGCCTCCCGGGTGATCTCGTGGAACACCATCCGCTTCACCGGGATCTTCGGCTTGAGCACCTCGAGCAGGTGCCAGGCGATCGCCTCACCCTCACGGTCCTCGTCGGTGGCGAGGTAGAGCTCGTCGGCCTCCTTGAGGAGCTTCTTCAGCTCGGCGACCTTCTTCTTCTTGTCCGCGTCCACCACGTAGTAGGGCTCGAAGCCGTTCTCCACGTCGATCGCGAACTTCTTGTACGGCCCCTTCTTCATCTCCGCGGGCAGCTCGGAAGGCTGCGCCAGGTCTCGGATGTGGCCCACGCTCGCTTCGACCTCGAAACCGGACCCCAGGTAGCCAGCAATGGTGCGCGCCTTGGCCGGGGACTCGACGATCACGAGCTTACGGGCAGTGCTCACGCGAACCTTCCTTCTACCTCAGTGCGTGCCGGACCGGCACGTCGGGGGGCTCCGTGCGGCGACCTCCTGCCGCTGAACGTCTGTCCCGGTGCGCATGGTAACCCGCAGAAGGGAAACCGTGCTGCGAACCTCGCCGGACCTCCGGGGAGCACCCCACACCCTACGCCGTCCGCCGCCCAGTTCTACACCGGCACAAGCTATACCGGCGCTCGCACGGTGACCTCCGCCGTCGACGGCTACCTCCGGCTGACCGGCTCCGGGTGGATCCACAGCAGCACTGCGCGCACCAGGAAGTACCAGGTGCCGACCACTGCGAACGCCGCGAGCACGTCCGAGGGGCGGTGCCACCCGTCCACCAACGTGCCCCACCCGCACAGTGCCGGGTACAGCCCGCCGACGCCCAGCACCACCGGTCGCCAACCGCGGGGGGCCACCAGCAGGAGCACGGCGAGCACAGTGGTCGCAGCGGTGGTGTGCCCGGACGGGAAGGAGTTCGCCAGGTCGTAGGTGACGCCCAGGTCGGGCCGGTCCAGCAGGAGGTGCTTGAGCACCTGGGTGGAGACGTTGGCCACGAGCATCAGCAGCACGGCGCCCACCGCCTCGCGGGCCCGGCGGCGAGCCAGTGCCACCAGCACCGCGACCACCAGCGCACCGAGCAGCACCAGCGCGCTGACATCCTGCAGGAAGAACAACCCCAGCCGGCTCAGCAGCCCGTCAGAGCCGTTTACCGACAGCGCGAACGACTCGTCCCACTGCTGTCCGGGACCGGTGGCGACGAACACCTGGTGCAGCACCAGCACCAGTGCGGCGCAGACCACGGCGGCGCACAGGCGTACCAGGACCGCCGGCCAGGTGGACCGGTGCTCCGGGTTCGGGGGCGCGGCGTTCGTCCGGGTCGGCAGCACAGTGGTCATTCCTCACGGTAACCCGGTAGGTGCAGGAATCCGTCAAGCACCAGGCCGCGAATGTCAGCAATCACACTCTGCAGCACTGCGTGCGGCGCCGTGTCGGTGAGCACGGCCACACCGGCGGCGGCCTGGGCGGGGGTGAGCTCGCCGTCGCTGGCGCCGACCACTGCCGCCAGCGCCGTGTCCGCACGGACGCTGCGGCCGAACCCACCGCCCTGGTGCAGCATGATCACCTCGGGGTGGGCGCTGCCGGGCCGGTAGTGGCGTTCCTCGGTGACGTCGGGCGCCACGGTCAGCGGCAACGCCGCCAGTGCGGCATCGTCCAGGCCGGCGAGGGCGTCCTTGACGGCCAGCGTGGCGGCGATGGCCGGGCCGAGCGGACCGGGCAGGTGGCCGGTGAGGTTCTCGGTGCGCAGCCACTGCTCCCCGGCTGGCCCTCGGGCCCGGTGCAGGGTGAGGTAGCCAAACCCGACCCCCAGCACACCGCGTGCTTCGAAGTCCGCCAGCCAGGCGGCGTAGCCGCGGTCCCAGGCCCGCCGGTCCCGGTCCGGGGTGATGCCGCCGTCGCGCAGCCAGGTCTCGGCGTACTCGCACGGATCGGCGATCTCCCGGCCCACCACCCAGGCGTCCAGCCCGGAGCGGGTGCACCAGTCGCGCACCCGGGCAAGCGGATCGGTGGCCTCGTGGATCTCCCAGTTCAGCAGCAGCTGGGCCACACCACCGGGGGCCAGGTGCGCGCCCAGGCCGGTGACCAGCGCCTCGGCCATCGCATCCCCGGTGCCGCCGGCGTCCCGGTAGGTGTAGGCCGGCAGGGCCCCCTCGGCTCGTGGGGTGATCACGAACGGCGGGTTGGACACGATCAGGTCGAAGGTCTCCCCCGCGACCGGGTCCAGCATCGACCCCTTGCGCAGGTCCAGGTCTAGCCCGTTCAGGTCGGCATTCAGCGCTGCGTAGGTCAGCGCGCGGGTGGAGATGTCGGTGCCGGTGACGGCGGCGCACCGGCCGGCCAGGGCCAGCGCCTGCACCCCCGAACCGGTGCCCAGGTCCAGGGCGCGTGCTGCTGGGGTGGGCACGGTCAGCTCGGCCAGGGTGCGCGAGGCACCGCCCAGGCCGAGCACGTGCTCGGCCTGGACCGCGTGCCCGGTGGTGGCCTCGCCGAGGTCGGCGGCCAGGTACAGCGCTCCTGTGCCGAGGTCGACCGGGCGCAGGTCGAGCAGTGCCTGCACCGTGCCGCCCGTCGTGGTGGTGAGCAGGCCCAGCTCACCTGCATAGCCTGCCGACCGGGGCAGAACGGTGGCGACCTCGGCCGGGGTGACCTGGTCGCCGAGGATGAACAGCCGGGCCAGCACTGCGGCCGGGTCGGTGAGGGTGCGGGCGCGGCGCACGGCGGGGACGACCTGCTCACGGGCCATCGCGGCGATCACCTCCGGGCCGAACAGCTCGGTGAGGTGGTCCACGGTGTACTCAGCGGCGCGCAGGTCCGCGCGCAGGGCCTGCACCTGGCGGGTGGGGCGCGTGCGCCAGGTCGTCATCACGGTCGCCCCTTTCTGTGGTTGTCCGCCGATGCTGCTGCCGGCCGGTGGGACCATGCTCGCCGATCCGGCTGCTGAGCGTAGCCGCAACGACGAGCGGTTTTCACCAGACGCCGAGATATCGGCCCCCGGGCTGCGATCAGTCCCTACGGTGAGAGTCATGACCTCCCCCTCCTCGGCAGACGCTGGCCTGACCCGCCGGCACCGCCTGCTCACCGTCCCGGTGCTCGCCTGGTCTCTGTGGGACTGGGGATCGGCGGCGTTCAACGCGGTGATCACCACGTTCGTGTTCACCGTGTACATCACCTCCGATGCGTTCGGACCGGAGGCGGGGCGTCAGCT
>DATGRZ010000093.1:0-4116 GCA_035303065.1 Ruania sp.
GGCGGGCGCGGGATGGAGATCGTCTACGACGAGGCGCAGCTGACCGACTACGTGACGCGCGCCACCGGCACCGACAGCGAGGGCATCCTGCCGGCGCCGGTGCTGGTGGACCGGTTCCTGGACCAGGCGATCGAGATCGACGTGGACGCCCTCTACGACGGGACCGAGCTGTACCTGGGTGGGGTGATGGAGCACATCGAGGAGGCCGGTATCCACTCCGGGGACTCCGCGTGCGTGCTCCCTCCGGTCACGCTCTCGGACTCGATGATCGCCCGGATCCGGACCTCCACGGAGGCGATCGCCGACGGCGTAGGCGTGCGTGGTCTGATCAACATCCAGTTCGCCCTGGCTGCTGATGTGCTCTACGTGCTCGAGGCGAACCCGCGCGCGTCCCGCACCGTGCCGTTCGTGGCCAAGGCCACCGGGGTGCCGCTGGCGAAGGCCGCGGCGCTGCTGATGAGCGGGCGGTCGATCGCCGACCTGCGCACTGCCGGGCTGCTGCCGGCCGACGACGCCGCACGCACCGACCTGGACGCGCCGTTGGCGGTGAAGGAGGCGGTGCTGCCGTTCAAGCGGTTCCGCACCGCGTCGGGGCAGGTGGTGGACACCGTGCTCGGCCCGGAGATGCGCTCCACCGGTGAGGTGATGGGCTACGACGTGGACTTCCCGCTGGCGTTCGGGAAGTCGCAGGCGGCCGCGTTCGGTGGCCTGCCCACCTCCGGGACGGTGTTCGTCTCGGTGGCGGACCGGGACAAGCGGTCCCTGACGATGCCGTGCAGCCGGCTCACCGAGCTGGGCTTCACGCTGATGGCCACCTCCGGCACGGCGAGCGTGCTGCGCCGCAACGGGATCCCTGCCGAGGTGGTGCGCAAGGCCTCGGACGGTCGCGGACCGGACGGTGAGCCCACCATCGTGGACCTGATCCACGAGGGAGTGGTGGACATGGTGGTGAACACGTCCGGGTCGAAGGGCGCCCGCGCCGACGGTTATGACATCCGGACCGCGACCACGGCCGCGGACAAGGCGATCGCCACCACCGTGCAGCAGTTCACGGCGGCGGTGCAGGCGATCGAGGCGATCCGGCGGGGTCCGTTCCATGTGCGTTCGTTGCAGGAGCACGATGCGGCCCGGCTGAGCCGGATCGAGGCGCGGGCGTGAGCCTCCCGGCCCCGTTCGGGCAGCGACTCACCGCGGTGGCCGACCGGCTGGGGCCGCTGTGCGTGGGCATCGATCCGCACCCGGGTCTGCTCACCTCCTGGGGGCTGAGCGGGGACGTCGCAGGGTTACGTGAGTTCTCCCTGCGTGCGGTGCGCGCCCTTGCCGGTGTGGTGGGGATCGTGAAGCCGCAGTCGGCGTTCTTCGAGCGGTTCGGCAGCGCCGGGGTGGCGGTGCTCGAAGAGGTGGTGGCCGCCTGCCGGGAGTCGGGCTTGCTGTGCATCATCGACGCCAAGCGCGGTGACATCGGCTCCACGATGGACGGCTATGCCGCGGCCTACCTCACCGAGGGCTCTCCGCTGGCGGGTGACGCGGTCACCCTGTCCCCGTACCTGGGCGCCGGCTCCCTCGCCGGGGCGATCGAGGTGGCCCGGGAGAACCGGCGCGGTGTGTTCCTGCTCACCCTCACCTCCAACCAGGAAGGGGCGTCGGTGCAGCACGCACGGGGCACCGACGGAGTATCGGTGGCCGCGAGCATCGCTGCCGCCGCTGCCGCGGCGAATGCCGCCGATGTGCTCGACGGTACGGAGCTGGGCCCGGTGGGTCTGGTGGTGGGTGCCACCACGGGCGGAACAGCCGCTGAGCTGGGCGTGGACCTGGCGGGAGCCCGGGGACCGCTGCTGGCACCCGGGCTGGGTGCCCAGGGGGCTGGGCCACAGGACGTGGCCACGGTCTTCGCCAGCGCCACGAGGGCGGTTGTGCCGACCAGCTCTCGGGCAGTGCTCAGCGCTGGGCCGGACGAGGAGGCGTTGGCGACCGCCGCAGGCTCGCTGAACGCTATGCTGAAACCTCTGCGCAGCCGCACTGATTCCGCGGCCCAGGCTTGATCGGGCCGCTCTCGGCTCGCTAGGTTGCCAGACATACCCTTGTTCCCGACGCTGAAGGTGACCCGCTGTGGCTCTTCCCCCACTCACACCGGAGCAACGCGCCAAGGCGCTGGAGAAGGCGGCTGAAGCCCGAGCGGCACGTGCCGAGGTGAAGAACCGGTTGAAGTATTCCGGTGGCAAGCTCTCCGAGGTGATCGCCGAGGGACAGCAGAACGACGCGATCGGCAAGCTCAAGGTGCTGGCACTGCTGGAGTCGCTGCCCGGCGTCGGCAAGGTGACGGCACGTACTGTGATGACCGAGGTGGGCATCTCGGAGTCCCGCCGGGTGCGGGGTCTGGGCCCGCAGCAGATCACCAAGCTGGTCGAGCGGTTTGGCTGAGCCGGGTACGCACCCGGCACGTCTGACCGTCCTGGCGGGTCCCACCGCCGTGGGCAAAGGTACGGTGTCCGCGGACGTGCGCGCACGCTACCCGCAGATCTGGTTGTCCGTCTCGGCCACCACACGTAGTCCGCGCCCTGGTGAGGTCGACGGAGTGCACTACCACTTCCTCGCACCGACCGAGTTCGCCCGGATGGTGGCCGAGGGGGAGTTCCTGGAGTGGGCCGTGGTGCATGGCCGGAACTCCTACGGGACGCCGCGTGCACCGGTGGTCGAACGGCTCGCCGCCGGCCAGCCGGCCCTGCTGGAGATCGACCTGCAGGGCGCACGTCAGGTTCGCCAGACGATGCCAGAGGCCCAGTTCGTGTTCCTCGCACCACCGAGCTGGGAAGAGCTGGTGCGCCGACTGGAGGGCCGGGGGACTGAGGATGCCGAGGAGCGCGCCCGCCGCCTGGTCACCGCCGAGGTGGAGCTGGCGGCAGCATCCGAGTTCGACCACACGATCGTCAACGACGACGTGCACCGGGCGACAGATGAGCTGGTCGCGCTGATGGGCTGCACCCCGCAGGCCTGAGATCGTCGTTGCCCAAGGGCGGGTGGCGCAGCGCACTGCGCGCCGCGAGTGGACCCTGCTGCCACGACCGCTAGAATGGACTGCTGGTGCTCTGCGCCGACATGTCAGCGTCCGGGGACGGAATGTCTCCGTGGAGATGAGGAACTTATGACTGGAATCGTGGCTGCCCCCGAGGGCATCACCGACCCGCCGATCGACGATCTGCTCCAGGCCGCGGACTCCAAGTACGCGCTGGTGATCTACTCGGCCAAGCGGGCCCGACAGATCAACGCGTACTTCGCCCAGCT
Organism: Ruania sp.; assembly: GCA_035303065.1. Taxonomy (GTDB): domain Bacteria; phylum Actinomycetota; class Actinomycetes; order Actinomycetales; family Beutenbergiaceae; genus Ruania. The sequence continues at coordinate 3,283 of DATGRZ010000093.1, forward strand.
GAACGAGGGGCTGCTGGAGTACGTGGGCCCGTTGGTGGAGACCAAGCCGCAGGAGAAGCCGTTGTCGATCGCGATGCGAGAGATCAACGACGGACTGCTGACCCTGGAATCGTCCGAGGACTGACCACGGTATGCGCATCCTGCTCGGTGTGAGCGGGGGGATCGCCGCGTACAAGGTCGCGATCGTGCTGCGTCAGCTGCGCGAGCTGGGCCACCACGTGCGGGTGATCCCCACCGACGCCGCACTCGAGTTCGTCGGCCGGGCGACCTGGGAGGCACTGAGCGGGGAACCGGTGACCACCTCGGTGTTCGAGGGCACCGAGCAGGTGGACCACGTACGCCTGGGCCGTGAGGCCGATCTGATGGTCGTCGCACCGGCCACCGCCGACCTGCTGGCGCGCGCCGCCACCGGACGCGCCGACGACCTGCTCACCACCACGCTGCTCACCGTCACCTGTCCGGTGCTGCTCGCTCCGGCGATGCACACCGAGATGTGGGCCCACCCAGCCACCCGGGCGAATGTGGCGACCCTGCGGGAGCGCGGTGTGCACGTGCTGGACCCGGCGGTGGGCCGACTCACCGGGGTGGACTCGGGGGCGGGCCGGATGCCGGAGCCGGAGGAGATCGTGGCAGCGGCGCTGGCTCTGCTCGAGCCGCTCGCGGGGCCGGGCTCGACCGGTAACGGGGAGGCGTCGGCAGGGGACCTCGCAGGGTTGACGGTCGCGATCAGCGCCGGTGGTACACGGGAAGCGCTGGATCCGGTGCGTTTTCTCGGCAACCGCTCCTCGGGCCGGCAAGGGGTGGAGGTAGCCCGGGTCGCTGCGCAGCGAGGTG
>DATGRZ010000094.1:0-3182 GCA_035303065.1 Ruania sp.
CGACCTGTCGGAGGACTCACGCGCGGGAGCGACGGTGCGCGACCTCTACGCCGGCTGGCGGTACGCGGCGATCGGTGTGCTGGGGGCGGCGATGCTGGTGCTCGGCCTCGTGGGGCACTACCAGAGCGTCCCGGGGATCGGCTTCACCGACGCCCTCTACGGCACCATCCGGCTGTTCGTGTTCGAGTACGACGTCGACGGCGACCCCTCGCTGGCACTCGACATCGCCCGTTTCGGAGCCGGTGCCGTGGTGTACCTGGCGGTCGCGATCGCCGCCCTGGGCATCCTGGAGCGTCAGTTCACGCTCGCGCGGGCCGCACGTCTGCGCGGGCACGTGGTGGTGATCGGCAACGGCGCCGAGGCCGTGCCGATCGCGATGAGCTTCCGCAGCAGCGGTCTGGTGCCACGATCGCTGGTGATCAACGATGACGATGCCGTCGTCACCCGGCGTCGCAGTGGTGTGGTCCAGCTGCCCTCCGTCTCCGACAAGTCGCTGCGGCGGGTGGTCGACCATGCCGCACAGATCTTCGTGGTGGGCGCCACCGACGAGGAGACCGCCCAGCTGGCGCACCGGCTGCGCGGGCTCCCGGTAGCCTCCGACTTCCCCACCACCGTGCTGCTCACCGACCGCAACCTGGTGGGGCACTGGGCGAGCGCCGCCCCGGAAGCGGTGGTCTGCCGGCCGGCCCAGACTGCGATCTCAGCGCTGCGGATCGCGCCGCCGTTCGCCGACGATGCGATGGTGCCGCCACCGGTGGTGGTCGGCGAGGGGGCCCAGGCGGCCGAGCTCGCCCGCTGGATCGTCACCGGCTGGCAGCAGCCCGGCGAACGGCTCCGGGTGTACTGCCTGGGTGCGGACCGCGGCTGGGTGGACGAGGCCGCGGCCGGGATCGAGGAACGCGCCGACCTGGTGTGGGTACCGATGGAGCCCAACGTGGCCCTGGCACCGCGCAGCATCCGGGAGCTGTCCGGTCGCTCACCGGGTCCGGACGAGCGGTTCGCGCAGGAGAAGCGCCGCGTCTATGTGGCCTACCCGCACACCTCCCGCACAGTGCCGATCGCGGCGGCGATCGCGCGCCGGGTCGGCGAGGTGGAGGTGACCGCCGTCGTGGACGACGCGGAGGCGTGGAGCGGAACGCTCGGCAAGAAGAGCACGCTGCGGATGGTCTCGGCACTGCGGCTGCTGAGCGACCCGACCACGTTGCGCCTGTCCGCCACCGACCTGCTCGCTGGGGAGCTGGTGGCCGACGCCGGCCGGTGGCCGGCGGACGTGCCCGGCGTGTTCGGCGCGGTGCTGCGCGACGAGGACCGCAGAGCGGTGCTGGACGCACAGCCCGCAGCGGTGCGGGCGGCGGTGCTGGCGGTCGCCGACAACATCGAGGACATCTTCGCAGCCGCCGGCGTCGAGCTCGATGCCGGGTTCCCCGCAGAGGTGCCCACCCTGGTGCTCACCCCCGGCGAGCTGACCGAGATCGAGGCGGTCCTGGCGCGGCTGCTGCCCGCGCCGGTCCCGGGGGGAGAGCGCGAACGCGGCGAGTCGTCCCTGCGTCGCGTGGCCGACGAGGACCGGCTGCGCCGTCTGGAGCTGGCGGCCCGGCTCCCGGTGCTGGCCGCTCGCGCCGGACTGGTCCCGGTGCGCCGCGCCGGGGGTGAGGGGCCGCTGACCGATGCCGCAGTGCGCGAGATGGCCCTGCAGGTGCACCACGACTACCTGCGCACCGCCGCCACGACGCAGAACGCGACACAGTCCCCCAGCGCCAGGCTCGGCTGGGACGAGCTGGCCGAGACCGACCAGCGCTCCAGCATCGCCCAGGTGGTGGACATCCCGGTCAAGCTCGCCGCCCTCGGCCTCACCTGGCGCCGTGCCGACGAGCCGCAGCCCTACGCGTTCACCCACGCTGAGGTGGAGCTGCTCGCCGAGCTGGAGCACCGCCGGTGGGTGCACTTCCAGCTCCGCAACGGCCGTGCCCGGCACACGTTCAACACCAGCTGGCACGCGCTCAGCGACGGTGTGCAGGAGTACGACCGCGGACCGGTGCGGCTGATCGCCCGGCTGCTGGCCACTGTTGGTTACGAGGTCACCGGCCAGCGCTGAGCCGGGTGCTGCTGGTTCAGCGGCGGGCGAGGAGCTCCTCGAACGTGGCGACCACCGGCGGTGGCACCGGGTCGGTCCACATCCGGTTGGTCAGCAGCACCCCGGTGCGGCAGGTCGCCGGGTCGTTCGTCCAGGTGGAGCCCAGCCCGCCGGACCAGCCGTAGCTGCCGGCGCTCGGGCCGTGCTCGGTGGCCTCCAGGAGCACGCCGACACCGAAGCCCCAGCCGGAACCCGGTCCGGGCGTCCCGCCCCGCAGCTGGGTGTCGGTGAGCCGGTTGGTGATCATCGCGTGCACCAGGTCGCCGGGCAGCAGCCGGCGGCCCTCGATGCTGCCCCGACCCTGCAGCAGCTTGGCGAACCGGGCGTAGTCACCCGCGGTGGAGACCAGGCCGGAGTCCGCGCTCTCCAGTGGCGGTGGCGCTGACCACTGGCCGTCGGCGGGGTCGTAGACGTCGCTGCCCTCGCCGTAGCACGCCCCGAAGCGGTGCCGCTTCTCCGGCGGCACCCAGAATCCGGTGTCGGCCATCTCGAGCGGGGTGAACAGCCGGTCGGCGAGCAGCTCACCGAGGGTGCAGCCGGCGGCGCGGGCGAGCAGCAGGCCGAGCACCACCGAGGAGGTGTTGTAGAGCCACCGCTGTCCGGGCTGGTGCTGCAACGGTAGGGCACCGGCGCGCTCCAGCCACTCCTGCGCGGGCAGCTGATCGGCCGGTGCCGGTGGGCCAGCGCCCAGACCCAGGTCGGTCCAGCGGCGGGTGAACGGGGTGGGTTCCGGGTGGGCGAAGTCCAACCCCCAGCCGAGGGTGCTGGTGAGCAGGTCGCGCACAGTCGGGGCGCGCTCGGCCGGCACAGTGTCCTCGAGCGCGGCGTCTGGAGCACGGAGCACCTGCCGGTCGGCGAGCTCGGGCAGCCAGGTGTGGATCGGATCGTCCAGGGCGAACGCGCCCTCAGCCACCAGGATCAGGCCGGCGACGGCGGTGATCGGCTTGGTCATCGAGGAGATCCGGAAGATCTCGTCTGCTTCGAGTGCCTCGTTCGCCTCCAGGTCGCGGCTGCCGAGGGCTCCGGAGATCACCTGGTCACCGGTGCG
>DATGRZ010000095.1:0-6847 GCA_035303065.1 Ruania sp.
GGAGAGCTTGTCCACCTCGTGGAACTGCCGGGCCAGGGTGGCGGCCAGGTCGAACCGGAACCCGTCCACGTGCATCTCGGTGATCCAGTACCGCAGCGAGTCCATGATCAGCTGCAGCACGTGCGGGGAGCGCATCAGCAGGGAGTTGCCGGTGCCGGTGGTGTCGAAGTAGTGCGCCTTGTCGTCGTCGACCAGCCGGTAGTAGGAGGCATTGTCCAGGCCGCGGAAGGACAGGGTCGGGCCCTGGTGGTTGCCCTCGGCGGTGTGGTTGTAGACGACGTCCAGGATCACCTCGATGTTCGCTGCGTGCAGCGCCTTGACCAGGCTCTTGAACTCCAGCACCTGCTCGCCCCGTGACCCCCAGGCGGAGTAGCCGTTGTGCGGGGCGAAGAAGCCGATGGTGTTGTAGCCCCAGTAGTTGCGCAGCCCACGGTCGACCAGGGGCGGGTCCTGCACGAACTGGTGCACCGGCATCAGCTCCAGCGCGGTGACACCGAGGTCGACCAGGTGCTCGATGATCGCCGGGTGCGCGAGCGCCGCGTAGGTGCCGCGGATGTCCTCCGGCACCGCCGGGTGGCGCATGGTCAGACCCCGCACGTGCGCCTCGTAGATCACGCTCTCGTGGTACTCGTGGTCCGGTGGCCGGTCGTGCTCCCAGTCGAAGAACGGGTTGGTGACCACCGAGGTCATCGTGTGCGCGGCGGAGTCGGCCTCGTTCAGCTCGCCGGACTCGTCGCCGAAGTAGTAGGAGAACAGGGCTTCGTCGCCGTCGATCTGCCCGTCGATCGCTTTCGCGTACGGGTCCAGGAGCAGCTTGGCGGGGTTGCACCGGTGCCCGCTGGCAGGGTCGTGCGGTCCGTGCACCCGGTAGCCGTACCGTTGCCCCGGGTTCACGCCAGGCAAGTAGGCGTGCCAGACGTCAGCGTCCATCTCGGTGAGCTCGATGCGCTCCTCGGAACCGTCGTCGTCGAGGAGGCACAGCTCCACCTGCTCCGCCACGGAGGAATAGATGGCGAAGTTGGTGCCGCTGCCGTTGAACGTGGCCCCGAGCGGATAGGGCTGACCGGGCCAGATACGCATTCTCACAGCGTGCCATTATCCCCGGTCGAGCGCGTCTTCACGGCGATCACTGCGAAGGTGCTTGCCGTCGACGGCGGGGCGCAGGCGGGCAGTGGACGTGCTGTGGGGTGCGTGGTCAGCCGATGACCACGGAGATCACGTGGTGTCCGGAGGAGCCGTTCGGCGCCGGGGGAGCAGTCACCTCGGTCTGCGCCCCGGCCGGATCCCAGGCACGGCAGCGCACCGCGTGCCGCCCGGGGGTGGCGTCGTCCCAGGTGAAGGACCACTGCCGCCAGGTGTCCACCCCGGGGGTGGCGGCCAGCTCAGCGTCCTGCCAGGGCCCGTCGTCCACCTGCACCTGGACCCGCTCCACCCCACGGTGCTGTGCCCAGGCGGTACCACCGATCGCCACGGAACCGGCGGGCAGCTCGGCCCCGGACCGGGGAACGTCGATGCGGCTTGCCGTCTTGATCGGACCACGAGCGTCCCAGCCGCGCTGCGTCCAGTAGGCCGTGGCCACGGCGAACCGGGTCACCTCCAGCTCCGTGACCCACTTGGTGGCCGAGACGTAGCCGTACAGGCCAGGCACCACCATCCGCACCGGGAACCCGTGCTCGAGGGGCAGCGGCTGGCCGTTCATCGCCACCGCGAGCAGCGCGTCCCGACCATCAGTGAGTGCCGGCAGCGGGGTGGAGGCGGTGAAGCCGTCCGCGCTGCGGGAGAGCACCATGTCCGCCTCCGGGTGAACACCGGCGCGCTCGAGCAGCTCGCGCACCGGCAGCCCGATCCAGGTGGCGTTGCCGGCCAGGTCGCCACCCACCGTGTTCGACACGCAGGTGAGGGTGATGCTCGCCTCGACGAGTGCTGCATCGAGCAGCTCCTCGAAGGTGAGGGTGACCTCCTCCTCGACCAGCCCGTGCACCCGCAGCTGCCAGTCCTCCGGGGAGACCCGGGGCAGCACGAACGCGGTGTCCACCCGGTAGAAGTCCTCGTTCGGGGTGAGGAACGGGGGCATACCCGCCAGGTCCACCTGCGCTCCGGGCGGGATCGGCGGGGCGTCCTGGACCGGCTCGGGGATGTCCACCTGCTCCCGGACCGCCTCGGTTCCGCGGCGGGCCCGGGTGAGCAGGCTGCCCACGGCGGCGAGCAGCCCCGAGGCCACGACCGTGCCACCCGCGGCGGCCAGGAATCGGCGCCGGTCACCGCCGGCTGCCGTGCCTGTGGTGGCGGCGCTGGCACCGGCGCGGTCGAGGAGCAGGTGCAGCACCGCGATCCCGGCCCCACCGCCGAGCACGCTGGGCAGCAACGCAGGCGTGCCGGCGTCCGGGCGGGTGAGGGCGCACAGCGCGCAGCTCCCCGCCAGCAGGCACACCGCCGCGACGGCCAGAGTCCGGCGGCGCAAGCCCAGCAGGCCGATGCCGACCGCCAGCGCCGCACAGACGAGGACCAGGCTCACGGCCAGAGCCACCTTGTCGGCGGTGCCGAACGCGGCGATCGCCCAGTCCTTCAGCCACGCTGGGGTGTGGTCCACCACGGCGGCACCGAGGGCAGCGTGCGGTGCAGCCGCTGGGTCGACCAGTGCGGCGCACACCCAGCCGAGCACGAAGAACACGGCAGCAGCGAGCAGGCCGGCCGCAGCGGCTCGGCGGACCGGGGCACGTCCGGGTGCTGCCATGGTTCCACGGTACGCCGTGGCCGCGGAGGTCAGCCCAGGGCGGAGACCATCAGGTGCACCAGCGCGTCCACCTGCACCGTCTCGCTGGACACGATCTCCTCGTCGCTGCCGTCCAGGGCCCGGGCGGCCAGGGACTGCTTGGAGTCGATCAGCTCGGCGATCTTGGTGTCGATCGTGTGTGCGGCCAGGATCCGCCAGGCGGTCACCGACTCCTCCTGCCCGATGCGGTGCACCCGGTCGATCGCCTGCTCCTGCTCCGCAGCGGTCCAGGACAGCTCCCCGAGGACCACGTTGGAGGCGGCGTGCAGGTTCAGGCCCACACCAGCAGCCAGCAGCGAGCAGACCGCCACGGAGACCTCAGGGTCCTTCTGGAACGCGTCGATGGCGGACTGCCGGGCCTTGCTGGACTGGTCACCGCGGATGGAGACAGTGCGCAGGCCCGCCTCGGTGAGCACCTGCTCAGCGGTGTCCATCACGTCGATGTGCTTGGCGAAGAACACCACCTTGCCCACGGAGTGCACCAGCTGGGCGGCGTAGTCGGCGGCGAGGGAGGCCTTCGCCTGGCCGATCCGGCGGACCATGGTGAACACGTTGTCGCCGTCGGCGGTGGGGGAGGTGGAGTCCAGCTCGGTGCGGGCGATGCGGCGCATCAGCTCCAGGTCGGGACCGTCGGCGGGGTCCGCGTGGGACTCACCGGCCTCGAGCATCCGGTGGTAGCGCTGCAGCAGCCGGTGTGCCAGCTCCTGCTCGGCGGTGCGGATGGACCGGCCGATCTCGTTGTCCAGCTCCACGGGCAGGTCCGCCACCCGCTTGGCCGGCAGGTCCTTGGCCACGTCCGCCTTGGTGCGGCGCACGATGCCCAGGTCGATGACGGCGGAGCGCGCCATCGGGTAGAACTCCCGGTCCGCAGGGGTCAGGCCGGTGGCCTCGAGCTTCGCGGTCAGCTCTCGGCTGGGTCGCTCCCCGTCGGTCCAGCCGAGGAACTGCCAGATCGCGTTGAAGTCCTCCACGTCGTTGATCAGCGGCGTGCCGGTCAGGGCCATCAGCAACGGGTCGCTGCCCGGGGTGCGCTCCCGTAGCTGCCTGGAGAGGTTCAGCACGTGCTGAGAGCGCTGGGAGGTGAGGTTCTTGATGAAGTGTGCCTCGTCGACCACCATCGAGCGGAAGCCGAGGTTGCCCAGCCAGGTCAGGTGCCGGTCCAGCACTGCGTAGTTCACCACGAACACGTCGGCGAAGGCGTCCATGTCGTTGCCGTCACCGTTGATCACGGTCACGCTGCGCTGCGGGGTCCAGCGCTGCACCTCGCGCTCCCAGTTGATCTTCACCACGTTCGGCACCACTGCGAGCATCGGGTACGCCCCAGCGGCCGAGGCGGCCAGCACCGACTGGGCTGTCTTGCCCAGACCCGGCTCGTCGGCCAGCAGGAAGGTGCGGTGCCCGCGGCGGACCGCTTCGAGCAGCCGCGCCTGGTGCGGCATCAGCTCCAGCCCGGGCGGGGAGTACCAGTCCTTGCGCGGCGGCTGGGGCAGGTCCTTGGACGCGGCACCACCGCCGGCGCCCTGCTCGAAGGCCCGGTACAGCGGTCCCATCAGGTCCCACCCGGAGAGGTAGCCGGGGGGCTCGTCCACCCGGGGGCGGGACAGGTCGGGCTCCAGGAACGGGTTCGCCCGCGTCCGGGCGCGTACCTGCCGCGGCACGACCTGACGGGAAGCGAGCTCGTCCGGCACCAGGGTGACTCGGCGCTGCACCGGCGCCTTGATCCGCAGCTCCTCCTCGGAGAGCTCCGCACCGGACTCCAGCAGCCAGTCGTTGCGCATCCGCTGCGCCGCCGGCCCGGGTTCGGTGTCCGGGTCGAGCAGGGAGAGCAGCGAGGTGTCCTGGGCGGCGGTGCGGGCGAGGATCTGCGCCACACCGTCGAGCCGCTTGAGGATCTCGGTGCGGGCCGACCCGGAGATGTCCTCGTCCGACTTGATCCGGGCACGCTCCTCGCGGACCAGCAGTGCGATCACCTGGAACTTCACCCGGTTGGTGGGGCCCACCTTGCCCTTGACGGACTTGGCCTCCACCTCGCGCACCCGGCGGGCGAGGATGGGCAGGATGGGTGCCGGGTCGTTGCGGCGCGGGAGAGTGCGGGTCCCGTTGCGACCCGAGGTACGGCGGCGGCCGTTCGACGGCATGATCCTCCTGGATACAGCGGGGCGGGTTCGACCCGGTCCCCTTCAGGCGTGGCGTCCCGGACAGTGCGGCAGACGGAAAGACCGACCTCACGAGCGAGGGTCGGGCGACCGCGCACGGGACCTGCGCTAGTACAAGTCTACGGGAGATCCGCGCCATCCGGGTGGCTGCACACACCGGAACCTGGGTGGTGCGGATCACAGTACGAGCGGCGCACTGAGCCTTGCCGTGAAGGACGAAGGCCGCGATGGGATGTCCCGCCGCGGCCTGCTGTGGGCGATACTGGGTTCGAACCAGTGACCTCCTCGGTGTGAACGAGGCGCTCTACCGCTGAGCCAATCGCCCGCATCACGGCTCTCGCTGTGACGGGTACCGATCTTAGCAGCCGTTTCGGTGGTGGGTGGACAGCGTGCCTCAGCAGCTGGCGAGCGCCACCAAGTTGGCCGCTTTGAGCTCGGTCTCGGACCACTCGGCGGCCGGGTCGGAGCCGAAGGTGATCCCCGCCCCGGTACCGAACTGCAGCTGCCCGTCGGCCCAGGTGAAGGTGCGGATCGCGACCGCCAGGCGCGCGGTCTGTGCATCGGCGTCGATCCAGCCCAGCTGGCCGCAGTACACCCCTCGGGGCACCGGCTCGAGCTCGTCGATCAGGTGCAGCGCACTCGACTTGGGGGCACCGGAGGTGCTGCCGGGCGGGTGCAGTGCGGCGAGCACCTCGCCCCACCGCACAGGTGCGTTGCTGAGCGTGCCGCGCACCCGGGACACCAGGTGCACCAGCCCCGGGTGCTGCTCGGTGGCCAGCAGCGCGGTGACCGCGACTGTGCCGGGGTCGCAGATTCGCTGCAGGTCGTTGCGGACCAGGTCGGTGATCATCACGTTCTCCGCCCGGTCCTTGTCCCCCAGGTCGGTCGGGGTGCGTCCGGTGCCCTTGATCGGCCCGGTGTGGATCCTGCCGTGCTCGACGGCGAAGGACAGCTCCGGAGAGGCAGTCACCGCCCAAGCGCTCGGCCAGGCACCGTCAGGGTGCGGCGGGACGTCCAGGTAGCCGGCGTAGGGGGCTGGGTTGCCTCGGTCGAGCACCGCGGCCAGTGCGGCAGCATCCGGGCGGTCCGGTACCGGGGCGGACAGCATCCGGCAGATGTTCGCCTGGTAGACCTCGCCCTCGCGGATCGCGGCCTGGGTGGCCTGGACAGCGTGCAGGTAGGCCGACCGGTCCATAGAGCTGGACCACAGATCCCGCGGCGGGCCGGACCAGAGGCGGGCTCCGCCGTCATGCTCAGCACCGCCCTGACCCACCTGGTCTACCTCTGCATCCACCTCGACGCGCGCGAACCGCCAGGCGTGCACCGGGCCACCGAACTCGCCGGCGAGCGCCCACCACCCACCCGCATCGAGAGCGTCCGGAGCCCGGCTGAGGTCGGCATAGTCCAGGACGCCTTCGCCCCGCACCCCGGCGAACTGTGCCACCCCCGCACGGACCCCGTTCGCCCCAGCCCGCCGGTCGCCCGGTGCTGCTCTGGGCGCAGCGCGCCGGGCCTGAGCCACCGGCCGGTGGGCGGCACCGCGGGAGTGTGACATGCCCGACACGGTAGCCCGACCGGATCGATTGGACGTGGTCGCGAGCGGTGGGTTAGAGTCTTCGACGCACGCAGGACGCACCTCGGTGCGGCTGCGGGCATGCGGATGTGGCTCAGTTGGTAGAGCATCACCTTGCCAAGGTGAGGGTCGCGGGTTCGAGTCCCGTCATCCGCTCGGAGGCGGCGGCCCCCAGCAGGAGAGACGGCAGGTCTCACGTCGTCACCCGGTGGGTTGGCCGAGAGGCGAGGCAGCGGCCTGCAAAGCCGTATACACGGGTTCGAATCCCGTACCCACCTCGCACGGGCGATTGGCGCAGCGGTAGCGCGCTTCCCTGACACGGAAGAGGTCACTGGTTCGAACCCA
>DATGRZ010000096.1:0-3109 GCA_035303065.1 Ruania sp.
GCGAAGGTGAAGAACAGCAGCGCCGGCACCATCGCCAGAGAGGTGAAGGCGAGCACGCCGGCGGTGTCCTGGGAGTAGGCGGTGGAGAAGTACTGCACCCCGACCGGGAGCGTGGCCGTGGCCGGGTTACCGAGCATCAGCAGCGGCAGCAGGTAGGCGTTCCAGCTGGTGACGAAAGCGATCACCCCGACGGTGACCAACCCGGGACCGGACAGCGGCAGCAGGATGCGGCGGAAGAAGCCGAACCGGCTCGCACCGTCGATCGATGCCGCATCCTCCAGCTCGGCAGGCACCGAACGCAGGAACGGCACCAGGATGATGATCGTCATCGACATCTGGAACGCGACCTGCGGGATGATCACCGCAAGCAGGTTACCGAGCAGTCCGAGGGTGCGCAGCATGGTGAACAGCGGCAGCACGGCGACTGTCAGCGGGAACATCAACCCTGCGGTGAACAGTGTGAACAGCGCGGAACGGCCACGAAAGTCGTACCGGGCGATCACGAACGCCGCCATCACGCCGAGCACGACCACTCCGGCGGTGGTGGCCACGGCGACGATCGTGGAGTTCAGGAACTGGGTCCAGAACATCTCGTTGCCGAGCACCCCGGCGTAGTTGTCCCACACCCACGGCGTGGGCCAGCCGCTGGGGTCGCGGTTGATCTGCGCCGTGGAGCGGAACCCGTTCAGCACCACGTAGACCACGGGTGCGACGGTCACGGCGACCACCACCAGGGCCACCAGGTAGACGAAGGGTCAAGCCCCGGTTCGACTGGGCCCAACCCTTCGGTCACGGCGACCACCACCAGGGCCACCAGGTAGACGAAGGGTTGGGCCCAGTCGAACCGGGGCTTGCCCGTGGCGGGAACAGTGGCACTGGTCATGTCAGCCTCCCCGGGTGACGGCGCCGGCCATGTCGCGGCGCAGGACGGCGCGCTGGTAGATCAGTGCGATGACCAACGAGACGAAGAACAGGATCACGGCCACTGCGCTGCCGAAGCCGATCTGGCTGCGTCCGTTGCCGATGTCCACCATGTAGGTGGCCATGGTCTGGGTGGCGTTCAGGGGGCCGCCACCGGTGAGGATCCAGACCATGTCGAAGAGCTGCAGTGAGCCGATGATGGACAGGAACGCCCAGATCCGTACCGTGGGGCCGAGCAGCGGGATGGTGATGCGCAGCTGCGTCTGCCACCAGCTGGCCCCGTCCAGGGCAGCGGCCTCGTGCAGCTCTTCCGGGATGCCTTGCAACCCAGCGAGCATCAGGATGATCGCCAGACCCAGGTACTTCCAGGTGAGCACTGCGAACAGCGTCCAGAACGCCACGTCCGGGTCCGCCAGCCACTGCGGCTTCGTCCCGGTCCAGCCGAGCGAGGTGAGGAAGGTGTCGAACGGCCCGCCGGGCGGCAGCATCAGCCGGAAAGCCAGACCGGCGACCACCTCGCTCAGTACGTAGGGCACGAAGATCAGCGTGCGGATCAGCGTGCGACCACGCAGGCGGCGGTTCAGCAGCAGTGCGATGCCGATGGCCAGCGGCCCCTGGATCGCCAGGGACAGCAGCACGATCGTGATGTTGTTGCGCAGCGCGCCGAGGAACACCGGGTCGGAGAACGCACGCACGTAGTTGTCCAGACCGATGAACCGCTCCAGCGGGCCCAGTCCGTTCCAGTTGAAGAAGCTGAAGACGGCGGCCAGCACCACCGGAAGGATCACGAAACTGATGTAGACAACCAGGGCGGGGGCTGCGAAACCCCACACCAGGGCGGTGTCCCGCAGCGGGCGTCGGCGCCGGCGCGGCGGTGCGGGCGGGGCCGGGCGCGCCACCTGGACGCGCCCGGCCGTCACTTCTGGTGCAGCCATGGACTCAGAGCGTGGCTGCCGCACTGGACATCGCGTCCACGATGTCCTGCGGGGAACCCTGGTCGCCGAACATCTGCACGATCGAATCGTTGAGCGCCCCGCCCACGGTGGGGCCGTAGGCGGTGTCGAACCAGAGCTGCACGTAGCTGGCGTCCCGCAGGCCGCCGAGCACCAGCTGCAGGTTCTCGTCCTCGATACCAGCCTCGGAGCCCGGTGTGACCGGCACCCCGGCACCGCTCTCGCCGAACCCGGTCTGCACGTCCACGCTGGAGATGTAGGCCAGCAGCTCGGCACACTCCGGCGGAGCCCAGGCAGAGCAGGAGAAGCCGTCTCCGCCGCCGAGGGCCGCGGTCGGGTCACCGGCAGCCCCGTCGATGGCCGGGAAGTTGAACCAGCCGAGGAACTCCGGCGGGGTCGCGTCCTCGTCGCCGGTCTCCTCCTGCAGGATGCCGCCCATCACGCCCGGGTTCCAGTGGCCCATCAGCTCCATCGCTGCCTCGCCGGTGGCCAGCATGCCTGCAGAGCTGCCGGCACCCTGCTGGGCGCTGGTGGCCAGGAACCCTTCCTGGAAGGGGGCGGAGTCGATGAACTCCGCGAGCAGCTCACCCGCCTCGACGAAGCACGGGTCGTCCCAGGTCAGCTCCGCCTGGGCGGTCTGCAGCACCTCCGGAGAGCAGGACTTCAGCGCGAAGTTGTACCAGTAGTGCGCTGCCGGCCAGCCGTCTCCGGCACCGACGGCGATCGGCGTGATGTCCGCGGACCTGAGCATGTCGATGGCCTCGTACAGCTCGTCCAGGGTGCTCGGCGGCTCGTCGATCCCTGCCTCGGCGAACAGCTCCTTGTTGTACCAGAAGCCTTCGATGCCAAAGTTGTAAGGCAAGCCATAGGTACTTCCCTCGTACTGCCAGGGCGCCACCACGCCACCGAGCTCCTCGACCTCCTCGGCCAGCTGGTCGGTGACGTCCATGACGTATCCCGCCTGCACCTGCGCGGCGAGCTCACCAGCACCCCACTGCTGGTAGAGGTCCAGACCGCTGCCGGTGCGCAGCTGGTTCGGGATCAACGTGCGCTGCAGCTCTTCGTTCTGGTACCCGGCCACCTCCACGGTCACGCCCGGATGGTCCTCCTCGAACTCGGCGGCCACGTCCTCCCAGAAGCCGCTCAACGGTTCACCGGTGGCGTTGTGCCACCAGGTGATGGTCACGTCACCGTCCTCGCCGGCTCCTTCGCTGGCTCCACCGCTGCAGCCTGCG
>DATGRZ010000097.1:0-7420 GCA_035303065.1 Ruania sp.
CGGTAAGCGATTACCCTAGACTGCCACGAGCCCGAGTGGCCGTCACCTCGCAACCTGAAGGAGCTCTGTGACCAGCCTGCACATCGGCACCCGTGAGGTGGCCCGCTACTGCGACGGACAGGACATGCCCGCCCAGCTCTCCCCCCGCCCGTACCTGCACCCGGTGACCTCGCTCGCCGGGGAGACGTGGACCGAAGTAGCCCCGAGCGACCACCGGCACCACTACGGAGTGAGCAACGCCGTCGTGGAGATCAACGGCTCGATGTTCTGGGGCGGCGGCAGCTATGTGCACCCGGACGGGTACCAGATGTTGGACAACCACGGCCGGCAGGTGGGCGGAGAAGTGGACGCCACCGACCACATGATCAACCAGGAGGTCGAGTTCCTCGCCCGCGACGGCAGCCACCTGCTCACCGAGCAGCGCCGGATCACCGCCGACCTGCTGCCCGCCGAGGAAGCCTGGGCGCTGACCTGGCGCAGCCAGATGACCGCTGACGCCGGGGCACTGACGATCGGTTCACCGGCCACCCGTGGGCGCACCGGAGCCGGGTACGGCGGACTGTTCTGGCGGGTCTCCGGCGAGGAGGTGCCCACCACGGCCCAGGTCGACGGCGGAGGTGAGGTGCTCGGGTCCACCTCACCGTGGTTGCTGCTCGTCCAGGAGCGGCCCTCCGGGCCGGTGAGCCTGCTGCTGGCCCAGCGCTCTGAGGCCGTGCTGCCCTGGTTCGTGCGCACCACCGGCTATGTCGGGGCCGGGCCGGCTGTCGCCTGGTCCTCCCACCGGCAGGTGGCTGCCGGGGACACCCTGGACCTGTCCCTGACCGGGGTGCTGCTCGACCGTCGGATCGATGCCGACACCGCCCGCACTGTCTACACCCAGCTGGAGGACCTCTCGTGACCACCACCTTCGCCGTCGTCGGCATCCACGGATACGGCGCGCACCACCTGGCCGAGCTGGAGCGGATGCGCGCGGACGGCGTCGGTGAGGTGGTGGCCGTGGCCGACCCGCGCGGCGGGGACGGTGCCCGGCACCTGCCCGAGGGCACCCCCGTGCACCCGGACCTGGACGCGCTGCTCGCGGCGGGAACGCCGGACGTGGTGGTGATCGCCACCCCGATCCACACCCACCTGCCGCTGGCCACCCGTGCCCTGCAGGCCGGTGCAGCGGTGCTGCTGGAGAAACCGACCACTGCGTCCCTGGCGGAGTTCACCGAGCTCACCGAGGTGGCCGAGAAGGCGGGTCGTCCGGTGCAGGTCGGGTTCCAGAGCTTCGGTTCGGCCGCCCTGGACCGGATCGAGGAGTACCTGCGTGCCGGGGCGATCGGCGAGGTGAGGGGTATCGGCGGGGTCGGCCTGTGGCGGCGCACCCGCTCCTACTACAACCGGTCCCGGTGGGCCGGCCACCGACACCTGGACGGGGTGGACGTGGTCGACGGGGTGGTCACCAACCCGCTCGCACACGCCGTGGCCACTGCGCTGCGGATCGATGGCTCCACCCGCGCCGAGGACGTCGCCGAGGTGGAGGTGGACCTGTTCCGGGTGAACGAGATCGAGGCGGACGACACCTCCGCAGTGCGGCTGCGCACCAGCCGGGGCACCCCGATCGCACTCGGGCTGACCCTGGCCACCGAGTCCGAGGGCTGGGTGGCGCCGACGGTGACGGTGCGCGGCACCGCCGGGCAGCTGAGGCTGTCCTACACCGAGGACGTCCTCACCATCACCTCCGCCGCCGGAGAGCACACCGAGAAGCTCGGCCGCACCGGGCTGCTGCGCAACCTCGCCGACCATCTGAGCACCGGCGCACCGCTGCTCTCCTCGCTGGTGGACACCGGCGCCTTCATGCGGGTGCTGGAAGCGGTGCGCACCGCACCCGACCCCCAGCAGGTGGACCCCCAGTACTTCACCCGCCACGGTGCCGGTGAGGACGAGTACCGGGTGCTGCGCGACGTGGACTCCTGGTGCCAGAAGGTGGCCACCGAGCTGGACACGTTCACCGCCCTGGGCGCCCCCTGGACCCGCTGAGAACTCGCGAACGCTACCCTTCGCGGCGACACGCCGGGCGGGCGCCGTACACCAGGGCGTTCGCGACTGCTCAGGGGGTGCGGGCGGAGTAGAGGATCGTCTCCCCGGTGCGGCGCTCCGGCTGCACCCGCCAGGTCGGCGGCCAGGTCGGCGGGCTGCTGCGAGCATCGCGCTCCAGCACGACCAGTGCGTCATCGGCCAGCCAGCCCGGCTCGGCGAGCGTCGCGAGCACTGCGTCGACGTCCTCGGCGGCATACGGCGGGTCGGCGAGCACCAGGTCGAACGGTTCGGCCGGCGGCCCGCCGGCCAGGTAACGGCGCACCGGCACCGGCCGGAGGAGCACCTGCTCGGCCAGGTGGGTGCTGGCAGCGTTGGCGCGACACGCAGCGATCGCACCGCGGGCCGACTCCACGAGCACGGCACTGCGCGCTCCGCGGCTGACCGCCTCCAGACCGAGCGCACCGGACCCCGCGTACAGGTCCAGCACGCGGGTGCCGTCGGTGTAGCCGAGGTGGTCCAGGTGGGAGAACAGCGCCTCCCGGACGCGTTCGCTGGTGGGCCGGGTGCCCTTGGCCGGTACCCGGAGCCGGTGTCCGCCGGCCCGGCCGGCCACGATCCGGGTCACCGGCGTCCGCCGCGCTGCCGCTCCATCTCCGCGCGCTGCGCCTCGGCCTGCTCGCTCATCCGCTGCATCCAGCCCTTGCCGCCGGCCTTCGGTGCCCGGGTGGCGACGGCCAGCGCGATCAGCGAGGTGCCCACCTGCACCGCCAGCAGGATCGGAGACACCCCGAGCGCCACCACCCCGACGATCATCGGCACCGCACAGAGCACCACGATGTCCGGACCACGGGCGAACGCGGCGATCACGCCGGGGGCCATCGGACCGAACGGGCCGGGCACCAGTGGTTTGGACCAGTCCGGGGGTTTGCGGTAGGCGGCGCGCAGCACCCCGGCGGCGAACACCGGCCCGGTGACCAGCCCGAGCAGCAGATAGCCGACGACCGCCTGGTGCGCCCAGCCCCACAGGCCGAGCACCAGCACTGTCCAGGGCACCATCACCAGCAGCGGCAGCAGCACCCGGGCGCGGCGCACGTCCGCCCCGGCGATCGGGAAGTGTCGGTCCAGCACCGGGGCCATCTCCGCCCGGCGGGCGCCTTCCCCGGTGGCCATCGCGGTCAGGATCCCGCCGGCCAGCAGCAGGATCACGTTCATCACCACCGACCAGCCGGCGGCCACACCGAGGAGTGCCACGCAGAAGCCGACGGCGATCTGGATCAGGTGTCGTGGGGTGCGGGCCAGCACAGTGGCGTCCCCCACCAGGATCGCGCTCACCGCTCCGCGGGCGCCGTGCATCGCAGCCGAACGGCGGCGCGCATCGCGGGCGGTGTTCACGTTCAGCGCGCGACCGAGCTCACGGGTATCCATCGAGGTGACCGCACCGGAGGCGTAGGAGGCCACCGAGCCGCGGGCGCGCAGCTCTCGTCCGGAGATCAGCTCCAGGCTGTGGTCCAGCCACCACAGCGCGATCAGGAGCAGCACGGCCACCACAGCGGCGACCACCGGTCCGAGGTGCGCCCAGTCCACATCGACCGGTTCCGGGCGGATGAGCACCAGGGCGATGGCCGCCACCGGTCCGGCAGCGGTGAGCAGGTCACCCACCAGCACCGCCGGGCGCATCCGCTTGGTGCTGCGAACGCCGGCCCGCACCTGTCCTGCGGCGACTGCGAGGATCATCGCGGCACCGGCGACCACGAAGTCGACGGTGAGCCAGAGCAGCTCCGGGCCGAAGGCACCGAACGCCAGAAAACCGACCAGCAGCCCGCCGACCAGACCGGCAAGGGCGCCGAGCACCGGCAGCAGCACCAGACGCGGGCGCAGCAGGGTGCGCCGGTCAGCGGGGGTGGTCAGCCACCACAGCGCGTGCGCCCCACCCATGCCGACCGGGCCGAGCCGGCCGGCCAGGCCGAGCACCGCCCCGGCGACCACGAGAGCGACCACCAACGCCAGCCAGCTGGGGTCCACTGTGGCCTGTTCCGGACCGGGGTGGATCGAGGCGTTCAACCCCTGCACCGCACCGAGCACCATCACCACGGCGATCACACCGGAGAACAGCACGGAGTAGACCTCGGAGACCAGCTCACCCATGTGGCCGCCGGTGTGTGCCTCAGTGGCGGCGCGGGTGAGCGTGCGCAGCTGGCGTCCGGTGGGCCAGGACTGGTCGATGTCGTCGTCGAGCTTCACAGCGCCTCGATCGCTTCAGCGCCCTCGTCCGGTGAGACCACGCGCACCGAGTCCTCACCGAGCAGCAGCGCTTTGGTGGCCACCTCGCGCACCAGCACCGGGTCGTGGGTGGCCATGATCACCCCACCACCGGCGTCCCGCTCACCGGCGAGCCGGGCGGCGAGCCGGTCCCGCATCCCGGAGTCCAGGCGCTGCTCCGGCTCGTCCAGCACGAGCAGGGTGCGCGGACGCACGAACGCTGCGGCCAGCAGCAGCCGCCGCCGTTGCCCGGAGGAGAGTGCCGTGGGCAGGGCGTTCTGCCGCTCGGTCAGACCGAATGCCTCCACCTGCTCGGTGACCAGGGCGCTGACCTCCGTCATCCCGTGCCCGCGGGCAGTGAGCAGCAGGTGCTCGCGCACGGTCAGCGCGGGCAGGTAGGAGTCCTCGTCGAGCACCACGGCCACCTCGGCCCGGAACCGGCGGGAGCGTTCGTCCACCGGCACGCCGAGCACGTCGATGGTGCCGCCGAGCACCTCCAGCAACCCGGCGGCAGCCCGCAGGAAGGTGGACTTGCCGGTGCCGTTGGCACCCACCACGGCTAGCCCCTGGCCGGCGGACATGGTCACGCTGATCGGCGGGCACACGGCGCTGGCCATCGTGGACCCGTAGCCGACACTCACCGAGCTGGCCTTCAGCAGCGCCGCAGCTGACTTCTTCGCCGCCTTGCCACCCTTGGCTGGTTTAGGCACGGTCCAGGAACTCCTCATGGTCGGGGTCGACGAGCTCGGTGATCGCGGTGAGCACCTCCAGGTGGTGCACCAGGTTCGGATCGGCGGTGATGAGCCCGCGGGCATCGTCACGCGCCTGCTCGATCAGCTCACGGTCACGCACCACCGAGAGTAGCCGCAACGAGCTGCCCCTCCCGGACTGGGCGGCGCCGAGCACGTCGCCTTCCCGACGCTGAGCCAGGTCCTGCTCGGCCAGGACGAACCCGTCGGTGGTCTCGGTCATCGCCTTCAGCCGCTGCACCGACGGGGAGTCCGGGTGCGCGTCGGTGACCAGCAGGCAGGTGCCCGGAGCGCTGCCTCGGCCGATCCGGCCGCGCAGCTGGTGCAGCTGGGACAGGCCGAACCGGTCGGCGTCCAGCACCACCATCACCGTGGCCTCAGGCACATCGACCCCCACCTCGATCACTGTGGTGGTGACCAGCACCGGGGTCTGCCCGGAGGCGAACGCCGCCATCGCCGCGTCCTTCTCCTCGGCGGGCAGCCGGCCGTGCATCAGACCCAGCGAGATGCCGCGCAGCGCCGGTTCCGTGCTGAGCCGGGCGTAGGTGTCCTCCACGGTGGCCGGCCCGTCCTGCCCAGCAGCAGACTCTCCCTGCCCAGCAGCAGACCCACCCGCCCCGGGTACGTCCGGACCACCGGAACCCTCCGGAGCCAGCGGCGCCGCGCCGTCGTCCTCGGCAGCAGTGGAGCTGATCCGGGGCGCGACCACGTACGCGTGGTGGCCCGCAGCGACCTGCTCGGCGATCAGCGCCCAGATCCGCTGCATCCACTTCTCCTGACTGGCCGGCGCCAGGTAGGTGCTCACCCCGGACCGACCGGCCGGGAGCTCCCGCAGCGTGGAGACCTCCACGTCCCCGAACACGGTCATCGCCACCGAGCGCGGGATCGGCGTGGCGGTGAGGTATAGCTGGTGCGGCATGGTGCGGCCCTTGGCTCGGAGGGCATCGCGCTGCTCCACCCCGAACCGGTGCTGCTCGTCGATCACGGTCAGCGCCAGGTCGGCGAACTGCACGTTCTCCTCCAGCAGCGCGTGCGTGCCGATCACGATCCCGGCAGCCCCGGAGGCAGCATCGGCCAGCGCCTGGCGGCGTGCTGCGCCGGTGACCGAGCCGGTGAGCAGGGTGACCTTGGTGCCGCGGGTGTCTCCGCCGAGCAGACCGGCTTCGGCGAGCGGACCGAGCAGGTGGCGGATCGAGCGGAGGTGCTGGGCGGCGAGCACCTCGGTAGGTGCCAGCAGCGCTGCCTGGCCGCCGGAGTCGATCACCTGGGCCATCGCGCGCAGCGCGACCACAGTCTTGCCGGAGCCGACCTCCCCCTGCAGCAGCCGCTGCATCGGGCTGCCACCGGCCAGGTCTGCGGCGATCTGCGCACTGACCTGGCGCTGGCCCTCGGTGAGCGTGAACGGCAGCTGGGCGTCCAGCGCGGCGAGCAGGCCCTCCGGGCGGCCCGGACGCGGCGTGGCCTCCCTGGCGGCGATCTCCGCGCGGCGGCGGGCCAGCGCGGTCTGCAGCAGGAAGGCCTCCTCGTAGGCGAACCGGCGGCGGGCGGCCTGCCAGTCCAGGTCGCTCGCCGGCTGGTGGATCATGTGCAGGGCAGCCATGGTCCCGGGCAGCTCCCGCCGTTCGCGCACCTCGGCCGGGAGCACGTCGGCCACCTCGCTGGGCTGCAGCGGCTCCAGGGCCAGGCGCACCATCTCGGAGATCTTCCAGGTGGGCAGCTTGGCGGTGGCCGGGTAGACCGGTACCGGTCGGGCGGCCCGGCGGGCCGCCTCCTCCTCGTCCATCGCCTGCGGCAGCGGTTCGTAGTCCGGGTGGATGAGCTGTAGGTCCCCCTTGTAGTAGGTCACCTGCCCGGAGAACATCGCCGACGTGCCCGGCCGGAACCGCTTCTTGAAGTACTCGACCAGGTAGGCACGGCGCGCGAAGAAGGTCAACGGCACCACAGTGTCACCGTCGGTGATGGACACCTTGATCACGTGCAGCGGCCGCTTCTTGGACCTGAAGTCCTCCACACCGAGCACCTGGGCCATCACCGTGGCGTGCTCACCGGAGACCAGGTCCCGCAACCGGGTGTACCGGCCGCGGTGGAAGTACTTGCGCGGGTAGTGCCGGAGCAGGTCCTGGGGGCTGTGGATGTCGAGCTGCTGGAGCTTCTTCGCGCCGCGCTCGCCGACCAGGTGGATCAGGGCACGCTTGTCCCCGCCCCAGACCTCGTCCTCCGATGTGTGTGCCACGGTCTCCGATGCTATCCGGGGGCACCGACAGGCCGGTGGCAGGATCGCCACGGGGTGTGCGCTGCCTCGCGCGACATGTGCGCTGTCTCACGTGGTTGCCGGTGCATCGGTTTGAGCCCGGCGCCGCCGGTGCAGTACTCTGGTGCGGTTGCCTGAC
>DATGRZ010000098.1:0-4740 GCA_035303065.1 Ruania sp.
CCCCGGGTGGGCGCCCTGGTGAGCGAACAGGAACCGGAGGCGTACGCGGAGGCGATCTCCGCCGTCGAGCGCCGTACCCGGCACCTGAACGCCTCCGACGTGGCGGCCACGATCGGTGACCGGTTCGCCGCGGACCAGGTGGCCGCGCAGTACGCGGACGTCTACGCGCGGGTCGCCCGCCGTGGCTGACCCGCTCCCGGAGGAGCAGGCCCGCCCCGGGGTGGACGTGGTGATCGCCGTGCACACCCCGGACCGGCCGATCGCTCGCGCGGTGCGCTCCGTGCTCGACCACAACGGTGAGGGCACCCGGCTGACCGTGGTCTGCCACAACATCGACGCCGCGCAGATCCGCAGCCAGGTGGACCCTGCACACCGCGAGCAGGTGCGCTGGCTGGAGCACCACGACGGCAAGCGCCGCCCCGCTGGCCCGTTCAACGCCGGTATCGAGGCCGCGACGGGGGAGTACGTGGCCATCATGGGCTCGGACGACACGCTGCAGCCCGGGGCGATCTCCTCCTGGTACTGGCTGGCCCAGCACACCGGCGCCGAGGCGGTGATCGCCCGGCTGGAGCGTGACGGTCGGGCGGTGCCCACCCCACCGACCCGGCCCTGGCGGCGCAGGGACCTGGACGGGGTGAAGGACCGGCTCTGCTACCGCTCCGCCCCGCTCGGCCTGGTCGCCACGGCCACGATCGCCCGGCTCGGGCTGCGTCTGGACGAGGCGGTGGCCACCGGTGACGACGTCGGTTTCGTCACCCGGCTCTGGTTCCAGGCCACGGTGGCCTTCGACCGGCGCGGGCCGGCGTACGTGATCGGTGAGGACGCCAGCGACCGGATCACCTACGCCCCCCGCCCGGTGGCCGAGGAGCTGACGTTCCTCACCCGGCTGCTGCGCCAGCACTGGTTCACCCGGCTGGACCTGGTCCAGCGCCGCGCAGCGGTGGTGAAGTACCTGCGCATCCACCTGTTCGGTGCCGTCTACCACCGGCCCGACCCGGAGACCTGGACAGATGCCGAACGCGCCGACCTGGCCGAGGTGGCCCGCGCACTGCTGCAGGCCGCACCCGGGTGCGAGGCGGTGCTGTCCCTGGCGGACCGGGCACTGCTGGATGCGATCCTTGCCGATGACGGCGCAGCCTCCGTGCTCATCTCGCTCGCCATGGCCAGGCGTCGCCACGGCCGGCCGGGCACCATCCTCACCCGGGACCTGGCCCACCTGTTCGCCCGGGAGGCGCCGCTGCGGATGATGACCGCCTCGGTGCTCACCCGCTGAGGGTAGGAGGCTGAGCTTTTGCCGGCGCTGCGGGCGCCCTTCACCTACGATGAGGGCACGTCACTCGCGTGATCGTTCGGTTCCCTCGTGAGGTGTGCGGGTATGGAAACCGGTCAACAGGATGGTGGGCGCCAGTCAGCAGCGCAGGCTGACGCCCCGGATGTGGACGGGCTGATCAGCGAGCTCTGCGTGCGTACCGGTGTGCCGGCTGAGGCTGCCCGCCGTGTGTCCGCCCTGCTCAGTGCGGTGCTGGCGGTGACCGCCGACCTGGAGCTGTCCGAGGTGCTGTCCCGGATCGTGCGCTCGGCGTGCGATCTGGTGGATGCGCAGTACGGGGCGCTGGGCGTGCTCGGTCACGGTGGTGGCCAGCTGGGGGAGTTCGTCACCCACGGCATCAGTGACGAGGAGTGGGCCGCGATCGGCCAGGAGCCGCACGGCCGCGGTGTGGTCGGTCTGCTGATGCGAGATCCGCGCCCGTTGCGGATCGCCGACCTGCCGAGCCACCCGGAGTCCTGCGGCGTGCCACCGAACCACCCGCCGATGCGGACGTTCATCGGAGTCCCGGTCCGGGTGCACGAGACCGTCTTCGGCAACCTCTACCTCGCCGAGAAGCGATCCGGGGAGGCGTTCTCCGAGGAAGACGAACGCATCCTGGTGGCGTTGGCGGTCGCGGCTGGCCTCGCCATCGAGCACGCGCGCGCCTACGACCACTCCCGCCGGCAGCGCGCCTGTGCCCAGCTCGTGGGGGAGATGACCCGACAGCTCCTCAACGGCATCCCGGAGGCACGGGCGACTGGCTCGTTGCTGGCGCAGGCGTGCGGGCACACCCGGGCCGCCGCAGGGCTGATCGCCCTGTACGACGAGGACGGCGAGCTCGAGGTGGTCGCCGACCACCCCGGCGGTGGGCGTGGGCAGCGGCTGCACAGTGCCGGATGGTCGGAGCTGATCCGCTCCGGAACGGCCTGCTGGTCCGACTCGACTACCGCCTCCCGGCTGGCGGCGGAGGCGTGTGCGCTCCTCACCGGTTCCCCGGGCGAGGCGGTCATCCTGGCGCCGCTGCAGACCGCCGCGGACGACCTGGGCGTGCTGGCCCTGGGCTGGGGTGCCGGGGTGGACGCCGACGAGGCAGACCTGTTGGGACTGGTCACCGAGCTGGCGAACCAGACGGCGACCGCGCTGTCGGCCTCCCGGGCTCGGTTGGACCGCACTCGCCTGGGGCTGCTGGAGGAGCGGGACCGGATCGCCCGGGACATGCACGACCATGTGATCCAGCGGGTGTTCGCGACCGGCCTGTCGCTGCAAGCGGCTTCGCTTCTGGCGGTGCACCCAGTGGTGCGGCAGCGGCTGGAGGAAGCGGTCGACGAGCTGGACGAGGCGATCAAGGACATCCGCCGCACGATCTTCGAGCTGCGCGGTGTCAGCGGTCCGCACGGGCTCTCCCAGGCGTTGCAGATGCTGGTGACCACTGCGGAGGAGGCGCTCGGGTTCCGCCCGACCCTCCAGCTGATCGGGCAGGTCGACGAAGTGGCGGCCGAGGTCGCCTCGGACCTGCTGGCCGTCACCCGGGAGAGCCTGGCGAACATCGCCCGGCACGCGGACGCCGGCAGCGCCCGGTTGACCGTGCGGCGCACCGCGGACCGGCTGGAGGTGAACGTGGTCGATGACGGCAACGGCATCGACCCGGATGTGCTGCGCCGCAGCGGGCTGCAGAACCTCCAGGACCGGGCGGCCGCCCGCGGCGGCGAGCTCCGCACAGTGCCCGCCTCCGGTGGCGGGACCAGGCTGGTGTGGTGGGTGCCGTTGTGAGGGTCGGCGGCAATGATGGGATGAGTCATGGGATGACTGATGGGATGAAGGTCCCTATCTATCCCGGCCGAGGAGCCGGATTCTGGTGGCATGACCATCCGGGTGTTCCTGCTGGACGATCATCAGATCGTCCGTCGCGGTGTGCGTGAGCTGCTCGAGTCTGACGGCGGGTTGCAGGTGGTGGGGGAGAGCGGCACGGCTGCCGCCGCCCGGCATCTGCTGCCGGGCCTCTGCCCGGACGTGGCGGTGCTCGATGTGCGGCTGCCGGACGGGTCTGGGATCGAGGTGTGCCGCGAGCTGCGATCGGCCTGCTCCGGCTCTCGGGCCCTGCTGCTGACCTCGGCCGACG
The DNA here is from genome assembly GCA_035303065.1 of Ruania sp. Lineage (GTDB taxonomy): Bacteria > Actinomycetota > Actinomycetes > Actinomycetales > Beutenbergiaceae > Ruania. The sequence goes on from DATGRZ010000098.1 coordinate 3,429, forward strand.
ACCAGGAGGCGCTGGCTGCCGCGGTGCTCGCCGGCGCCTCGGGCTATCTGCTCAAGGGGATCAGGGCCATCGGTCTGAACGAAGCGGTGCACGCGGTGGCCTCCGGCGCCGATCTGCTGCCTCCCGGTCGGGTGCAGCAGCTCCAGCGGGCGTGGAGCGACCCGTTCCCGCCGGATCGCGCCCTGGCCCGGCTCACCCCGGCGGAACGAGGCGTGCTCGAGCACATCGCCCACGGGCTGACGAACCTGGAGATCTCCGAGCAACTCTTGCTGGCGGAGCAGGAGGTGCGTGGCTGCATCTCGGCGATCCTGATCAAGCTCGGGCTGGGCAGTCCCCGGGCACCGGTCGGCGGTCATGCCCCGGGTGCGGGTGCCGGGACCTAAGACCCTTATCGCGCGGCAGGTGGGCAGCCAGGCTGGTCCCATGGCTACTGACCACGAGACCGGGCACCAGCACCTGGCCGGGCACCAGCACCAGACTGAGCACCTGGCCGTCCACCAGTCGCTGGAGCTGTTGCGGTCAGCCCCGGTGGGCCGCCTGGCGGTGGTGATCGACGGTGAGCCGGCGATCTTCCCGGTGAACCACGTCGTCGATCGAGGCACGATCGTGTTCCGCACCGGAGCCGGGATGAAGCTCGCTGCGGCCACCGGCCAGATGGTCGCCTACGAGGTTGACGGCTACGACCTGCAGACCGGGATCGCCTGGAGCGTGGTGGTGACCGGGAAGGCCCGGCAGGTGCGGATGCTGCACGAGGTGCTGGAGGCGATGGACCTGCCGGTCACTCCGTGGGAGGGCAGCTCCAAACCCCATGTGGTGCGCATCGAACCGACCACGATCACCGGACGCCGGTTCCAGATCCGGGCCGCGGCGCGGGCGCAGCAGGTCTGATCGCGGTCCGCGGGGTCCGGGTGAGAGAGTCGATCAGCACGGCCGCGCACGTCAGAAGATCGCGCCGGGGTTGAGCAGCCCGCGCGGATCGAGGGCGTCCTTGATCTTACGGTTCAGCGCGACCACGTCCGCACCCACGTAGTCGGGCAACCAGGCCTTCTTGGTGCGGCCTACCCCGTGCTCGCCGGTGATGGTGCCGCCCAGGGCGATGGCCAGGTCCATCACCTGGCCGTAGGCGACCTCGGCGCGGGCGGCCATCGCGGCGTCCTCGGGGTCCACGACCACCAGTGGGTGGGTGTTGCCGTCGCCGGCGTGGGCGATCACGCTGATCGGCACCTGGTGCTCGGTGGAGATGTCAGCGATGCCGGTGACCAGGGCCGCGAGCCTGGGCAGCGGCACCCCCACGTCCCCGAGCAGCAGCCGC